>JAIPBW010000097.1 GCA_021738505.1 Bacteroidales bacterium | reverse complement strand
CCTGTGTACGCTTCGTGCCAGCATTTCTGCTGACTACGCAACACTCGGTTCTGGGGGCTGGTTAGGCTTTCCCAGGTAGGAGTGGTTACCTACAGGTTTCTGTTGAAAAGTTTCAAAGATCTATGCTAATTCCCTTTTTTCACGGGCTTAGCTTGGCGCAATTTGTCCATAATGTCCGATTTCTGCATTGTTGCTCAAATTTTAAATTCTCATTAACGCTAGTAGTTATGTAACGCACTTTGTTCAGACCATCAATCGTCACAAAAAGATTACACGCAACACATTAATAAGATTTCTTATTTCTCCGGGCCATAAATTTCCCGGTATCATTTCGAGGGGCTAACTTACTATTTTTTTTGGGATCATTGCAGATCAATCTGGAAGAATCAGAACTTTACGGACATATCAAATCATAACGGCTGGCGCATGCATGATCACATTGTAGAAATCCAGACCGAAACTTAAGACCCAAAAAACACAAAGCAAACTGATAATATATTCCTTACAAAGGACATTCTCTTTTAATTAAACAATGGCAGATACCATAAGCATTTAATAGAAAGATATTGGGGTTTACTCAAGGGCCACTTCAAAAGACCGTCCTCCAATCTCTGTCATTACAACTTTGTAATTTCCGGCTGGATTCAGTGTCTTATCGTCAGGCAGATTAAACTTCAATTCGGCTTCTGCTCCAAGAGGAATAACCAGACTATTGGCTCCGGGCTTCACCCGATTAACATTAATATTGGAAATTCTTGATGTATCCATATTTTTTAGATAATGATCATCAAAGCGATGGATCAGGTTTCCTTTTTCATCCAATAAATCAACTTTAATTATAAATGAGCCGTAAGCTTCAGGCCCTTTATCACGAAAAGCTGTAAAAGCAAACGAGTCATTGCTGCTGATCTTTAACTCAGACAATTCAATTCCGGGTTTTTTGGAATAATTATGAAGCGGGCCCCACAAACCTCCGTGATGAACCTGATTCATACCAATAACATAGACGAATACAAGAATTGCTGCACCATAAGCCAGACGTTTAAAGCCTTTGCTTTCCACCTTAAAATCCGGAACAGCAACCAAACGCCACCAACGATTTCCATTTAGATCCGGATGACGTTTCATCAGCCAGGAATCCAACGTAAAACTACCTCCGCCATATAGTGCAAGCATGAGACCAGATGTTACTAACAAGGATGCAATTTGCCATTCATCAAGGCAGGTCGGTCCCAACCAGCCGGAAGTATGCATCAGGCCAACAGCCATGCCAACCAGAAATAAACCGGTAAAACGGGAGACAACCCCCAGAAGAAGTAAAACCCCCAGTATTAACTCTGAAATAGTAAACACCCAGGTAAAGATATCCAAATGCACAGGGTTTTGAACGAGATACTCCAAAGCAGTGTTAAAAAACCCGTTGGAATGAGGATAAAACGTATTAATCTTATGCCCTAACCATTCTTCACTTAAAAACTGATGCTTCTCGGGTGCAAGAATAAGGCGACGATGAGCTGCAGACAAAAACAACCAACTTCCCACCAAACGTAATGGAAGGAATATAGCTCCGATATATTTCCTTGTTTGTAAATTCATGCCCGAATAACAAATTCGCTTAAATTTTGTTTTTTTCGGAATAAAGTCAGAGTTGCCCTTGCCAGACGGTCTCTTTCGGGAACCATTTTTTCATATTCGGACTCTCACGGAACAATCCATACACAGCAGCCCCACTCCCTGTTACAGAGGCATAAACAGCTCCATAATCATATAGCTTTCCCTTTATCGTATTGAGGTGTGGATATTCCACAAGCAAATAATCTTCAAACTGATTCCGGATTTTATACTTCCATTCTTCCGGGTTATCAGCAGGAAACTCCCAACGCTTAGGAGAAGGTGCTGCATTGATATTCTTGTAAGCCTCCGGAGTGGAAACATGCAACCCGGGTTTGACGATTCCAATATGAAAACCACCCAGGTCTGCCTGTGTCTGGGCAAGCAACTCCCCTTTCCCAGCGACAAAATGAGGTTTCCCATCAATAAAAAACGCACAATCACTCCCTAGTTTTCCGGCAATCAACTGCATGCGCTTCTTACTTAAATTCAGCTCGAACAGTTCACTTAAAGCCAAAATAGTATAGGCTGCGTCGGATGAACCTCCCCCCAAACCGGCACCGGAAGGAATATTTTTATGAAGGTGAATGTGCACAGGAGACAGATCGTACTTTTTTTGCATTAGCTTCCAGGCCTTTACAACCAGGTTTTCGGAACCATCAACATCTAATGAATTGCCCGATTGGCTGAATGAAAATTGATTATCCGCTGCAGGAACCATCTCCAGAATATCATGCCAGGGAACAGGCCACAAAATAGATTCGATGTTATGGTATCCATCCTGGCGAGGAGCAACTACATATAAGCCAAAATTAATTTTAGCATGAGGAAATTTTATCATAGCATTCTTCAGTGTTCGTCCGTTTACAAAAATACGATTTCATCAGCAAAAAAACATAAGCATAAAAAAAGGATGTACGTCAAATTCGCACATCCTTTCATAATCAAACCAGAAAACTGATTGTATTTACTTCTTCTTCTCTCCTGCTTCTTTTTCCTTATTACAAGGCGTTTTACTTTCGCAGTTTTCTTTTTGCTCATGATTTTTTGAGGTATGCTCGTGACTATGATTGCATTCGGCTTCTTTTGTTTTTTCACCTTCTTTATGATCATGTTCACAACACTCACCCTCTTTTTCATCACTTTCTTTACAACAATCCTCATCATTATCAGGATCATTATCAAAAACCATATTCACAACCTGGTTGCTATCTTCTAATGCTTCTGCCGGGTTTATTGCAGAAAAACCCGCAATCATAGCGATGACGAAAGTTAAAACAATAATTTTTTTCATAAGCTTCTTTTTTTTGATTTAAGACGGTCATGCTCAAAATATCTAATCATTATCTTTGGCTTTTGAATATTTAAACATGTCCGTTTCGTTAAATTTTTTATCTTTGATTATTCACAAAAATAATGTAACATAAGCAGGGAGAAAGTTAAAACCCTGTTAATGCTTGTTAAGCCGAGGTTAATTTAGACCAAATAAAACTATGAAAATAAAAGACAAACCCCGCATAATTACCATCATCGTTATAATTGCGGTTACCGGAATAATTGTAAGTCAGTTGGTATGGCTCAATATGGCTTACGAATTAAATGCCGAACGTGAACGCCATCGCACAAATTTACTTGTTCAAAAAACTTCCGACCAGCTCATTGCGCTTCAGAGTAATAGAATACCCGATACGCTTTCCGAACATAGTACAACACAGTACATAAAAAATCTGCTTACACCTGCTTTAATCGATTCGCTTATCAGTGAAAACATGAAAAGTTTAAGTATTGACAAAGCATACCGCTTTGCTGTTGTCAATAAAAAAAGCGGTGAGATCGTTGTAAGCAATCGTGATACAATCGCTATGCAAGGACCTTCGGTTTACAAATCATCTATCTCCTGCATTAAAAATCCAACACCATTTACATTTTATTTGAATATGGAAGTTGAAGACAATACGATCTTTTACCAAATAAACGCATGGTTGTTGGTTTCTCTGATCCTGCTCATCATAGTTTTCACCGCTTTTATCAGAACCGTTAATTTTTTAAGGAAAGAAAAGAAAATAACACGAGAGAAGATGGATTTTGTTAAAAACATGATCCATGAGTATAAAACACCACTAGCAACTATCAATATGGCAACTGACATGTTGCTCAGCAATAGCGAGAATGCAAAAAACAAACAACTCATCCGCTATCTGAATATTATAAAGCAAGAGAATACTCGCTTACGCCAGTTAGTTGAAAAACTAATGGGAATGACAATAATCGACAGAGCAGAATTGGAACTCGTTAAAGAAGAAACCGATATCCGCAACTTGATTAACCAGGCCATACAATCATTAACTTTGCAAATTGAGCAACTGGGTGCCAAAATTCACACAAATTTTTCAGCCACACAACACTTATTATATGTTGACTCGATTCATATTACACATGTAATGGCTAACATTCTGGAAAATTCACTCAAATACACTCAAAAAACACCGGAGATTTCCGTCAAAACTTTTGACGATGCCCAATACTCAATCCGTATTGACATTTGCGATAACGGACCCGGAATTCCATTAGAAGAACAAAAGCATATTTTTAAACAATTTTTCCGTGGACAATACCATAAGAAAGAAGAAAAACGGGGATTCGGATTGGGGCTTTATTATGTCAGGAAAATTATTGAACAACACAACGGGAAAATAGAAATTCAGCAAACATCTGAACAAGGAACGTGTTTCAGTGTTTATTTAGCTGAGAAGTAATGAATTGTTTTCAAAAGTAACTTGACATATTATTATAATGTATTATTTTTGAGTAAATATAAAACTATGACTGAACAACCCATAAAAATTCTTCTGGTAGAAGATGATCCCAATCTGGGGGAAGTTTTAAAAGACTTTCTTTATAAAGAAGGTTATTCTGTAGATTGGGAAACAGATGGCTATTATGGCAAGGAAAAAATCAATCGCCGAAAATACGATTTATGTATCCTTGACATCATGCTACCTAAAGTAGATGGTTTCCAAATTGCTCAATCCCTGCGGCAACACGATCAGACAACACCGATAGTTTTCTTAACTGCCCGAACACTAAAAGATGACCGGATTAAAGGCTTTCAGGTAGGCGGAGATGATTACCTGACCAAGCCGTTTAGCACAGAAGAGCTAAGCCTTAGAATAAAGGCTATTTTAAGACGGACAGGGCAAATACATGAAGATACCAAAAAAGCAGTTTTCAACATAGGCAAATATGAATTTGATTATTATAACCTTTCCTTAAAATACAATAACAATAACGAGTCAAACTCACTTACCAGAAAAGAAGCCGATTTGCTTGCTTTGCTTTGCAAAAACAAAAACAATCTTGTTTCGCGAGAAAAGGCTCTCCGCGAAATATGGGGCGAGAATGACTACTTTGCCGGTAGAAGCATGGACGTTTTTATTACCCGCCTGCGGAAATACTTAAAACATGACAAAAATATTCAGATCAAAAATATTCATGGCACAGGTTTTCGCCTGGAAATAGATGAGGAAGGTTAAAAACTACTGCCATTCAGACCCCTTATTTTTTCATGCTTCACAATAAAATTTGCCGGATTGTGGCCTGATTTTACATCAGTACCTACTTAATGGCTTTCTTCCACCCCAGCTTATTCATTTGCCAGATAATAATAGTGGCGGTAATACCTACAAGTATCAAATAAATTATCGCTTCGCGAAATTCGCCAAATATTAGTCGCCCGGTTCCGAATAAGGCAGACATGATCATGACGGATCCGGCTAACCAATTGACTAACAAACGTCCATAACCACTATCCCCTGTCACCTCAGGCATTTGGGCTGCTATTCTTTTCCAGCCCCAACCACCGGGATGAACCCGTTTATAAAATGACTTTAATTTATCCTCTTTCGTTGGTGTCGTTAAAAATGTTACCGCAAGCCAGATGACGGTAGACCATATTACGATAATGATCAGGATCCACTCATACATCAAATCTGTATGAATTTTCAGATATGGATAAATGAGATAAGGAGCTGTCATAGCAGCAATTTCTGACCAGGCATTTATGCGCCACCAAAACCACCGTAGTATTAAAACAGAACCAATTCCACCGCTACAAGCCAGGATAAAGCGCCAGGCATCTGAAATTTTGTCAAATTGAGTAGTAACAATCAATGAGAAAAATAACAGCACAAAAGTCGTAATTCGTGATATCTTGACATAATAGCGTTCTTCAGCTCCCGGTTTGATGAAAGGACGAAAAAGATCGTTAATAATATAAGAAGTTCCCCAAACAGTCTGGGAAGCAATTGTGGACATATAGGCAGCTAAAAAGGCAGCAAGCAATAACCCTAACAATCCGGCCGGCATTATATCCCGGATAACCATCACATAAGTAGCTCCTTTATCAGGCACATCGGGATAAAGCACAAGAGCTGCTAAAGCTACAATAATCCAGGGCCAGGGGCGAATAGCAAAATGTGCAATATTAAACCACAGTGTAGCTAAGAGCGAATGTTTCTCATCCTTAGCAGACATCATACGTTGGGCAATATAACCTCCTCCGCCCGGTTCCGAGCCGGGATACCAACTGGCCCACCATTGAACACCTAAATACGCCACAAAAGCCACGACACCCATCTTCAGCATTTCACCGGTAGACGACGTTTGACCGCCGGCAGTAACGTCCGGAGTAAACCGGAAGATCCATTCCGGCAGTTGTTCTTTCAGACCACTAATGCCGCCAACATCAGCATGATTAACTGCCATAACAGCTAATGCTATCGACCCTGCCATAGCAATGACAAACTGAAAAGTATCCGTAAAGGAAATACCCCACATACCGGAGAGAGACGAATACAAGGCGACAAACAACATCATCATTCCAACAACCATTAACTCAGCAGAGAAATGAATACCTGCAATATCAAGACCATCGATACCAAAAAAACTTATCTCCGGCAACATAACACTCACGATCTTTACCATTGCCAGATTAACCCAGGCAATCACGATAACATTCATAAATATACCAATGTATACTGCACGTAATCCACGCAAAAAATCAGCTCTCTTTCCACTATAGCGAATACTAACAAACTCACAGTCGGTTAGAATACCGGCACGGCGCCATAACCTGGCAAAGAAAAACACAGTCAGCATACCACCAAAAAGCATATTCCACCACAGCCAGTTTCCGGCAATTCCGTTCTCAGCCACCATCTCTGTAATGGCCAAAGGAGTATCGGCTGCAAAAGTGGTGGCTACCATGCTTGTCCCGGCGATATACCATGGCAAATTTCTGCCACTTAAGAAAAAATCGCCTGTGGAACGACTTGCTCGTTTGGCCATATAAAATCCTATGGACAAACTTATCACAAAATACAACAGGATAATAATCCAATCTATGGTTGCTAAACTCATTATTACTGCTTTTATGAATATCTGATCTAATTTAACCCATGAACATTAAAGGCTACGTTAACACCAAAAGTAATGCGTTTTCATTACCGACTGAATCATTTGTACAACATCTTTTCCATAGAATTATTAACAAAAAAAACATGCTAAATCCCTTATTTTTTATGGAATTCGTCAGTTTTTTGTTTGATTAATATCATCTTTTAACCTTTACTGAATAAATTTCCCAATTTGTTAAATTATACATAGTAGTAATTTTATACCTGATAATATGACGTTTAATGCATTATTTTAGAACACTTCTAATTTATCGCTTGATTATCACCATTCCTTATATATCCCTTGACTAATAGTTGGATTAGAAAATTTCTATTGTTACTTTTGTAACAAGAAAAAACAAATAATTTTCTTAAGACGGGTTTACAAAAGAGATGTGTTTTTATAACTTTACCACAAATCAATAAAACCTATACTATGCACACGCCTCAAACTATAGCATCAATAGGATTTATAGAAAAGAAAGAAAAGCTTTCTTCTCTAAAAGCTCCTGTAAACCATAATGAGTTTATTATGGAATCTGTCAGACCTTTTCCTGGCTATTATTCACCACAACATGTTCCCAACTGGGGTTCCGAAAGAAAAACCAATTCATTATATCTGATTATCAAACCATTTGAATGTTTTAATGAAGCACGCATTACCAGAATTACGCAAGATATCCGGAAAAGCATAAAAAATTTAGAAGCAGCACCGGGAAGAATCAATTTATCCGGGAAAAATTTATCATGCATAAGGCTTCATCTGAAATCACCTTATAGTATTCCCGAAATCACAGAAAAATACGCAGAATACAATGTAAATTTTCATAAAAAAAGAAAAATAAGTGATATTGAATGCATGATCAAAATACAGAAATTCATCAATATGAAATTGATCGAAGACAATATTTATCAAGATACAGACAATCCGGCTACTTATTATATTCTCTCACCAAAAGAACTATCATGGGACAACTTTGAAGCAATTACAATAAGAGTTAAGAATAGTCTGAGAATGTATACTTTTGATGCAGCACTCGGCAATATATACCAGAAAAACGGATTTATCGATTTTCTCAGGATTTACTCTCCGGATCTTACATCATTTGAAATGGAAAAAATCAGAGATAAATATTTGAGCTTTATAGAATAAGAAACTTAAAAAACAAAGCCGGAAACAACTTTACGATTATCACCTGTTTTTTCGACACACAGGTGAATGATTAAATGGCTGGACGAGTTGGATAATGCAAAGAAAACAATGACATTTATTGTCATTAGTAGTCATTAATGGTCATTTATAGTCATTTTCTATAGTTCTGTGTCCGGTTGCTGTCAAATATAACCGTCTCAGAAAGCCCTGAAGTTAATGACTTAGAATATAGTAAAGCAAAATGACGCGCGAAGCGCAAATGACCTTGGTGAAACAGAAAAAGGTTTCACAAGGTAAACTAAAAATGACATCCGTCGAAGACGGATAAATGACGCGAAGCAAATGACAGTAAGA
>JAIPBW010000033.1 GCA_021738505.1 Bacteroidales bacterium | reverse complement strand
GGCTGTCGCCGAAATGCCATTCCGCCTCATACACACTGTCCGTAAAGGCAAAAAGGGTGGGTTGGGCATTTTCCCCCGCACAAGTGTGCGTATAGCTGAAATCTACCGGCTCCTGAAGCCAGGAGGAGCAGAAAAGCGGGAAATGGGAATATTCTGGTCCATACAAAGTCGAATCAATTATATACGAATAGTCTTGCCAGTTAGAGGCTGTACCGGCAGAATCGGGACTTTCGATGGAATTAAAATAACTACCAGAATTATTACTATAAACATAATGAGCTGTAGAAGGATTGTAAATTTTGCCATTCGCCATAAGCCCCATAATACCAAAATTACCATACCCCTGAGGATGAACATATTTCCTGAGCATAGTCCGGGAATTAAAAAAACTTTGCTGGTCCTGAGCAGCTAAGTCATATTGATTAAATCGCTTCGCATAAGTGTGATGATGAAAAACATAGACATATCGACTATCAGGTGAAAATGCGTATTCTATGGGTTTTCCAATGCCATCAAATGGAATATGACACGGAACATAACGAATATTGGAATCACTAACCATGCCGGTTGCAGCATCAAAATTGAGTAATTGAAGTGTATCATTATCAATTTGGAACTCAAGTTTATTATCTCCCAACCATTTCCCGTTTGGAGAAAATTTCAAATAGCCAACACCCGAATGATCATTCTGTACTAAGCCTGCCTGGGAAAAGACCGTATCCACATTGCCCGAGGGTTTAATTCGGAAACTCACATATTCATTGGTTTTACATTTTTTGCTCACCAGCCAATAATCTCTTCCGTTTGCATGCTTGGTCAAAGCCAGGCCATTTTTTAATTCATAAGGTGTAAATTGCTGACCGGAGACCACAACACTGCCTTGCCCATTGTTTCCGTTGAGATCAATCAGTAAATAGTTTAGAGAAGTACCTCCTATTTGTTGATGAACAAGTGAAAAAACATATATAAGCCCCGAACTATCAGGCATAGGCACAGCTACATTTTCTGATGTTGCCACACTATCTGGCGGATAAAGTGTGGTATCAATCGGTTGATGTTGGCCATTCCAGGCACGTATGCCATCGGAATATAATTTCAAGTTTCCATTCTGATCTGAAAATACAGCCATCTGAAAAAGATTAGTTCCAGTTCCATGATTTGTAGAGCCAGTAGTTTTTATTGTCGTATCCTTTGAAATTCCTAAACTATCAAATGAAAAAAAGTAATTATTCGCGGGCTTCATGCTTCCTGTTTGTAAAACCAAATTATCAGCATGACCATATTGGGCTATTGTTCTAGAAGAAAAACACAGAAGAAAGATAAGCAGGATTAATATAATACATTTCGTTTTCATAACTCTTTTTATATTTTTAGTTGACTGATAATGAGCCACCCCCATCTTCTAATAGAATGGTTAACTTGTGTAAATAGGTTCATAGTAATTCGGTTTTTGGGTTTTATATCCATTCAAAGATAATAACGAAAAATGTAAAAACCAAACAATCAGAAAAGAAAATCTATTGCGGCTTTTACGCAGGCAAGCTTCCTGAAGATCATCCCTGACAGGGTGGTGCAGTTATTCATAACTATAATTTATTGTTCATTGCAAACCCTGTCAGGGAAGGTGATTTTAAACAAATGAGCAACTGCTAAACAAAAGCCTGCTGTTTTTCGTTATGCTAAAGAACATAACTAACAAAAAACAGACATATGAGTATAAAAGTAGTAACATTAGTACATGACATCTATGAAGATCTGGAATTGTGGTATCCGGCAATCCGTTTACGCGAAGAAGGAGTTGACGTAAAACTGGCCGGGCCGGAAGCCGGCAAAACGTATAAGGGTAAAAACGGCCTACCGGCTAAAGCAGATATTTCATTTGATGACCTCAACGCAGAAGAATTTGACGGTGTTCTTATCCCCGGCGGATATGCTCCTGATAAATTACGGCGAAACAATAAAGTAACAGATTTTATCAAAAAAATGAATGATGCCGTGAAACCGGTTGGTATCATCTGCCATGCCGGCTGGGTTGCCATCTCTGCCGGAATTCTGAGAGACCGCAAAGCTACCAGTGTAGGAGCTATTAAAGACGACATGAAAAATGCAGGCGTCCAATGGATTGACGAAGCAGTTGTGCAGGATAAAAACCTTATCTCAAGCCGTACACCTGCCGACCTGCACCTGTATATGAAATCATATATTGAGCAGTTACATAACTCAAAATAAAACGAAAACACTTCTCTTTGTATTTAAATCAAGCAGTCAAAACCTCAACATTTGCACCTCTATTGTTGAGGTTTTATCAATTTCAAAGCAAGAACATTTTCGCAATGGAAAAATAGATCAAAACACCGGTTATATCTGCAATAGAGGTAATCAGAGGAGCACTGGCAGCGGCGGGGTCCTTATTCAGCAAGGTAAAGATAAACGGCAAGAGCAGTCCGATCATACTTCCGGCCATAACCGTTAAAACCATAGTAGATGCTACTACTATAATAATATCAGGTGCCCGGAAGCTTGCCACCAGGGCAACACCTACAGCCATGGTAATGCCTAACAAGAAGGAAACCAACAATTCTTTGCTTAAAAGCTTAAACCAGTCTTTTACTTCAACATCTCCCACGGCCAGTGACCGGATCATAAGTGTGGCAGATTGCGCCCCGGCATTACCACTACTGCCGATCAGCAAGGGGAGGAAAAAAAGCAGGGATACGGCAGACTGAATAAAATCCTCATAATGGGCTATTGCAGCTCCAGAAAACACATTCATAAACACGAGAATTGTCAACCAAAAAATGCGTTTTCGGTATAGCAACATAACCCTTGCTTTCAGGGGATTAACAATAGCATCCTGAAAAGAACCAAAGCGGTGAAAGTCTTCGGTAGTCTCTTCCTCTGCAACATCCATCACATCATCAAAGGTAACAATCCCAATCAGGACACCTTCGGTATTAACGACCGGTAAAGCTACCCTGTCATAATCCTGAAACTCCTGAAGTCCTTCTTCCTGATCATCGAAAGCATTTAAAGCCACAAAGCGGTGGTCCATCAACTCTTCGATTTTCTGTTCCGGTTTTGCCAGGATAATTTCTTTAATCCTCAGGTCATCAACCAGTTTCCAGTTATCATCCACAACATAAATTACATTCAGCGTTTCTGAGTCATGTCCGAATTTGCGAATGTGTTCCAGAGCCTGAGCTACGGTATAATAGTGTTTAATAGCAACAAACTCAGGCGTCATAAGCCTTCCGATACTATCTTCGGGATAACCGAGTAAGCGAGTCGCAATACGTCGTTCTTCGGCCGAGAGAAGTTGTATCAGGCGTTGACTAACTTCACCGGGTAACTCTTCAAACAAAGCGGTACGATCATCCGGGTCCAGATCATTCAACAAGCTGGTAACCTTATTTACGTTAGCGGCAAGCCCGTCAATGATTCGTTCCTGTTTGTCATAAGATAGCAACTGAAAGGTAGTTTTTGCTTGTTCCTGAGGCAATAACCGAAACAGGATAATATCGTCATCTTCAGGTAATTGCTCAATAGCTTCTGCAATATCAACCGGGTCAATATCAACAACTTGATACTTTATTTCTTTCCATTTCTTTTCCTGGATTAAGTCCTGAAAATTGATAGTAACTTCTTCCATAAGCGTACCTCCTCTCTATTGTGATATTATACCCCAGGGTTGTTAAAATATTAAAAATCACCGAACAATTGGATAAAACTACAAACTTTAGAAGTTTGGCGACAAAGTCACTTATGCCGCGATGATTTTTCTTTAATCTCAAATATTACTGCAAATATAAATTTTGTTTCCTGAAAAAGGGAATAATTTATTGCAATGGACTAAAATTATGAAACTAAATCAGGAAATAACAAACTCCGGATCCTGCATTTTTTCTTTTTGAGCTGACGAAAGTTCAATTTCTTTAGCAATCTTTTCCAGGTTTGGTTTTTGAGAAATAATACCCAAAAGAGCCAGGGCGGTTATCAGAAGAAAAACATAGTTCGCTGAAATATAAAACCCAACCATTGCCAGTAACCCGATCAACTTCCATGAAAGTAAGCTCATCAAAAAGTAGAGCCGGTATTTTTGAAGTTTTCTCTTAAGCGACGGCAAAGCCAGCAACTGATTATGCATTTTTCGGCGTAACAGCCATCCGCCTGCGTAAACAATAAGAAACACAGCCAGCATTATTAAGATAAACGTTCCTTGCTCAAAATTTAAATCAGGAGCCTCTGTCTCGCCCAGATAAGACATTCCCAAAACCGCAACAGTTAAAATTATAAGCCCCTGGATTGTAAACCGGTAAAATGTTTTCAGCTCCTTCAGATAATCTTTTGATGTCAGTTTCCCCTGATTCTTTGCCATTACATATAATTTTAAACCGGCAAATATACAATTTTTGTGACAGTGCGAACTGTTAACCTCCTAACAGACAAACAATAATCCATTGTTACATGATTTTCATCCGTTCAGGCTTAAGATTTTTCACCCATTGATTCACGATATATTCATTTTTCTTAATCCATTCTTTCACCCCTGCTCTGGGGTCTTCATTAATCCGGATTTCATAAATCAACTGATTTAATTGTTTTTCGGACAACTGCATTCTTTCGAAAAAACGGACAGCATGGGGATGCTCTTCATAAAGATCTTTTCGGCTAAGAGCATAAATCTTTTCCTGGGCACCAAAAAGATTATCCGGGTCTTCCAGAAAACGGACTTTGTATCGTGCAAAAATCCAGTGTGGTTTCCAGCCTGTAACCACAATTTCTTTTCGTCTTTCAATACTATCTTGTAAATGTTGAAGCATGACATTTTCCGAATAGTCCACTACTTTGTTTTGCAAATCATGAGTTTCAAGCGCAAACACAGCCTGATGCATCACTCCGGCGCCGGAGTCAATACCAATCACAGGAAGATCGTATTTTTTCAAATCGGAAATTGTCTTTAGTTTGCTATATTCGGGAACAACAAACCCTGTTCTGGCTTCGGGGAAAATAATTCCAACCTGCTCAATCCGGTCCTGATAGATATCATAATATTTTTTTTGCGTTTCCGGCAACCAGGCATCAGGGAATACATCGGCTTTTCCTTCTGCCAAATCTTTGTAAACCGACTCCACATCAGCCAATTTCATGGAAACGTCATATTCCATTTTTTCTTCAAGCAAGACACTGCTTAAATGAGCTAAAGCCACGCTTTCGGTCCAGTCGGTATAAACAAGGTTTAAAGTGCGTTCCTGCTCCTCCTCCAGTGGATTTAAATTACAGGAATTCAAAATAAATCCCGTAAAAATCAATAGAAACAGGGCTGTTGAGTTCGTTTTGTTGATCTTGTTGGTCATAAAGCTGTATTTTTCTGACATCTGGTTTATAACTAGGATAAAAACTCTAATCAATAGATCTGCAATATGTGTTTTTTAATCAAAAAGCGCATTTAAGAAGCCCATAGTTTGTGAGCGATCTTTCACTACAAAGACGGGAATATTTTTCTCCGGTCCGGCCAACTTTTCGGAAGTACTCTCCAAAATAACATCCGCCATGGATGATTTGATCTTAGTTCCCAGTACAATTAAGTCAGCACTGATGGTAAGTGCTTTGCTGTATAAAATCTGGGCTTCTTCGTTTTCAAAGTCCAGGGCTGACGTGCAGGGAATATCATTGGCCGCCAGTTTGTTCTTTTTAACAAATTTCTTAAATTCTTTTTGGGTATAATTATATATCTCCCGTTCAAGCTTATTCTCGTCACTCACCGAGCTTCGGGTGAAATATTTCAACGGCAACTTATGCACATGATGACAAGATATTTTAGCCTCCGTTTGCTCTTGGATTTTCAGCGCCATTTTCATTGCCATGACAGACATTTTCGTGAAGTCCATACGAACCAGCAGATGATCCATCTTAGGTTGAGCTGTTTCACTTATAAGCAAAACTGACGAAGGAGTAATGTTGAGCACTTTTCTAACAACTCCCCCATGTCCTTTATATCCGATCTTCTTACCCATCAGGGTTAGTGTAATATCATTCAATTGGCTATACTGCACAATTGTTTCTGTTGTCACACCTTCTTTTACAACCACGTGGACATCTGTTTTGCCGGCATCTATCAACAGTTCCTTTATTTTGGCACTCAATTCTTCCTTAACAATATCTGCCAGGGGCTCATCCATTTCCGGAAATTTTGCACGCACATCTTTTGGGATTTCATAAGATTTTATGACATGCAAAAACGTAATACTTTTGGGCTTGAATTTTTCCAATAAAAAATTACTGTAGCGAATCAGGAAGCTATCCATATCGCTAAGATCGAGCGCTACTAAAATATGATCAAATTTATACATAACTATTTTTCGTTTTCGGTGTTCTGTGATTTATTCTGTTGGTTATTTTTATCCTTCGATTGGGTTTCATTTTCTTGCTTCCCCTGACCGGAGCGCGAACTTTCGTGTTTCCGGATCATGGCAGTAATCGCTTGCTGATATTGTTCTTTTTCGGATTCCATCTCAGCATCTTTCATTTCCTGATATTCGGTTCCCAGTCCTTTAAGCAAACTTCGGGTCATAAGGATAAGAATAACGGCAAAGGGCAAACCGGTCGTAATCGCGGCAGTCTGTAGGGCTCCCAGGCCTCCGCCTACTAACAACACAGCAGCAACACCACCCTCCGTTAACGCCCAGAAAATTCGTTGCATTACCGGTGCATCCAGCTTTCCGCCGGCAGTCAATGAGTCAACAACTAATGAACCGGAGTCTGAAGATGTAACAAAAAAACCTGTGACGAGGATGATACCTACCATAGAGGTGACCATAGCCCATGGAAATTGTTCCAGTAACACAAACAATGATGTGGCCACATTTTCGGAAACTGCAGTAGCAATATCGGCCATAGCGTTAATCTCCAAAAACATAGCGCTGCCACCAAAAGCACTCAACCATAAAAAGGTAAGCAGAGTGGGAACAATAAGCACACCCAATACAAATTCCCGCAAAGACCTCCCGCGGGAAATACGAGCGATAAACATACCTACAAACGGCGACCAGCTAATCCACCATGCCCAGTAAAAAACAGTCCATCCATTTTGCCAGTCAGACTGCTGATAAGTTTCTGTCCAGGTTGACAGATGGAAAAAATTCTGAACATAAGCGCCTGTATTTTGCACAAAAGAGTCTGCAATAAATAAAGAAGGACCTACTACAATCATAAATAGCAGGAAAATCGCTCCAATAACCATATTGATATTACTCAACCTTCGCACACCACCACTGAGCCCGGCCACGACAGAGCCTGTAGCAGCAAGCGTGATCAATGTGATTAAAATGACCTGAGAAGTAACAGTATCGGGCAAGTCAAATAAATGGGCCAAACCGGCACTAACCTGTTGAACACCTAAGCCTAAGGAAGTAGCCAATCCGAATAAGGTAGCTACCACGGCCAATACGTTAATGGCTTTACCGGTAGGACCATGTACACGGTTACCCAAAACCGGATAAAAAACAGAGCTGATTGTTAACGGAAGTTTACGGTTAAAAGTGAAAAAAGCTAATGACATGCCTACTAAAGCATATATTCCCCAGGCATGCAACCCCCAGTGTAAAAATGTAGACTCCATAGCCATCTCTGCAGCTTCTATGGTGCCTGCTTCTCCGGAAGGAGGGCTCATAAAATGATTAATGGGTTCGCCCACACTCCAGAACAAAATACCAATCCCCATTCCTGCACTAAAAAGCATCGCAAACCAGGAGCCTAATGAAAATTCAGGCTTTGATCGCTTCCCGCCTAATTTGATATTTCCATATTTACTGAATGCGATATAAATCACAAAAAACAAAAAGAAATTCACCGCTAAAATGAAAAACCAACCGCCATAGGTCGATATCTCCGTCTGTATGGACGAGAAAATATTTTCCATTGGATCTCCTACGATCAGCGTTATCGCGATAAAAACCACAATAAGAACAGCTGCCGGCCAAAATACAGGACCATCTACATCAAAATACTTCTTATTGCTTATCAAATGAGCTTCACTCTTCTTATTCGTTTGCTTATCTTTCTCCATATGAATATAAATCTGTATTTTATTTAGTCATTGAGGGTGCATTATTTTCAGTCCACCTGCCATAGTAAAAAGTCGGACACTCTTTATAAAATCTTTGCAAGTTTTAAATGAGTGTATTCTATCTTCAAACCTCCTCATCTTTGATCTGCACTGAACTTAATACATGAATAACACATGCTAATCTGTTATAAAAACATGTTGCTAATTTATGGATTTTGTATAAACCCCGAATAAAAATTTTATAATTTTATCTGATTAGATATTTTTGGCTAACCTGCAGAAATAATTGTAAATTTGTAGAAATGACAGCAAGTATTATTCACAAAAACATATAAAATGAAAATTTTAAGCCTTTCTTTTAAAATCAATACAGATCCGGACATTTTATACAAAGCCCTTGTAACACCGCAAACAATTGAGTTGTGGACAGGTTATCCCGCTATCATGAGTGAAACTCCCGGTAGTTCATTTGAATGGCTTGATGGTGATGTTGTAGGGAAAAACCTGGAGTTTGACCCGGGAAAAATGATTAAACAACAATGGTTTTTTGGAGATGAAAACAAACCCTCAATTGTTACCCTGACATTACATCCGCAAAGTAATGACAAAACCCTGGTTGAACTTAACCAAACCAATATCCCCGATGAAGCATTTGAAAACATCAAATATGGCTGGAAGAAGATAATAATGGCTTCACTAAAAGACTTTTTCGCCACATAGATTTTATTATCTTAAAGAAGACCTTATTTGTGTAATTGGTATAATTTTTTTATCTTAGTAAACCTTTGCCTTCAAATTGCATCCAATGATTAACCTATCAAAAAAACCAAAACACCAGAACCATGCTAAAGAAAATTCTTATCCCTGCTCTTTTAGTTTTCATTATGCTAACAGCTATGACAATCCGCCCGACTGACAACCCAAGCTGGACAAAATTCAAAGAATTCAATGGCGTTGAATTTTATCAAAAGAAAGTTGTTAAGGAAACCGCTGATTATAAACATTCCTATATTTTGTTTAAGTATGTGAATACCACGGATAAAAATATCACCTTAAAATGGAAATTAAATTTGTGGATCGGAGACCATTGCCGCAGCTGTAATCTGCCAAAAGGAAGTGAGTATGACATGAAGTTAAGTTTGGCTCCCGCTGAAAGCATCGTCGGAACGCTTAATGATCATGATAAAAAGTTGAAATTGATGAATAAAGACTTAACCAAAGATGCCGCCAAAGGGATTTCAAAGTTTGAACTTGAAGGATTAGAGAAGGATTAAGGATGAATAATGAGTGGTGAGAGATGAGTAGTGAGTGCTGTGAATTTTCCTGAATTTCGTTTACATAACAATCACAGGAAAAATCAGCATATGATGATAGGGCAAGGTATGAATACAATACGATTAACAGAACACAAATACTTGGATCAAATATCATAAACTTATCAATTATGAGACCTAAAATTTACCTTCTTATACTTCTATCTCTATTCACAGTTCATCAGGGGATGGGACAATTAAACATCAATAAAAACATAAGTGTCAATAATTTGGTGCAAAATGTATTAATCGGCAGTGGGGTAACAGTCACCAATGTTTCTTACTCCGGCAGCGCCGATGCGAGAGGTAAATTCATAGGCGGCGGTCCAACCAGCATGGGATTAAACTCCGGGCTTATTTTATCCACAGGAGATGTTAACGATGCTCCCGGCCCCAACAATACTGGAAGTATTACAACAAATAATGGCACCGGCAGTGATCCCGACCTGGCCAACTTAATACCCGGCTATACGGTTAATGATGCGGCTGTTATAGAATTCGACTTTGTCCCTATCGGAGATACCTTAGAATTCCAATACGTTTTTGGTTCAGATGAATATCCGGAGTTCGTTAACTCAAATTATAACGATGTTTTCGGATTTTTTGTAACAGGCCCCAACCCTAACGGTGGCCAATATCAACAAGAAAACATTGCGTTAATTCCGGGCACAACCATGCCTGTCACAATTGATAATGTTAATGACAATGTAAATTCTCAATACTATGTGGACAATACATCGGGTACAACCATCGAATACGACGGGCATACAGTCATTTTAACTGCATGGGTTGTCGTAGAACCCTGCAAAACATATAGCTTTAAAATTGCCATAGGTGATGCAGGAGACAGCTCCTATGATTCTGCCGTATTTTTAGAAGAAGGTAGTTTTTCGACAGATGCCGTAGAAATCGACACTGATTTTACGATCCCCGGGATTGATGATAAACTTATCGAAGGATGCAATGAAGTTATCGTTGAAGCAAAACTCAACAAAATAAAGCCCAACGATTATGTAGTTGATATAGATTCGATGTGGGGTACAGCCACCAATGGAGTGGATTTTCCGTTAGTCGCAGATAGTATTGTTATCCCGGCATCGCATTATACAGGCGAGATTGTTATCTCCCCTATAGCCGATACAATCCCGGAAGGGACCGAATATTTTTATATGATCATTGAAACTTCAATTTGCAATACAGATACCATAGAAATACCAATAATGGACTATACACCTATCGACTTGACAACATCTCCGGATACAGCAATATGCGAAGACTCTGTTATGCTGAATGTGGATGCACAATTTGGTAATCCGCCATACAGTTATTCCTGGTCGCCAGGTAGCTCGTTAAACGATCCCAACACAGACGATCCCGTGGGGACACCCTCACAGAGCACCACGTATGAAATTTCAGTTACAGACACTACCGGTTGTCCGGCAATAGTGGATACAGTGGAAGTCACCGTAAACCCAAAACCATCCCCAAGTATTGCCATGCCAGACCCAAGAGAAGGCTGTGAGCCTTTGGATGTTTATTTCCAGGATTATAGCTCCGGGAATATTACTGGCTGGCTGTGGGAATTCGGGGACGGTAACTCTTCTGCCAGCAAGTCACCGACCCACACCTATAATGCCGGTTTATATGATATTCAACTGACCATTACCAATGATGCCGGTTGCTCTGACAGCATCAAAATCCCTAATGCAGTGGAAGTATATCCACAACCCACAGCCGGATTTACAGCTAACCCAAATATTACCTCCGTAGATAACCCGACAATCAACTTTACGGATAATTCAAGCAACGGTATGTTTTGGCTTTATAATTTTGGTAACGGCGATACTTCAAATGCTCAGGAACCAACGTACACCTACGATCAGGAAGGCAAATACAATGTGATGCAAATCGTTTACACGGATGAAGGTTGCGCTGATACAGCTTATAACGAAGTGCTGATTATCGTTGACAACATCACTATTCCTAATGTCATCACCCCTAATGGTGATGGGAAAAATGATGTATTTAAAATTGAAAATATTGAAAAAGTCAGAAGTTCCAATCTGATCATTTACAACCGCTGGGGCAAAAAAGTATATGAGCGATCCAATTATAAAAACGATTGGGATGGCGATAATTTAGCTGATGGCGTATATTATTATGTATTGAAATACGAAACATTTTTGGAAAAACGCACCGCTTCCGGCAGCGTAACAATCCTGAGAGAATAAACCGCCAATATGACACCGTCGCCCGGTTGACCTGATGTCATATTGTCACCTTTGGAATTTTATTCCGCTCACCACCAACTTTTATTTTGCTGTTTTTCTGTGTTTTATGCCCAATAAATTATGAACGATCTTGTATTGGCACATGGTTTGTCCTGTTTAGGGTGAAACGTTAACGTTAAAAACATAAGTAGAACTAAAAAATACAGGAGGTATTTGATATGGCACTAACACCAGAAAGAAATTTCCCAACTAATCCAAGTCGCATGTTAGAACGTTTTTTCAACGATGATTTAATGGATTGGAATTTAACAAATTTTTCCGGACCCGAATCCAATATGCCGGCTGTAAATGTGAAAGAAGATGATAATGAATTTAACATTGAAGTAGCAACTCCGGGATTGAAAAAGGATGACTTTAGCGTAAGTGTAGATAATGGTCGCCTGACAATTTCTGCAGAACGCGAAGATGAAAAGAAAGACAAAGACGAAGAAGGAAATTATACACGTCAGGAATTTAGCTATCAGTCATTCCAACGTTCTTTCCAATTACCGGATAATGTTGTAGATGCAGATAAGATTAAAGCAAACTACAATGATGGTATTCTGAACGTAAACATACCAAAACGTGAAGAAGCTAAGCCAAAGCCGGCAAAAGAGATCAAAATTTCATAACCTGAAAGGAAACCGGATTAAAAAATGCCTGCAGAAATTGAAAACTGCGGGCATTTTTTATGTTTCATTTAACCTATAACTGCATGTTCATCCGTTAAGATATTTCTCCACTACTGTCTTTAATAATTCCTGCGAAGTAGGCATATCAACATAATCATCAATCTCTGATTTTTTTAGCTTATCTTTTTCGCTCTTACAAACTCTATTCAATAAGAGTACAACAGGGATTTTCTGATACGTCTTTTTAAGAAATTGGATATGATCATAGGTTTTGTCATCTCCTGAATAACAACCCAACAATACTAAATCGGGGATTACGGAATTATCTTCGATATTTTCCCGTTGGTAGTTATTAGAGGACAAAGGTATAAGTTGAACATTCAATTCCTGAAATGCATCTTGTATAAAAGCCACATCATCTTTCACTAAATTAAAAACACCTATTTGCGGATTGCTTGATTTATGTGCTTTGTCCGAATTTTTTGCTTCAGCAGATTCTTGTTTTTTTTCTTCAGATTTTGCCTCAATATTTCGGAAAGGCACTATCAGGGTAAACACACTACCTTTACCGGGTTCTGATTCAACCTGTATTTCACCATTCATCTGTTCAGCCAGATTCCTTGATATGGAAAGTCCCAATCCGGTTCCCGCTCCAGCAGTTTTGTATTCCAGATCAACCTGACGAAAGCGCTCAAAAATATATTCCTGCTTATCTTTGGGTATTCCAATACCCGTATCATGAACGGAAAATAAGATCTCACTCCCTTTCCGTTTAATATTTATTTTTACATAACCATCGGTTGTAAACTTTAGGGCATTATTCACAAAATTTATCAAAATTTGCCTTAACCTTACCGAATCTATAAACCAATTCAAATCGTAGATCTCCGGCTCACATTCAACAGCAACATTCACATCATCTTTTTTCAATCGTTTTTGTTCCTGCCGGCAACTCATCTCCAGATTCCCAACAAACTTCTTCATATCAACTTGCTCATATTGGAGCTTAAGCATTCCTGCTTCGAGTTTAGAAATATCAATTATATCATCAATAATCCGCATAAGATCTTCTCCCCGTTCGTGAACAAGTCCAATATATACTTCTCGCTTTTCTTGTTCCAGGTAGGGATTACGAAGCAAATCAGAAAATCCAAGTATTGCATTCATTGGAGAACGTATCTCATGCGACATATTGGCCAGGAAGGCGGATTTTAACTTATCGTTTTCCTCAGCCTTTTCCTTAGCCTGCCGCATTTTTTCTTCAGCCTGAACAACCACTGTTACATCCACAAATACCAAATGAGCCCGGATGAATGACCCAAGTTGATCTGTTTCTTTATGGCCGGTAAGAATTACATCGCGCACTTCTCCGTTTCGTTTTTGAATTTTTATTAATTGACGATCAATATACCCGGCATTAATAAAATTCTTCCAAAATGCACGAAACAATACTGTCTGGCCCTCTGCTGCCCAAAAATCACCAAAACTCTTTCCTGTGACTTCATGATTTGAATAGCCTAACAAATCCAACCACCGTTCATTGACAACCTGAATTTTCCCGCTCTCATCCAAGGTTTGATAACTTACCGGCAAATTCATATACAAATTTCGGTAATACTTTTCTCTGTTTGCAAGGGCGTCTACAGCATCTTTTCGATTAATCGCCAATGAGATCTGATGGACAATTAGTTCAAGGGATTTTAAATCCTCGCTTGTAAGATTTACTTCTGATTCATAGTTTTGCACAACAACGGCACCTTTATTTCCATTATTTAACCGCATTGGTATCCCAAGCCATTGTTCGCCTTCCTTCCCATATATTTTTATATCTCCCTGATTCTCTAGCCCTTTAATCTCCTCACTGTTTAGCAGCAATGACTTACTCTCTTTAATCACCTTATAGCTGAGCGTTTTCTTCGGATCATCAACTTCTTTCAGATCATGAAGCATGATATTGTCTGAGCTGTAAAGGACTTTTAATTGATCGTTATAGGCATCATAATAAACAACTGACAGATATTCTGCATTCATGAAACTTGCGATCAAATTCTGTACGTTTTGGAAATATTTTTCATTATCAAAATTTATTTCCTGCATCGACATTTCTGCAATAAGACCTACTGCACGCTGTACTTTTTCAGCGTATTTTCGCGAGGTAATATCTAATATGATCCCTTCAATAAATTCTATTTCGCCCTCTTTATTAACATAGGCTTTAGCCTGCTCATACATCCATTTAATTCTCCCCTGTTTATCGACAATACGATATTCTATCTGGTATCTGTTATGTTGGCGAACCGCTTTTTTCACAGTATTATTGACCCATTCCCGGTCATCAGGAAATATCAAATCCTTATAAGAAAGCTTTTGGTTCCATAAAATATCATCTGTTGAGTACCCTGTCAAATCCTGACAAGCCCGGCTCAGAAACATCATGGTCCACTGTTCATCATATTTACAACGAAAAGCCATACCCGGTAGGTTATCCATCAGAGAAATCAATTCACGTTGACGATTGTGGAGCTTTAGTTGGGTATGCTTGCTATCTGTAATATCTGTGACCATACCGGTATAATATGGCTGACCGGTAGTACCGGAAGCACGTACTTCCAGACGATAATAATTATCATTTATGCAAAAATCCCTGGATATTTGGCTTTCACCCTCAAGAACATCCGGAATATAGGAAGCGATCTTTTGTAAAATAGCATGATTGAAGTCACCGGAAATTAAATTTACCGGAGCCTCACTACTTTCTCCTTGTATATTGTGATTAATTTGTTTTTTAAATGGTTCATTTAAGAATACAATGTCTCCGGATGAATCAAACTGAAAAACACCAATATTCAAATCATTTAATATCAGTTCTGCTGATGATTCCGGATTATAGCTGTTTGTAGTTTTAGTTTCCAACATAGTGTCAGGTTTAATTAAGTTGTAATAATAGTCTAAGAACTCACTTTTATGACCTTTCCCGAAGGAAATATACAGGTACTGTCGCTCACCTTTTTCTAAATTCCATTTTCATAACTATAGTTTCACATGCATTTTACACATAACGTAAAACATAAAGCTGTTGCCTTTCAATATATCTATAAGTAAATTTTTAAATAGTTAGAAAGTTTTTCTTTGCTAATTGGTTTTTCCAGATAACCATCAGCACCGGCTTCTTTACTACCTGTCTTATTCTCTTCACTGGTATAAGCCGTTTGAATGATTATGGGAATTTCCGGATGTTTCTGCTTAATCAATTCTGTCGCCTGAATACCATCTAATACGGGCATATTAATATCCATAAGGATTAAATCAGGTTTGTTATTCTCTACATAATCTACTGCTTCCTGCCCGTTTTTGGCAGAGGCCACATGATAATTCATTTTCTCAAGCATTTTTTGCAGCAATAACAAGTTCACCTGAACATCTTCAACTACCAAAATCGTCTTCTTATCTATGTTTTTTGTTTCCTCTTTTTTGCTTTCCCTGGCTGATTGCACACCCTGATACTTTTCAATCTTCTTCTTTTTCAGCGGTAAAGACACATAAAAAATACTCCCTTCATCTTTTTTACTTTCCACCCAGATATGGCCATTATGATGTTCAACAAACTCCTTGCTTATCAAGAGGCCTAAACCCGTTCCTTTTTCGTTATCTGTACCTGGTCTTTTTGTATTATCGCCCATTTTAAACAGCTTATCTGTCATTGTTTCGGGCATCCCAATACCAAAATCCTGAATTGAAATAACGATATCATGATCATTTTTCTTCGCATCAACGACAACCTTACTCCCGGAATGACTGTATTTTAGGGAATTGGAAACCAAATTCCTCAGAATAGTTTTGATTTTATTCTTATCTCCCCAAACCTGAGTATCCTCATCAACATAGCTGACAAGCTGAATATTTTTCAGATTCGCATTATTTTCAAGCAACGTAAAAACCGATGAAATGCAATATTTTAGCTGGAACAATTCTTCATTATGCTCTACTTTGCCCAACTGTGAACGCGTCCAGAAAAGCAGATTTTCCAGCAGAGAATAACCTTCTTTTGCCGTTTTATTTAAATTCTTATAGATTTCTGTTCGCTCTTCTTCATTTTCCACCATTCCCTGATATAGAATATCAGAAAGACCGATAAGCGAGTTAAAAGGTGATTTCAAATCATGCGCAATAATCGAAAAGAATTTATTTTTGGTTTCCACATTTTCTTTCAGCTGCTCTTCATTTTTCTTGTTAGCAATAGCCATTGAAACCTGTTCCGAAAGAAATTCCAACATAGTCAAATCTTCCTGACTATAGGCACCTTCATTTTCATAATCCTGAACTACAATGAGACCAATCGGTTTACCTTTCACCCGCATAGGAACTCCTAACCAAACCTTGGCCATTGCCCCTTTCACTTTAATTTTTCCGGCATCAATAAGTTCTTGTATCTGCTCTGTTTTTACAAAATAGGATTGATTTTCCTTAACAACCAGTTTTGAAATGGTACCCGAAGCATCATAAGCGATGAAACGGTCATGGGCATCCGCCATAACAGGAAGTGTAAATGCATCGCGGCTTTCATCATATAAGGCAATCATAAAATTACCCACTTTAATGATGGCTGACAAATGATTGCGTATTTCTTCTAATAGATCACTTAGCTTCTCATCTTTATGAAGAGCTTGTGATATTTTATAGATGGTATCTTTAACTTTCCGGTTTTTATTGATTTCCGTGATATCCTGTAAGTTCCATATCACTTTGGCACTATCCGATTCACTCGTTGGCATAACCGTCTTGCCATTAAACCGTAAAATAATCTTTTCCCCCGATTTCTTACAAAAGGTAAACTCTGTATTATGAAGCACCTCATTGTGAAACACTTTGTCGTATAAAGCACCAAACTCCCGGAATGATGCTTTGCTACAATGGATAATTTCTGTGGTTTGGTTAATAAGTTCGTCACGTGTATATCCAAATAACTCACATGCTCTTGAATTCACTTTGCGGATCACCCTGTTTTCATCCACTACCATAATGGCAGTAAGGCTATTCTCAAAAATATCCTGTAGTTCCTTAATTGTACTATGCAACCGATTCTGGGTCTCTTTAATATTCGTATCATCTTCAATACCCATTACAATAGCATCTGTTTTTCCGCTATCTAATACTACAGGCTGAAAAGAGTAATTTAAATAATACTTACGCTCCCCTTTTGATATAACTTGCTCTGTTTGATAATCCCTTTGTGCAATAACATTTTTCAATGTTTTCTCAATGCCTAGCTCCTTTAATGGTGCAATATTACTTAGTGATTTTCCAATTTTAAGATCTACTCCCCAAACAATATCAGCGATTTTTTGGGCTCTTGTATTCCAGGTAATAATTTTTAAATCCGCACTAAACAGGATATACGCATTTTTTGTACTTTGGATCAGAACATTTAAATTCGATTTTGCTCTTTCCAGCTTTCGCATATAAATATCCTGCCCGGAGATATCATAAGCCAGCCCCTCAATAAACTCAATTTCTCCATTTTCATCTTTATATGCACGAACCGTTAATTCGACCCGGCGAACCATTCGTTCATAATCGTAAAACTGTGTCGTGAATCGTTCAAACCGGTCACTATCTTGCAATAGCTTTAATAAATTTTTTCGATGGTCTGGATTAACATAAAGGTCCAGAAGATTAACATTGGATTTCAATAAATCATCTGCGGAATTATACCCCAAAATACCAGCCAGCTGATCATTTACATAAATAAAATTCCCCTGGGCTGTTGTTTTAAAAATCCCTGTTCTAAGATTAGAGAAAAGTTCCTTATAACGAATTAACTCATCCTGGGTTTGGGATTGATCTATTTCTTCCGGAGGAATTTTCCGGCAAGCCCCCACAAAGCCTTGCATTATATTATCTTCATCAAGAAAGGGCAATATACACGTCTTAATATCTGCAATTTCATTGTCTTTTGTATAAATTTTTTGATCATGAATATGTTCTAAACAAAATGATTGACCGGATTTTTGTTTTTCTTTTCTACGCAGATGCAATTCGAGTACTTTATCCTTCTCATGTTGCGGTAAAAAATCAGGGAGCTTCTTTCCAATGATTTCTGATTTGTCATAGCCCAAAAAACCATTGCTTACATACAAAAACTTAAGCTCATTATCCAATATCCAATATATATCAAAAAAATTGTCTGCAATAAACCCGGCTAATTCTTGTTGAACTTCTGATGCATTATAATCCTGACTATTCCGGGAAATTATCTCATATATCTTTTTAGATTCCATTTAATCCTCCAATTAAAATTCTTTTTTGAGCAAGCAAAATTACGACATAATAAAGCCTCTTGTCAATTTTCCTGCCAGAAAAAGCTCCCCTGTCTGATTTAAATCTTTCAATACAAAACGAATAATCCTTCATCGGGAACCCACATAGTGTTTCTAAAAAAAATGAAAGTAACGTTATCCCCGGATTGATTAAAAATACCAGCCTAATTTCGACAGAACTTTATGGGGGATCACTGTTTTGCCTTCTAAAAAAATATCTTGCAAAGGACAAACTCTCTTTATTATTATTCGCGTATTAAATCCTGCAGACCATTATCTTTCAATGGGGTTTTTATATTACGATTTAAAAGTACCCGTTTGAAATCACGATATTGGTAAATATTAATTTCACTGTTTTGCCATGCATTGTTTTCCCATTGCTTAAAATGGAAATCATTATGCATTGTAAACTTATTCATGTTTTCCATACAGTATTGAAAGTTCACACCATAATTATACAAGGCATTCAGAAAATAATAACCCGCATCAAATCCTTTGAAGGCCATTTTGTTGGGCCATGTTTTATATTTTCGTGTAAATCTGTTCACAAAGGTTTTCACACGTATGTCATCATAATCAATAAGATATTCGGTAAAGGATGTATAATTTAAATTATTCAGGTACTCACTTTCGATACTATTGTAATTCTCCCAGGCATTTGATCCAAAGATAATGATTTCATAATCCTCTCTTAACCCATTGAGCCGGCTAATCATTTTGTTTATCCGTATTTCACCTTTATGCGTACAAAAAATAAAGTTTGGCTTTGACTCATCCAGCACCTCCTTAATTTTAGAGAACCCCTGAGTATTGTAGTTCACCATTTTATATGGCAATACACTATCCTTTACACCAAGTTTTTTATTTAGTATGCTTTGCAACTTTACTTTTAATTGCATCTGCCTGTCGGAAGCCCCATGAACATAGACTATGTTGTCTTTTGCATGCTCTTCAGCTACAAAATTCATGATCCTGTTAATCTGATAATTTACAGGAGGGAAAAGCTTTATCAGATGATCATTTCCTTTTACAACATTCATTGCATAGGACACCGGCGAAATCACGTTAATAGAATACGTTTTGGCCTCATTGGTTACAATTTCAAGTGCATCATCCTGCAAAGGCCCAAAAATCAAATCGTAGGATTTAAATTCCGGATCATTAACAAGCTCCTTAACGACACTTGTATCTGCTTTTGTATCATGCACATAAACATCTGCCTTAAGGCCTTGCTTCTCCAATGAGTCAAGTGCTAACTTAAAACCTTCATAAAACTGAATATAAGCGAAAGGTTTAACGTTCTGTTCCGGCCAGCCGGGTTTATCATAATCCGAAGCATCGATGGAACGCATTTGATTAAGATATAAAGGAACAAACAGAGCAATTTTGTAAGATTGTTTAATGGAAACACTATCGCAATCCACCAACATTGTATCTTTTTGTTTTACAAAAGCCAGCGAATCTAAAAATTCTTTTTCCTTTAAAAACACAAACTGTTCATCCTCTTTTCTACTCTCTACCGGAATGCGCAGCACTTGTCCTGCCTTTAGGCCTTCTTTTAATTGTGGGTTATGTTTTTTTAATTCATCAATAGCAATTGAATACTGCATGGATAAATTATACAATGTTTCTCCTTTAGCCACTTTATGTTTCAGATACTTATCGCTAGTATCCTGCTTTGCTACTGCAGGTTTACTTTCTGCTGTTTCCGTTTTGTATGGCTTTGGCAATTTAATAACACTTCCGGCCTTTAATCCTTCAGCGACTTCAGGATTTAACCGGATTATCGTATCCACGGATATATTATGTTTTGCTGCAATACGATAAAGTGTTTCTCCTTTATCCACCGTATAATAGATCAGGGAATCACTTTCGTTAGTTTTTCCTGCAACCGATTCATTAGCAGGCACTTTGATTTTTTGCCCAACTTCCAGAATATCAACCATATTAGGATTAAGCTCCTTAATCCGCGCTACTGTTGTATTATATTTGCGAGCCAAAGAGTAAAGCGTCTCTTTCTTTTCAACTTCGTGTTCTATTATTTTGGTCTTCGCACTTTCAGTCTCGTTTTCTTGTGGAGTATATCTATAACGTGAAGATTGGTCATTTGTCGCTTCCTTCTTTTCTTCAGCCTCATCGACAAGCCAGGCCGGGATCTTCAGCATTTGTGAGGGCTTTATCACTTTTTTTGCCTCAGGATTATGCTTATAAATTTCTTCAGGGCTTACATTATAAGCTTTTGCAATGGAATAGACCGTATGTCCTTGTTTTATTTCATGGATATAGTATTCGCGTCCGTCAATTTCTTCAATGACACCGGAGCGTTTTACAGGTTTCTCCTCTTGTGCTGATAATCCGTTGGTAAAGATCAAAAGCACAAGCAACAACAAACTGCTAATCAGTCGACTATTCCCACTCAATTGTAGCCGGGGGTTTGGAACTAATATCATAAACAACTCTGTTAACTCCTTTTATCTTATTAATTATATTATTGGATATTTTTGACAAAAAATCGTAAGGTAAATGCATCCAGTCGGCTGTCATGCCATCAGTAGAAGTAACAGCTCTCAATGCCACAACCTGTTCATAGGTACGCTCATCTCCCATCACGCCCACGGATTGAATGGGAAGCAATATTGCTCCGGCTTGCCATACATCATCATATAATCCCCATTCCTGCAAACCATTAATAAACAAAGCATCCACATCTTGTAAAATAGTTACCTTTTCCGGGGTCACTTCGCCAAGTATTCGTATAGCTAAACCCGGCCCGGGAAAAGGATGACGCCCCATAATACTTTCCTTTATCCCCAGAGTTCGTCCTACTTTTCGCACTTCATCCTTAAATAAGGACTTTAGCGGCTCCACAACATTCAGATTCATCTTCTCTGGTAAACCGCCTACATTATGGTGGGACTTTATCGTGGCTGAAGGTCCTTTTACAGAAACCGATTCTATCACATCGGGATAAATCGTTCCCTGCGCCAAAAATTTCACATCCTTAATGGCATGAGCTTCCCGGTCAAAGACCTCTATAAAAACTTTTCCTATGGCTTTGCGTTTCAGCTCCGGATCCGTAACTCCTTTTAATTCATCATAAAAATACTTTTTGGCATCCACGCCTTTTACGTTAAGCCCCATATCTTTATAGCTGTGCAGGACATTCTCGAACTCATTTTTCCGAAGCAAGCCGTTATCCACAAAAATACAATACAAATTTTTTCCTATCGCCTGATGTAAAAGCATAGCAGCCACGGAAGAATCAACCCCTCCGGAAAGCCCGAGTACAACCTTATCCCCTCCAATTTGTTTCCTCAAGGCCTCAACCGTCTCTTCTACAAATAATTTAGGGGTCCAGGTTTGTTTTGCGCCACAAATATTGACGATAAAATTATGTAGTAATGTTTTCCCCTCCGTGGAATGATACACTTCCGGATGAAACTGAATACCATAAGTTTGTTCTTCAGAAATCTCAAAGCCGGCCACATGTACATCCGGAGTACTGGCAATGACCTGAAAAGACTCCGGCAACTGATCGATCGTATCTCCATGAGACATCCAAACCTGACTGTTTTTATTGATCCCTTTTAACAATGGATGCGTCTTATTAAAATCGCTCAAATTAGCCCGTCCGTATTCTCTCACTTGCGATGCAACCACATGACCACCGTCATCTTGTGCCAAATATTGCGCTCCGTAACAAACCGCCAATACAGGATACTGCTTTCGAATTTGAGTTAAATCTATCTGCGGAGCTTGCCGGTCTCTCACAGAAAATGGACTTCCCGAGAGAATGACACCTATAACGGAGTCATCCATCGGTGGGATTTCATGAAAAGGATGTATTTCACAATATACATTTAACTCTCTAACTCTGCGGGCTATAAGCTGTGTATACTGCGATCCGAAGTCTATGATGATAATTGTCTCTTCCATGCTGCAAATATAAACAAATGACGCTTACTGATAATCGAATATCTATTGAATTGTAAAATCAGCTTTATATGTTGCCTGATTTTGCTTTTCATCAGTAACAACTAATTTTAAAGTATGCTTCCCGCTTTCAAGCTTATCATCAAGCTTGTATAGCAATCGATTTTTACTCGGATAATACTGAAACAACACCCATTTACCATCTACTTCTCCTCTGTATGTTTCAATACCCGAGAGATCATCGGTGATTCGAAAATCAATACTTGCGTTCCGGTTAATGGTTTTCCCTGAATAGATATTTAACGGGCGAATTCTGGGTTTTGTCGTATCCGCCAGAATAACATATTCCCCTAAATTCCGTATGTTGGTACTTACCCAGCCATTGCTCCAGTTTCCTCCTTCGTCATGTTTCCTTCCCCGGCGGTCTATCCTGGCAAGTAAAAGTTTACTTTTTAAACCATTATCCACCATCCGATCGACTTTTATAGAGAGTGTGGAGTATTTATGCAAAGGTGTATATTCATTATGCAAATGATGAACCTTTGAATATGTATTCCTGTCCATAGGTTCATAACTATACCGAAAATCCACTGTATCATATAACGCTCCTTTCGGGATATTCAATTTCACTCCTTCTTTGCTAAAGTAGTTCTTTTTGTCATAAGCAAACAATTCGCCCTGCAACTCATTTTCAGAGATAGTTGGTTCTTCCCCTTTTAAGTCAAATTCCACAACAGATTCGTTTCCTTTCAAATCCACCACTTCAATTTTTATGTGTCGTGTTTGACCGGGTTCAAATTCAATCAAGCCCTCACCTTTCCCCTCAATCATACTCAGCTTATTTCCCGGTTTCAAATAGCTTTGATAAAAGCGTTGTCTGTGTTTTTTATAGCTGGCATAATCAATCATCGCATTCAGATAGCGTGTTTCAGAAAAGCTGAATTGATCGGCTTTGAATTCCCAGAACTTCGAACTATCCGCATACATCGTCACACGATAAGGCCCATTATGATTGGGCGCTCCATTAAGTTGATCATAGGTTTGTACACCAAAAGCTATTTGCCCGGAGACTTTGATATGCGATGTTTTAGGTTTAATATTTTGACCACGCTTAAACACATAGATCGATTGGGCTATTTTTTGTCCATTGATGGAAGCATCTTTGCTCACAGGATAAAATCTCAACCTTTGTATTAAAGGAGCGATATTATCCGCTACATCATAGCCATATTTTAATGCATTGGAAGGTTTTTGACTGGCACCGTCCCGGATCTCAAAATGAAGATGCGGTCCGCCTGAACTTCCCGAATTACCGGAATAACCAATCAACTCTCCTTTTTTAACCGGATATTTATCACGGGAAGGATAAAACTCTACGGTAAATGATTCATTTGCATATTGTCTGTTTTCAACTTCCCCGGCCAATTCCCCGGCAAACCGCTGAAGGTGCCCATAGACCGAAGTATGCCCGCTGGGATGAGCGATATAAAGAGCATGCCCGAAGCCATAAGCCCGCACCTTTACCCGGCTTACATAACCATCGGCAATCGCATAAACCGGATGTCCTACACTACCTCTGGTTTTTATATCAATACCGGAATGAAAATGATTGCCTCTTAATTCTCCGAAAGTGCCCGTTAATCGCATTTCAAAATCAAAAGGAGAACGGAAGTCACTGTCTTGTGCTTTGACAAAATGCATACTCATGAAAAGGAAAGCGATGAATATTAAATATTGCTTCATTTGGATTTATTTTTTCAACGTGTAAAAATACAAAATTTGATATTAATTGTCATTCATTGTTATAACAATATCACGCTGGAAATTATATGTCAGCGGTAAAAGAGACTACCTTTTTCGTATACTTTGTCTTTAATTTGTAGCTTACACCGTTATTTTACAACTCCGGATGCCAACAAATATTTTATCTTTGCCAGCCAAAATAAAAACACAATAAAATGAGCAATACACATAATATATCACCCAAAGAGTTAACCTTTGAAAGAATAGCAAAGCTTTTAAATGAAGATTACAATCTTGCCTTATCAGATGAATCCCGGGAACTTATCACGAAGTGTCGTAATTACCTTGACACCAAGATGAACAAGAGCAAAGAACCGGTGTACGGAGTAAACACCGGTTTCGGATCGCTTTGTAATGTCAGTATATCTTCCGACCAGCTGGAACAACTCCAGGAGAATTTGGTAAAATCGCATGCCTGTGGTTCGGGAGAACCTGTGCCCCGCATTATTGTTAAGATAATGCTTTTACTAAAAATCCATGCTCTTTCTTTTGGAAACTCAGGCGTTCAACTAAGTACTGTGGAACGATTAATCGAGTTATATAATCACAACGTACTTCCTGTCATATATCAGTTAGGTTCACTTGGTGCCAGTGGCGATCTTGCACCTTTAGCCCATTTGAGTTTACCTTTGCTTGGCGAAGGTGAAGTTTACTTTCAGGGCGAAAAAAGAACGACGAAAGAAGTATATAAAAAATTAGGCTGGGAGCCGATACAATTAAAATCGAAAGAAGGCCTTGCCTTGCTTAATGGGACACAATTTATGAGTGCATTTGGTGTCTATTTAAGCCTTCGTATATTTAAGCTTTCCAAACTTGCGGATGTAACTGCAGCTGTTTCCCTTGATGCTTTTGATGGCCGCATAGAGCCCTTTCATCCCAAAATACAATCCATCCGGCCACATGCCGGTCAAACCCGGACAGCCAAAAGGATCAGAAACATTTTAGAAGGCAGCGAACTTATAAACCGGAGCAAACAACACGTTCAGGATCCTTATTCGTTCCGGACAATCCCACAGGTTCACGGAGCCAGTAAAGATGCCATTAATTATGCTGCAAATGTCGTCCGTACTGAGATCAATTCGGTTACCGATAACCCTACGATTTTCCCGGATGATGATTTGATTATCTCAGCAGGAAACTTCCATGGTCAGCCTTTGGCACTGGCGCTTGACAATATGGCTATCGCTATGGCTGAACTTGGCAATATAGCGGAACGCAGAACCTATCAATTGTTGTCGGGAAGCCGCAACCTGCCGGCATTTTTGGTAGCCAAACCCGGATTAAACAGCGGATTTATGATTCCTCAGTATACAGCTGCTTCTATTGTAAGCCAAAACAAACAACTGGCAACACCGGCCTCTGTAGATTCAATAGAATCCTCCCAGGGCCAGGAAGACCACGTTAGCATGGGCGCTAATGCCGCAACAAAAGCGTTCCGCGTACTGGAAAACTTAGAAAAAATTATCGCCATTGAGCTGTTTAATGCAGCGCAGGCTTTGGAATTCAGAAAACCGGCAAAATCGTCTCCTTTTGTGGAAAACTTTGTTGCTCAATTTAGGAATTATGTCCCCTTCATTGATACGGATCAGGTCATGTACAACCACATTAATAAGTCTGTGGAATTCCTGCAAAACGTTAATCTCGATCTACCTGATGAGGGTATTTTTAAGTATCCATTTAAAAATGACCTCAGGCCATTAATGCTATAATAACAGCAACCTAATAAACTAAGCCTGCTCAAAGTAAGGCTTAAGCTTATCTTCAAACCAGGATGGAATTCGAACCGGGCGATTGGATGCTTTTGACAAAAACACAAGCGTGGTCTCCCCTTTATTCAAAAGCTCATCTTTTTCATTAAAGATTTCATAATTGAATTCCATCCGCGCTTTGGGAATGCCTTTCACAATTGTTTTAACAGTCAACAGCTCATCATAATGAGCCGGTTTTTTGTATTGACATGTCATGGAAAGCACTGGCATGATTATCCCCTTTTCTTCCATTTCTTTATAACTGGTTCCTATTTCACGCATAGCTGCAGCGCGCCCTACTTCATAATAAGTAGCGTAATTGCCGTAATAGACAAATCCCATTTGATCTACATCGGCATAACGGGTTCTTACTGTTGTATATGATATAAACATAAGGTTTAAAATATTTTATAGAATGTAAAACAACATCCCTTTTAAAATTGGGATTAATTGCTATTTTTGCGCAATAGTAATAAAAGTCATAAAATTCTAAAAGAAAAATCATGGACATATTTGATAAAATCAACCAGGATTTAGGGTCTTTGGGACGCTACTCAGAAGAAGCTCATGGGTATTATATTTTTCCGGAACTGGAAGGTCCCATTAGCAACAGGATGAAGTTTCAGGGCAAAGAAAAGATTGTCTGGAGTGTCAACAACTACCTTGGATTGGCCAACCATCCTGACGTAAGAAAAGCAGATGCCGAAGCTGCCAGAGACTGGGGCATGGCTTATCCAATGGGGGCCCGCGCAATGTCCGGCCAAACAAAATATCACGAACAGCTGGAAAATGAATTAGCCCAATTTGTAGATAAAAAAGCGGCTTACCTTTTAAATTATGGCTATCAGGGTATCGTTTCTATTATCGATGCTTTGGTTGACCGTAAAGATGTTATCGTTTACGATTCCGAAGCGCACGCCTGTATCCTCGACGGAATGCGTCTGCATATCGGGAAACGTTTTGTTTATCCGCATAACGATATGGAAAAACTGGAAAAACAACTGCAAAGAGCTACAAAGATTACCAAAGAAACCGGAGGCGGAATATTGCTCATCACAGAAGGTGTTTTTGGTATGGCTGGTGACTTAGGCCACCTGGATAAAATCACTGCCTTTAAAGAAACGTATGATTTCCGTATTCTGGTTGACGATGCACATGGTTTTGGAACCATGGGGGAAAAAGGAAGTGGTACCGGTGAACATTATGGAGTGCAGGACAAAATTGATTTGTATTTTGGCACCTTTGCTAAAGCAATGGCCGGAATAGGAGCTTTTATCGCTTCAAACGATCAAAAAGTAATTACCTACCTGATGTATAACATGCGCTCGCAAATTTTTGCCAAATCCCTGCCCATGCCCATGGTTTTGGGAGCTCTCAAACGCCTTGACATGATCCGTACACAACCCGAACACAAACAAAAACTTTGGGACAATACGAAGAAATTACAAAGTGGACTGCGCAAAAATGGATTTGATATTGGGGTGACAGAATCTTGTGTAACTCCTGTTTTTCTAAAAGGTACTTTAGCAGAGGCCACACATATTACTTATGATCTGCGCGAAAAATTCAACATCTTTACATCCATTGTGGTTTATCCGGTAGTCCCTAAAGGGGTTATCATGCTTCGATTAATACCTACTGCAGATCACAATGATGAAGATATAGAGTTAACAATTGACGCCTTTTCCAAAGTGAAGGAAAAATTAACAAATCAGGAATACCCTAAAGAAGAATTCGCAAAGTTTTCAACATAGCAAAGGTTTTTATCATGATTTCATTAGGCTATCTGCTTTCAGATGGCCTTTTTTTATCCAACACATCACATATTTTATGACTTCACCTTGGGTTATTAACATTCTTTTTAACAACAATTAGATTCGTTAACTTTACATTAACATTATTTTATCACATTATATGCAATTGATTTTCTTGTATTTGTACTGCACACCGGATATTAAAATCAATTATCTGTTTTATTTGCTTTATAATATTTTTATATTTGTGCAAAATAAAATCACAAAATTGAAATATTATGAAGAAATTTACACTCCTATTTCTTAGTTTAATGTTGTTTAGTTTTCTTGGCGCCCAGAACGTGGTGTTCCATGAAGGCTTTGAACAACCCTCAGGAGCCGATAGTGTGACGACTTATTCCTCATCGGGGACAAATACCTGGGGAATATCTACAGATCTGGCTGCAGGCGGACTACAGTCCGACTCGGCAGTATGTTCTCCAAATGACACAATAACCCTGACAACGAATGCTTTTTCTACTACAGGAAATGCCTTCGTTACGCTTGATTTTGATCATATTGCCAAGATACAGGCAGTGGATACGGCAATTGTTGAAGTTTCTATTGATAATGGGGCTAGTTGGACAAGATTAGACTCGACCCATTATATGGGGCCATCTACAAAATTCGGGGACAATGGAAATATATTTAATGTAGGTGCTTATCCCAATGATTGGTATAAACAATCCCCATCGAATACAATACCTCAAAGTTCATGGTGGAAACATGAAACTTTCAATATTTCCTCCATTGCGGCGGACCAATCCAATGTCAAAATCAGGTTTTCTTTAATTGATTATGGATTTAATCCAAGTTCTGTTGATGACTACGCTTGGTTTCTGGATAACATCAAAATAGGTGCTGCCACTTCCGAGATGGTACCCCCGGAAATTGTCATGATTCCGCCCATCATTCAGGATACCGTGACATCTTCCAGCGCACAGACCATTAAAGCAAAAATTACCGATGATGACTCAAATGTAGATACAGCATTTGTGGTTTATTACATTAACGGTACCTTAACCGATACGCTTGGAATGACCAATTTTCAGGCGGACACCTTTCAAGCTGATATCCCTTTTCCAGGTTTTGGCCGTACAGTTACCTATTTCGTAGAAGCTATTGATGATGCCGCTGCACAAAACCACGGTACCAGCAATAACTATTCCTATTATTTAAAGTCTTTATCTTTACCCTCACCTTTAAAATCTCTTTTCTTAGCTGAAGGTTTTAATGGTGGAGGCGTACCCGGTAATTGGGATAATAATACGCAAGAACCCTGGGCCCATGAGACCGGAAGCACTACTTCAGGTAGTACAGGCCCTGATGGCCCTTACGAAGGAAGCGGATATGTATACACTGAAGCATCCTATGCTGGTATTGGCTCAAATGCCACTGCAGAACTTACTTCGCCTGCTATCAATCTTAGTAATTCAAACACTCCTTACTTAGTTTTTTACTATCACATGTATGGAGATGATATGGGTACTCTGAATGTAGACGTCTATGATGGTTCCACCTGGCAACAAAGCGTTTGGAGTAAAACGGGGCAGCAACACAGTTCAAATGGTGCTCCATGGACAAAAGTAACAATTGACCTGACCTCATATAAAGACGCTGCTACAAAAATCCGCTTTCGCGGCATTACCGGAAGTAGCTATAATAGTGATATGTCAGTAGATGCCGTTATGGTCGGAGAGACACAACTTAATTACCCGGATGCCGGGCTAGCTGAGATCACAAACCCAACAGGCGGAGTTGTTTCCAATAGCAATTTTGATGTAAAAGTTAAATTTCAGAACAACGGAGATGTCAACCTAAATCAGGTTGATATAGATTGGGAAGTGGATGGAACGGCCAAATCAACCTACAACTGGACCGGCACACTTGAACCGGATAGTTTATCTTCCGAAATTACGTTGGGAACGGAATCCGTAAGTTCGGGTGCTCATAATCTGAAAGTATGGACGGCAAATCCCAACGACACGGTAGATTTTAATATTTCCAACGATACCATGCATTTCAGCTTTTATGGCTGTGATAACCTTTTAAGCGGCACGTATACAATCGGAGGCACCAGCCCCGATTACGCTACATTTACAGATGCCGCCCTGGCACTTAACCAATGCGGTATCGACGGTGCAGTTACCTTCAACGTAGCTGCAGGAACATATAGCGAACAAATTACTCTATCCGATATTAACGGGGCTTCAGCTACCAATACCATCACTTTCCAGTCTGCCACCGGCGACTCCAGTGATGTTACTTTGCAATATACTGCCGCTAATGCCGGCGAAAACCACGTGGTAAAACTGGAAGGGACATCGTATATTACATTCAAGGATATGACCTTCAAATCCCAGGACAATACCTGGCCGCGCGTGTTTGCTATGAACAGCGGTGCTGACAATATTAGTCTTACCAATAACCGCTTCGAAGGTGTTGATTTATCAGGTGGAACTTCCGCTGCTGACTCAGCCCTGGTTATCGTAGAAGATAGCATCGGAAATGGTTTTACATTTACCAATAACTACCTCCAGGGAGGAACTCATGGACTAAATATCTCCGGAAACGGAATCAACAATGTGACCGTAACCAATAACGAGTTTATAAACCAATGGTCCATTGGAGCCCGGATTAACGGAGCCAACGCACCGGAAATCAAAAACAACCGGGTGGAAACAAATTCCATGCATAACAGCTTTAATGGCATACAGGTTGTCAATGCAAACGGCACCTTTGAAATTGCCTATAACGAAGTATATGCTGCTTCTTCCATTATCGGATATGGTATAAGAGTAGAATCTTCCATAGGAGACTCGCTTAATCATGCACAGGTTTATAACAACATGGCAACGGTGAGAGGTGTTGCCGGGTCCACTACTATTTCAGCCGGGCTCATCAATATAGAATCCCGCTTTATTGATTATTATTATAATACTTTCCGGACGATTGGTGCGGATGAGTTAGCTACACCGCTTTGCCTGTATGACAATACAGCAGGTGAAACAAGGTACCTGACCATCAAGAACAATATTTTTGCCAATAATACGGAAGGTCATATTATTTATACCCAAAATATTGATACGGCCGGGTTTGATCATGATTACAACAACTATTATCAAACCGGAAGCAATCTTTTCGGCCAGTTTAACGGAAGTGATGTGGATGATTTTGCTTCATTCCAGTCCATGACTGGGCAGGAAAACAATTCTGTTCAATATGACCCCTATTTTACGGATACAACCGATCTGCATATTGCCAATAACTTCTTAAACAACTTAGGAACGCCAATCTCAGGCATCACCGATGATATTGATGGTGACAGCCGTGATGCAACCAATCCCGATATGGGAGCTGATGAATTTGACGCATCTCCTTATGATCTGGCTGTTTTGGAAGTTTATGGACCGCAAAACAGCTGCGGGCTTTCTTCTGCTGAAGATATCACGTTAAAAGTGAAAAACATCGGAACATCAAATATCAACAGTTTTGATGCTTCCTATCTTTTATTAAACGATTCCACAACAGTCACCGAAACGGTTAATACAACCATTAATGCAGGCGACACTCTGGAATATACATTTTCAGCCACGGTGGATCTGGATATGAGCCCCTACATGAAGGACTCTACATTTGAGTTTAAGGCCTGGACAGATCACAGCAGTGACCCTGTTCCGCAAAATGACTCGGCTGCGACAAGTGTACTTTCACAGTATCAACCACCGGCCCCGACAGCATCAAACTATTCTACGAACTACGGAGACTCGGTTACCATTACAGCAACATCGAATGATACGCTTGTTTGGTACGAAACCGATACCAGCTCCAACGATATTGCTAAGGGGAAGTATTTTACAACTCCACCTTTATATGATACTACTGATTTCTGGGTTGAAGCCAGGAGTATTAGTAATTTCGTTAATATAATCGGTAATGGAACAAATACACAAAATTATGTGCCGGCTTATGGTTATTATGAATATGGTTGGAGTGCACAGATTATTAATGCTTCAGAACTTTCAGGTGCAGCAATTTTAGATACAATTGGTTTTTACGTTGATAATTCACCTTCAAATTTTGAAATGTTGGACCAACGGATTTATATTGCACATATTTCAAATTCAGAATTTACTTCAACAGCTAAACCGGATCCTTCCACCATGGATTATGTTTTTCAGGGAGATTTGATGTACGATGGTAGTGGATGGAAAAACATAGCACTCGATACACCATTTGACTACAATGGAAGTGATCACTTGGTTGTGTATTTTGAAAATCATAATGGAAGTTGGAGTAGTGGTTATCCTGAGTGGCGTTCTTCGTTAGTTAGCGGGAACAAGGTAAAATATGATTATCAGGATGGTAGTATGCCTACAACAGATGGGTCTTTTACTTCGAACCGACCCAATATTCGCCTGGTAGGAAAATCCTTGGGTTGTCCAAGCCCCCGCGTACCAGTCACTGTTAATGTCACCGGAATTCCTACGGAAGATGCAGGCCCTGTGGCTATGATAAGTCCGGCTTCTGCAGTACAGGAAGGGAGCCAGCAGTATATTGATGTAGAAGTAAAGAACTATGCTGTTGATCCGCTTACATCCCTGGATATTAGCTGGGAACTGGATGGTGTACACCAGAAAACCTATAGCTGGAGCGGCAATATCAATTATAAAGATACCGATACCATCCGTATTGATACAGCTTCTTTTACAGGTGGCGGTCATGACATAAGATTCTGGACAAGCCAGCCAAATGGCACAGCCGATACAATCAACAGTAACGATACTTTGACTACTAAATTTACGGCTTGCTTACACGGTACATACACCATTGGCGATACAACCGGTGGAAATGTATATGACTATCCGTCATTTACGGATGCTGTGAATGCACTTAACAATGCCGGTATTTGTAGTAGTGTTACGTTCCAGGCTGATAGCGGTGTTTATAATGAACAGCTGCACCTTACGCCTATTATGGGAGTTGACTCGGCTAACACAGTAACATTCACCTCCATGAGCGGGGATAGCACTGATGTCGTAGTCGAATATTCCGGCAGTTCTTCAAATGAACATACCATTAAACTAGACAGCTCCAAATACATTACAATTAGCCATATGACCATTAAAGGATTGGATGCTAATGATGCCCAGGTAATCACCTTAGAGGCTCAAAGTCACAATAACAAAATTCTGAACAATGTTATTGAGGCTGCTGGAACCGGTAGTGATGCTGTTCCGGTATATTCTTCAAATAGTTCAGGAGTGAATTTCAATGTTATTCATAATAATTCTATCATCAACGGGAACCAAAGTATTTTCCTTGATGGAAATATAGGTGATGAAAATCTTGGAAATATTATTGAAGGCAATTTCCTTGAAAATTTCTATGAGGGTGGTATTGTGTTTGAAAATCAAGACTCCGGTTTTGTATTAAATAATACACTTATTACGAACACTACGTATTCTTCCTGGAATGCTGCTTACGCAATGGAATTCAATAATGCTGACCGTATCCATGTGTTAAATAACAAGATTGCACATAATGGTACTGCTCAAATGATTGGTATTAACATATTATATTGTGAGGGAACCAATGCCTATCACAATTTAGTCGCCAATAACTTTATTGCTATTACCGGAGGTAGCGAGGAAAATATTGGTTTGCAACTGGATAATAGTCCCTACACGGATGCCTATTACAACACGGTTAATATTACCGGAGGCAGTGATCAGTCAAGTGCTTTGTATTTGGATGTAGATAATGGCGATAGTCCTGTTCGTATTGTCAATAATATTTTCAGGGATTCTGTTGGTTATGCTGTTGCAAGTGAAGACGATGATGGAGTAACTCAGATGGATTACAATAATTATTACTCCGAATCATCTAACTTTATCGATTGGGACGGAATAGCTATAGCCGATCTTTCTGCGTTACAAGTGGAAACTGGTATGGATGCCAACTCTCACGAATTGCTTCCAAACTTTGTTTCAAGTACAGACCTTCATTTAACGGATAAAACATTTGCCGGCAAAGGCACAGCGCTATCCGCTGTAACGACCGATATTGACGGAAAACAGCGGGGATCCATGGTAACAACCATAGGAGCTCATGAAGTTGATCTTCTGCCGGAAGATATTGGTATTGCCAATATTATCAATTTACCGGCTACGATTACAGAATTTGATAGCATTGCTCCACATGCTGTTGTTATCAACATTGGTACAGACACCATCGCTAATTATGCTATTGATTATACCGTAGATGGTGGAACACCGGTAACAAAGCAAATCACAGGCGACACTATTCTGCCTTATGGACATACAGATACCATTCCGCTGGATACTTTTGTTTCTCCGGCAGGAAACTATCAACTATGTGCTACTACTGTACTTTCCGCCGATAGTAACCAAACTAATGATCAAAGTTGCAAAGGTCTCTTTGCTACACCGGTTATTGATGGTAAAGTAACTCATGTGGATGATCTGGCTTCCGGTTGTAACCTGACCGAGGATACCATACGCATTACCATCAAAAACATGGGTATTGATACGATTGATCCCGGTTTTGATGCAAAATACCAGGTTGATGGAACCACACTGGTAACGGAATCGGTAACCAGCCAGATTCTGCCCAATGACTCCATTACCTTTGAATTTGCTGATTTGGTTGATTTAAGCGTAACCACATTTGACAGTATCTACAATATTGCAGCCTGGGTTGAAATACCTAATGACAATGTAGCTTATAACGATACAAATTATGTGGAAACGGAATCCATGCATACACCGGCAACACCTATTGTTGATGATGTTACACTAGGTATTGGTTCACCTGTTACTTTAACAGGAGACGCTACAGCCCCTATTCACTGGTTCTATCAGGATACATCTTCTAATGCTTTTTATAAAGGAGATACATTACAGACTGATGTATTATATTCAGATACTACATTCTGGTTCCAGGCAATCAATAGTGATGATCTTAATGTGTCTGTCGGACAGGGAACAGCGACTCAAAATTATACTCCGGCCTATGGATACTATGACTATAGCTGGAGTGCGATGATTTTTGAAGCCTCTGAAATAGCTTCAAGTGGACCTATTGACACTATTGGATTTTATGTAGACAATACACCGTCAAATTATGATATGATTGATCAACGGATTTATATCGCTCATATCTCAAATTCAGAATTTGCTTCAGCAGCGAAACCGGATCCTTCCACTATGGATTATGTTTTCCAGGGTGATTTGACTTACGATGGTAATGGCTGGAAAAACATAGCACTTGACACACCATTTGACTACAATGGAAATGATCATTTACTTATATATGTTGAAAATCATGATGGTAGTTGGAGTAGTGGTTATCCGCAATGGCAATCTACAGCTGTTACCGGAGATAAGGTTAAATATAATTATCAGGATAATTCATTCCCTGCAGCCAATGGTACCTTCCAATCTGAACGTCCCAATACACGATTTGTAGGGGCAGGCAGCACATGTGTAAGCCCACGCGACTCCGTTCATGTAAACGTTGTTACTCCGGATTTCAATGCCGGTATTTCAGATATTGCCGTACCTTCAGGTTGTAACCTTGGTATGGAACCCGTTACCATTGACATTGTCAACCTTGGACAGGATACCATAGACGGCGGACTTACTGCAACCTTTAAAGTAGATAACAATGCCTACATCTCTCCGGAGAATGTACCAAACGTTATTTATCCATTTGATACCGTTAGCTATACATTCAATACAATGGCTGACTTAAGCGGTGTTTCTACCGGAGATACTTCTTATATCGTTGAGTCTTATGTATCCCTGACCAATGACACATTGAACTACAATGATACGATCATGACGGATACGATTCACTCCTTGTATACACCTGCAGCCCCAATTGCGCATGACACAACAAGCATTTATGGTTATTCTGTTACATTGACGGCAACATCCAATGATACTCTTTATTGGTATGAGAATGATTCCACCAGTAATCATATTGGCATAGGTAAATATTTTACAACGCCTGTACTTTATGATACTACCAATTATTATGTAGAAGCATCAGCTGCTTCAGGTCAGCTAGTAATCACAGAAGTAACGCAATATCAATTATTCGGTGATGGCGCTACAAGTCCTGAGCCATCCTGGTTGGATGGTGATGACTTTGTAGAGATCACAAACTTAGGTTCTGCCCCTGTTTCTTTAGATGGGTATACCCACCACAGAGAAGGAAGTGGTGATTTTAGTTATAATCTTCCGGATATCACCCTTGATGCAGGAGAAGTGATCGTTCTTGCTACTTATGGTGCTAGCAGCGATGATCCGACAAACAATTTTTATGTAGCTGCTGATAATGGTGTGTCATCAAGTACATCAACCGGCCATTGGTTGACAAACGATAATGGCGAAATTGTGGATG
>JAIPBW010000032.1 GCA_021738505.1 Bacteroidales bacterium | reverse complement strand
CGTAATTATGTGTCCCTATCCAAGCTGATCCATCCCACACTCTATCTTGATGTATAAGATAACTAGCCATATTATCGCTTGCATATACGTGAGTTTTGTTTTTATCAGTGACAGTAATGTATTCACCGTTATTGATAAGTCGATTATCGCCTATGTCTATTTGACCGGTTGAAATATTATTTGTCGTAATATTCCCTGCATCTGTGACATTTTGAAGGGTAGACCATACACGTGTGGCTACTCGGTTGGATTGTTCTGAGAGTTGATTTTCAACATCTAGATTCCCGGAGACAATCAAAGAATCTTTTATATACCTGTAATTCAGACTATCATTAGATGTCCAAATCAATGTATCGCCGTTGTAATGCAATGCAGCTGTGTCCGCAGCATCCATAGACACGAAATAGCGTGGCCCGTAAAACGGGTCTGAATAGGTATCAGGCAGTGTATCCTGGGCCTGTATTAGGCTGGCTGCCAAAAATAGTAGTATAGTTAATAGTTTTTTCATAAAAATTTATATTCAAATTCGTCTGATTCATTAAATGGATAACTCAAAGTCAGCACCGCATAAGTCGTACTGTTTCCGCTATCAAGTTTATAATTTGATGGATCAATTAATTTACCATTTTGATACAGATCAAATCCAACTGGCTTGCGTTTTAAATCATGAGTGAGAGTAATCTGATAATTAGTCAGATCATTTCCGATAAAAGTACCTGTTACACCTTGTATAGCGTTTGAAAGTTCAGATTTAGTAACATATTTGTCCGGGATCTCAGTAATGCCACCCCCACCACTGTCATAACTTGACCTGTCGGAATTGTAAACTCCAACGCCCCTGGGGTTGCCCTGATATAATCTATCTTCTGTTACTATTGCCATTATTTAGCTGTTTCTATCCATTTGCCTTCAAAAATCATTTTCTTTGTGTTATAGACACCACCTGCCAGCTTATAATATTTTCCGCTCCACTTGTTATACATAATGTGTTTTGCATTTACAAAACCAGCAAAAATGAAAGTGCCTTTTATTATTTCGCTCTTCGTTGCCAGTTCATTGATCATTTCATCTGTTGTTATATCGATTAATTTTTTTGAATTTGTCCCCCATGCAGATGTTTGTGTATCTCCGGCTGACAAGGTTATGATATTAAGATATTTATATGGCGCCCAATCTGAGCTTGGCACATCGCCAAAATAGAATTGGAATGGCTCTCTTTCCTGCCGATAGCCAGAAACAGAATCATCATATTTTTTTTGACTTAGTCCCTCTACGTATGTTCCCGTTGCAGCATCTATATTAATCTCTTTTATCACGAGATCAGATGATTTTGCTGTTATCACTACCTTCAATGTCCCGGCTTCCAGAACACTTAAAGGCAAATTCCAGCTTATTGTAATCTCCTCAGATTCATCAATATTAATAACTTCCTCGGACTCTTCATAACCACCGTTTCGGGTCATAAAATAATAATTATTTAAGATCAATTTAATTTCGATATGACCCGAAAAAGTAATTGAAAACTCCACATCTTTTTTTATAACATCAATTTCCTGATATATCTTTGTATCTATCGAACCAAAGGCTAATAATCCGTCATCATTTTGTGAATAATCCGTGTCTCCGTTCCAGAATATAAGATTTCCAGATGTATTGAAGATAGTAAAAGAAGGATCTTTAAGCAATTGATCTTTTTTACCATAATCTTGTTTGTAAATTAGTTCTTTAATTCCAGGCTCTACTTTTATTTCTCCATCTCGATTTAAGTTAACTCCGTGCGTTCCGCTTCTATAATCCGTAACAGATCCAATTTTAATCTGATCATTAATACTTGAATTACTTATGTAGTCTCCATTATAACCAAATTTCCGATAATTTATAGAACCGGTATCTTTGAGTTTTCTTATCCACCATTGTCCTTGCGATTGCCTAAGTTCAGCTCCGTATGGCATAATAAGGCGTTCTAATATTTCCCTGCAATTAAGGCCTGCAACAGATTCTTGTTTAACATAAGCCTGATCCAGTGGATCATCTGAATCCGTTGAATTCATGTTATTTTCGTACAGGTTAATCATACAATTAATAGGTAATTTCAACCCTGTTTCCTGAAGACAGCTAGCAATAACTTTAATCTTTTTTATCCAACCTGATCCAGCGTCATACTCTCTGGTTTTCAGATCACCTAGTCCATCCGTCGCTTCCAGACTTAATAAATTAGGGGCTGTCATTGAGCTTTTTATTGAGAGCCCGGCGATATTATAACCTTTCCAATAGATTGTATCAGTACTAACTGATGTTCCTGTCATACCTGATATATTAACACCCCAAGTCCCATCTTCTGAATATTGAAGCGTATAAGAATTAGCATCGCCTGAGCCTATGTAAGTTATATTAATTTTATTTGAATTTGTCTCATTAAGTTCTGCTTCATAATCATATCCTGAATTGTTGATCTGATTGATGCAATCGGCTATAATAGAAGATATTGTGTCATTGCTTGTCAGAGTAATAGAGGCAAGATTTTTAACAACTCCATCGTCAACCTGAAGTGTGAGTGTGTCCCCTGTGTCCCCTGGAGTGAAAAAATCCGTGTATACAGGATTCCAACTCGATGTAGAAGCATTGTATCTTTCAAAATTCGTTTCGCTGCCAAAAACAAAAGAATCATTTTTTATAATTTTGTCTAAAAGGTCGTTTCCTGATGTATCCTCTCCCTCAAAGGTGCTGTCGTTATCGTTAAGTTTCCCTATAAGTGTGTTAAGAACTGATTCCCCTGATATATTTGTGTTACTATTTGTGTAAGGAGAATAAGTAGCTTTAACAACTCCTCCGATCTTGATTCTGACTTTCGGATAATCATCGGTTATTTTGATATTATCATAAGTAATGAATCCGTCTAATTCAAGATAACTATAATGTCTAACTGTACTACTCAAAGAAGTTATCTCAAAATAACCTGTATATTTCGTAGTGCTGCCTGTTGCGCCTTTTAAGATAAATTTAAACTGCCTGTCATCGGCGTTTTGAAATTCGCTGTATTGATCCTGAGTAAGCTCCCAAATCTCTGCTACCAAGCGACTACCAAATGTATTTCTGTCATATTTATTTGTATCTTCGCCGGAATATTCTAACGTGACAGGTACCCCGGAACCAGTAAGGTAAGATGTTGCTCCACTGTACCCATCTTTCTGAATGACAAGCTTTAAAGGATTGCCTTTAATATCCTTATATTTAAGATAATATTTATCTCCGTATGCCATTATTCAAATCTTTCAGATGATTTTCCTTCTTCTTCCAATCCTATTTTCAATTTCCGCATTGATATTTCTGTTTTTGCTATATAACCTCTTTGCTGGCGTCCTAAATTTCTGAGTTGTTTTTGATTAAGCACGACTTCACCTGATGTCAGTCGTGCCGGGAAAGAATCATTAGGAAATCCAGATGGGACAATACCGCCCTCTTGCATACCAAAACCACCTAACGCCTTAAATGCTTGTCCAAAACCACCTTTACCAAGTCCCTTTAATGCTGATCCTCCAACTTTCATCAGTCCCGTTCCACCAAGCAATAAGGAAAGGGCGAAAGCAGCAGCGGCAGCAGCAGCAAGTTTAATAATTAAACTTTTAAGCATATCAATAAAGAATTTGCCAAAACTGTCAAGGATATTTTTGCCGTTTGAAAGGGCTTCTTGCAATGAATTACTCATGCCCTGGAAAGCTTTCTTTGATATACTACCAAGCAGGCTTGTATCATTCTGAGCTTTAATTATCATGTTAGAATAATCTTTAAGATTATCCTTTGTCTTTTGAATTTTCATTCCAGCATCATCAGGAATTAATCCTCCCATTGAAATGTCAAAATCTGTTTCTTTTCTTGCCTCACTGGCCGATACAATAGGTCCAAGCATATCCTTTGTTGATATTGCTCCAGGTTTTTTAATCCCATCTTTCACCCCATCTGCATAGGACTTACCAACTTCTTCACCTATATCTTTTGCAGCTTCAGCGGCTTTATTTTTATCAACAGGATCAGTTTCCAGTTCTTTTAATTCTTTTTGTGCCTTTTCTTTTGCATCTTTACCAATTGTAGCGAAGTCAGATACAAGATTTTTAAAGCCGCTTTTTATAGTATCTTTAGCTTTTTTGAATTGCCCTTTAAATACCTGTCCAATTGCTTTTCCTATTGTCCTGAGTACAGTACCAATTGATCCAAAATAAGTCTTAACAGCATCCCAGGCAGCAGTGCTATATTGTTTTATCCGTATCCAAAGTTTTTTGAAAAAATTTCGGAAAGTCTCTGAATTTTTCCAGGCAGCACGAAAGGCAGCAACTAACCCGGCAAGTGCTGTAATGACAAGGCCAATAGGATTAGCAGCTAAAACAGCATTAAAGGCAATCATAGCAATCCTTACTGTTCCAAGTACTCCAACAGCAGAGCCAATGATTTTAACCCATTTCGTAATGGATTCACGATTTTCTTTAAGCCATTTAGCAAGGTTTTTAAATCTATCAATCAAATCTTTAAACAATGGCATGAAGGTTTCTAGGAGAACAGTTTTGACTCCTGTCATTGCCATTTTCATGTCAGTGAGCTTATCTACATAATCCTCGCTTGCCGCCGCTGTTTTACCTGATATTATGCCACCTGTTTCTTCTGCTTTTTGACCTAATTTGTCAAGTTCCTGTGTTCCACCCTGCATCATCCTTGTCATCTCGATGCCAGTACGAGAGAAAGCAGCCTGAGCAAAAGCGGCCTGTGTAGATTTATCGGAAACCTGGGAGACACGATTAACATACATTCTGAAAGCCTCATTTGTGTCATTTGTGGCTTTCAGTTGCTTCATAAACTGAGGGTCAAGTTTTTTAAGGCGGGTATGAAGCGAACCGGTCCCGGCTTTGAGTTCACCAAGACGTTTTTGAAAAACCTGTAATATGGTATTGAGTTTTTGAGAAGAAACCCCGGAACGTTCAGCAGCAAAACGGTATTTTTGAATTGTTTCAACAGCGAATCCAGTCTGTTTTGATAGTTTCGCCATCTCGTCACCAAATTTGGCAGTCTGGTTTATTGACCTAACAATTCCTTTAAGAGCAAAGGCCCCGGCAATAGCGCCGCCAACTTTCAGGGCTTGACTTTTAAGTCCTGATAATACTTTAGATGATCTACGCCGGGCATTTTTCATGCCTTTTTCGTAGCGGGATTTATCAAGCCTTAACGTTGCTTTCAAACGACCTACTATATTAGCCATATATATTAATTTTTAAGCCCCCAGGCTTTTATTGTTCGGTCAATTTCTTCTTGTGGCAAGTCTACTTCTGGCTTGCTCAGGTTATCTAAATCAAGATGAATAAGATTAGACGCTTTCTTGCCGGTTAAAGCACCGACAATTATACGTGTTCTTTCCCATTCTCTCTCTATTTGCCTGTGATGCTGCATTTGTTTGAGTAAAAGATATTTTGGTGGATTATGCAAAAATTCCTGTTCACTAAGACCGCATTCAACTAAGCCGCTATCATATATGTCTTTTACCCTGATTTTGTAACGGCCTTTTTTTTTGCCTCACTCTCTGCCAGTTTTTGATACCATTCCGGCGTTTGGCTATTCGCTATGGCCGTGCCAATATGCTTGCCTTGCTTATACGTAAGCCGTTCAGCAGCTTCTTTAATATCTTCGTAAGTATAAAAGATTTTAAGTTTATTAACAATAGCGTGTTCAACGGCTCCCCCATACATTAGAGAAGTTGACCATTTTTCCTGATCAAACTCATCAAATTCATCGGGCTGCACGTTCCAATAAGACCAAGCTATAAGCCATGCTTGCATATTGAAAGTGAAGCCAATCTTCTTTTTTTGAAAAGAGCCAAAAAGCCTATGCAACCCTTTGGCTCTAAACCTCATCGTTTCATATACGATATGATCACTCATTATGCTACCGTGCTTTTAGCAGGTTCACCACTCAGAGCAATAGTCCCTGACCACGTTCTCGGCGTATTGTATTCATTAGTTTCTTCCAAGCTCTGGAAAAAAGCGTTTGAATACGTCCAAATCGTGTCGCCTGTTTCAGTACCTCCATATACACAAGTAAACGTAGTACGCGCCAATAGTGCAGCATGGATTTTCTCAACAGTGTGTCGATCCAAAGATGGATTTTCCACTCTCAAACCTTCAACCTCAATTGATTCATCCACGTAACCGGGCATTTTTTCGTTATGTTTTCCAGAAGAGTCACGGGTTGTAGTGTCCTGCTCTTCTACTTCGCTGGTGCGATTCGCAGATCTTAAACCAACCAAAATATATTCGTTGCTGTCTATATCTACTTTAACCGCTACTTTGTCACCTAAATTCGTTGCCATAATATTTTAATTTTTAAATTAATACAATCGTGCTGAAATAAGCAATACGCCCAACGTATCGCCATTTAAAGTATAATCAATACCCAGATTTGAAGCATCCACGTCTGTAAGCATTGTATCGCATTTATAGAGTATGCTTTGCTTCGATTCTAAATCCAAAGAAAATGTAGAGCCAAATAAGGGATATGGATTTGTAGCCCCTTGAGTAATGTTAATTACATCAGTTCCGGTCTCACTCAAATTCTTAAACTTAACGGCCATAATTCTCTGGCCTGTCAAGTCCATAGAGTTTCCAAGGGTATTTGTGAGCGAAGTAAGATCAATCGTTGATCCACTCGTAAGCTGAGCTGAATAGACTGTGTCAACGTCGCTGGTAACTGTATCACTAGACGGCGAAAAATTAACTACTTCATTGAAATCTGAATGCTTTACTGTTTGGTCAATTGCACCAGTTGTTAACCTTTCTTGTACGGTCAATTCACTAACTAGCCTTGTGTAGCCGACAGGCGTGGCAAATATAAAAACATAACCCACGACAATCGCCAATAGTATCATTAATCTTTTTTTCATAGTTTTTCAATTATTATTCCTAGTTTGTAAATTATTAAGTTATAAAATTCTGATTCTGTTTCATCCTCGTCTGTCTGTATCCCATTATCAAAAACCCCCACCACATTCCAGCCGTCAAGTGAATAACTGTTTTTATGAAGCGTCCGGTCTTTTATCTGATCAACCAAGTCATCAACTTTGCTGTCATCCCCTAAATGCTTAGGCTGGCGAACGACACAATCAAAACTGATTTCTATCTGCCTGACTTCACCATCCCGGCTGCCAATATCTTCATCATTACTTATATAATAGCGTGCGAAAATCTTTTTGTTCTGATCTATTTTCGTGCCTACGCTAACAGCAGTCCCGTCAACGGTCATGCCTTTGACAAGTGAATAGACATTTGTAAATAGCTGTCGTTTATAGCCTTTCATTTAAACATCCTTTTAGTCTGTTTAATCATATACCGACGTCCTACATTAAAAGCAGGCTTAATAAAAGGTTGCGGATCAGTACCGGGATGCTTTACTTTTTTCCCGTATATAGCCCAATCCCTTGAAAAATTATTCCATCCGGATGGAGCTTTACGCTTTGGCCCTGCCAGCACTTTCTTATATCTTGCCCGTATAGTATGAGGCTTCGTTCCTTCCTCAACAGCAGCGGAGTATTTTGCATTACTAATAACACTACCCTCCGGCCTGCCACCTCTTTTGAAATCCATTGTTATATTTTGTCTTAATTTCCCATCATCATGAGGGGCCTTATGAACAGCATACCGGTGCATCTTTGAAGTTGAATCCTGAACAATGTCATTCAACCTTTTACCATGTCTTATTTTGAGCCGGTTCAATTTGCGTTGAAACTCCTTTTCATTTTTAAGCTCAAACCGTATCATTTAGACACCTCCATCACAATGAATTTCTTATCCTCAGTGACAAATACTGAAATGATCTCATAAACCCCTCCATCAAATTCAACAAAATCGGTCGGTTTCACTTCTTCAGGACGGTTAGACGTAAAAATCTCTTTTGGATCAGTATAACCCATCTGAGTATAATTGAGCCGTTTATCTCCGCCAACCGGTTGAACCCTAGCCCAATCAGAAAAAACCTCAACAGGATCGCCAACCTCTTTGATGCCACCGCTTTCAGTTTCAGCAGTATTCCTGCGCTTAACAGTTATCTTTTTGTCCATCTTGCTGAATCTCATGGCAGAGCGTATCGGTTTACAATATTACTTACTTCGTCAATGAACTTACCTTCTATGTAATCATCCCGGTTCCAATACCACCGGCCAACTTGTTTTTTAATGGCCTCTTTTATGTCGGCTGGACAACTTTCAGTATTATTCCCGTATCCAGCCGTGCAAGTTACTATCAATTCCTGGGTAGCTGCTAATGGATACAGAATAATAGGCCGATAACTGCCTTTCTGATAGTAGTCAGTATTCTTTGTAAGCTCTTCAATTTCATCATCCAGATCAATAGTTTCAATCTTCGTTATCTGATAAACAGGAGAAACCGGGAGCCTAAAACCTAAAGCTCCCGGGTTCATGGTCACAGCAGAATGGTGAAAATCTTCACCGTCAAATTGATTAAACAGAATCTCGTAAGTTTTTTCAGTCAAAACAAGGCCTGTTCGCATTTCGATGCTGGTTCTAACAGCAGATATGAGATTATCCAAAAGACTAACCTCATCTGTATCATCATTATAAGCAAATTTAATGTATTGCTTGACCTGATTTGTATCTACTGGCTCGACGCTTGCCCCTGTTTTGACTTTGATCTCCATTATCCGTTATTTTTCTGCGTTTTATTCTGTCCGCTTTGCTGACCCTGAGATGCAGATTTTTTCTGCGAAGGTTTTTGAACCAATCCTTTCAGAGTAGTTTCAACCTCATAATCATACACCTCGATGATTTTTTTGTCGGATTTGCGTTCTACTTTTACTTTTTTCATCGTATATAGAATTTAACATAGACGTAATCAACTGTCAATTGTTCCCCAGCATCCAAGCCAGTCACAGTATTGTTTGCGACTAAAATCCTGAATTGCCTATAAAACGGATGACTGGTAGTTGCTAAAGTGTCAATAATTTCTGTTAGATCAGTTGTAAAATCAATAGACACTTCAGAAGTTGCATCCACCCCAGTATTGGTTGCATCTATATCACTCCAGGAATCCGAGGTGAAAGTTCTTCCCTGAAGCTTAACGTCTACCGTATAGGTTCCATCAATAGTATTAGGATCTGCATTGAATTCGATGTTATGCAATACCGGATTACTCTTATTTGAAGTAAATACAAATGCAAGGGTATCAACAGTAGTACCCAGAGTATCTGCGGCCTGCCCGTCATAATCATAAAGTGTTTGATCGGGAGTAAGCGTTCTGCTTATAGTCCTATCCTGCGCCTTTACGGAAAAGGCCAAAATCAAAATTGAGAATATTAAAATTAATTTCTTCATTGTTCTATTTTTTAAGAGTTAAAGGGAGGGCCTTAACCCTCCCAATTAATTATTATCCAGCCGGTTCAGTGATTGCACTAGTAGCAGCAGTAAATGTACCTGTTGCAAATGCAAATTTATGAGGCGTTGCAACCTTAACACCTGCCACACGTGCGAAAGCGTGAACAGTAACGAGGTCTTTCAATGCGTCATCCTCATTTTCATAATAGAATCGCACTTCCATTGCCCGTTTGATGAACATCTTAGCACGAGTAATGTCTCCCATCAGATAAGTGTCGCTAGACAGCTTACTAGAAGGCACGTGCCTGATCCCGTCCACGTTCGTATCGAAAGAACTCAACGGAGGTATAATATAACTACCGTTCGCATCCTTCATGCCTCTCATGTTAGTAAGCACACCGGAGTTAACCAGGTTCATGTTCGGCATATATCCATCCTTGTTTGCATCCGAGGTATTCCCGTTCATGATCTGCAAAGCAACGGCCCGAATAGCATCAATGTAGTTGGGATAAGAAACATAATCAAAGTTGTCAGGCTTGGCAAATGCCTTAGCCTGACCGATAAGCCCGGTAAGATTCGACCCGCTCAACAGTTCAGATTCAATCTTCAAAGGAACCTGGTTGTTGATAAGATCCAGAATTTCATCCCTTGTATGCTCCCAGTCTTCCAGGGCAGTTCTTGACATTTTCATATAATCGCCGATCATCACAATGTCAAGAGATTGCTTGTTCCAACTTGCAGCACTTTGAGCAGCAGGCTTAGAACCTTCAGAAATACCGGCCTCTGAATTATCAGTAGTAGAAGCACGCTCCCACCAGCTAATGGAATCCCGACCGGGTCCGATAGTTCCCTTTGGAATCATATCAAACAGTGGTGTCTGTTGCCACGGATGTTTGTCCACGCCTTGTTCGTACTGAGCGCGAATAGAGCCGCTATTGATGTCCGATGTGGTGATGGTCTTCAATTCAATATTGTGAGCCATTCCTTTCTTGCCGGAAGTCTGCTTAAAATTTTTGAACTCATCACCTTTGAGGTCTTTCTCGAGAGTCTCAATCGGGTTTTCTTCTTTCCGGCCCTGTCTTTCTTTGAGTTGATTGATCTCAGTTTCCAACTGTTCAACCTGGTCCTGTTGCTTCTTAAAATTGTCCGTATGGACTACGCCGTCAAGTTTTGACTTTACCTCGTCAATTTGCGGCTGTATCGTTTCAGCGTCAGCCTTTTTGCTGACCTGTTCCTTGATGTTCTCAATTCCTTTATTGATACCATCAATTACTTTTTCATAGTTTTCTTCAGCCATCGTTTAAAGTTTTTAAAATTTTTTCCAAATGTGTTATTTGCAAGGTGTCGCCTGACGGCCCTGCATTATTACTTTTGCCAGTGGCCTTTGCCGGCTGGCTTTTACCGTTATTCAAAGTCGGGGTAGCGGTATTGCTCCCGATAGGAACGGCGCTACCCTCTATAAGTTTTGCCTCTCTTACTGCAAAAAAATATCCTTTATATTCTGCCAGTTCTTTATTTGCAATCCTATCAAAATAAGTCTTCCAAACTTTATATTCATCTTCGTACTGCTCGTCATTGACAGCAAGTTCAATCTGGACGTATTGCATACCAACGCTGTGGTTCTTAACAAACCCCTTTGCATACTGATTGAACATAAAGTTGTTTCGTTCTCTCTTCAATGTTGAGTCAAAAATCAAAGCTTGGGTATTCCCGGAATATTGAAATCCAAGTTCATCCCATGGAATATTCTTCACAAAGGCATTCAGGTCGTTCCCGTCTGCTATTATCTTGTCGAATTTCATTTGGTGTTCCTGAAGATGCATGAGGTTCTTGTTTTGAGATAGCGTTTTATCCCAAATGCCGTCCAAATGCACATCATCATGACTGTCCATAAAATTGGTGGTATTGATAACAGCTTTTACTTTTATCTCATCACCTTCAGGGTCAAATGCTTCATTGGCTTTTACCGTGCCATTCTTTGTATCATAATACAAAGCTGAAATACCGTCCGAGTGCTTAATTTGCGCTCGCTTCTGAGCTATGATAGACTTTTTGTTTTCAATCAAAAAATCCCTTAACTCCTTGTTCGTGTTGAATTTCGCAGGATCGTATATCATAACTATTTCTTTATAGTTTCCTCGTTTTTAAGCTGTTTCTTTTTTTTCTCCTTCAGCTTCTTAATTTCTTCCTTTGTGAGTTTCTTTTTTTTCATAATTCTATAAATTAAAAAAGCCAGCTCACCTGTTTGATGTCTGGCTTTCGTTGAAGCTCTGTGTTTGTTATGTTACCGCTTATTTAAATACCCACACCTCGGGCATTTTATTTCAATGTTTTTTATGTGCGACTCCCCAAAATCATCGTATAATTTCCTCCCACATTTTACACAACGTATAGCTCTTTTTATAAATTGCTTTGCCACAAGTTTACTATTTTTATTTTAGAAATGCAAATCTATCTTTTCATTTCATACGTCAAAGCGCACCGGCAATTAATTATATTACCAGCACTACCAGAAGGATCACCGGGATGATCTAAATTTTCACCCCCAACGGTAAAAGCTTTATCCGTATCTACTCTCTGCATATTCGCATTAGCATGTGCCTCCCTGGTTCTTTCATCAAAAGCAGCCGTCCATATTTTTTCATGCGGTATCCCGGTTGATCTTACACCTTTCAGACTGCCCACATTTGACGCCGCTGTTGTCTCGGTTCGCACTATTCTTTCGGTTCTGAACCGCTTGAATCTGTGCCATTCACTTTCTATTCGATCCCGGAGCATGGTTTGTGCCTCACCGGCTCCCAATCCTTGTTCTAAAATTTCAGGAACAATATCTCTAAGTAGATTCTGAATAATCACCTTTGAGGTATCACCAACAATCTTTATATTTTGCCCTACATATTTCCTGGCATAAGCCGCCATTTCTTCTGCTATAACACTCTCATAAACTTCTTCTTCATCCTTAACAAGATACAATCCTGCATTTTTCTGAGCTTGTCGCCTGTCAAACATAGCAAAAAAACTACCGGTATCAACGTACAGATCCTTATATGCCTTTTTTATAGGCTCATCATCAATAAAAAGATTTTGCCCGGGCAAGTTCTGTATATCTGTTGTCCGGTCTATAATATCAAGTATTGGTTGTATAGATTGATCCAATGCCTTGCCCATTAAGGGGCGGTGTTTTGCCCTGTATTTAGCCCGCTTTCGGTCTATTGTTGACCATTGTCTAGGCTGGTAGGCTTTTTGTGATTTGTTTTCATCATAATACCTATTACACATAGCAATAGCCTGGTCATGTGGATACCCGGCTTCCTCTTCCAGGGGCACACAATAATCGAAAACGTACTGTTCACGAGTTTCATTATCATGCGGAGGTCTTACCGGCATTACAATACTGATTCCGTATTCTTAATTTTCCTCTGAGCATTCAAAGCGCTCAGATTGTCCCGATCAATTTGCTTTGCACACTCTTCTTTCTGCTTTTGAAGCAATTTCTCAACCTCTTTTTTAGTGTAGGTTTTTTCTTTAGGTTTTGTTTGTTCTGTTTTTTGTGCCATAATTATCTTTATTTAGATGAATTAATAATTTCAAAAATACATAAGGAAATATAATGAAAGCGATCAAAAATTGTCCAATATGTTTCAACAATCTACATACCATTTTCTAGTCCCCTTCTGTTATACTCCGCATTATTCTCATCAACCGGCATTTCCCCCGAACTCATAGAGATAGGAATAAGCCCGCTCTGTATATAACGGTCATCCATTCCTGGGTCATCGCTACGTTCAAATCCAAGAGCCTCAGCTCCATCGTTCGGACTTGCCATGCCATTGCGTATAGCTTTCTCTAACACGTTTACCATTTTTTCCCGGTCCGCTTGCAGTGCTTCAATCCCTGATGTATCAGCCTTAGCTATGAGACCATCGCCGTAAGCAGGCAAAAATGTATTAAGCCCATCAACAAATTGCTGAACATCCGGTAGTACTCTATTTTGGTACATTGCTTTTTCAGCCATCAGCATATTGTTGTAGGTCGTTTCACCTACGCCAAACAGCATCCCGGGAACCGACAACGTCCGGCAAAGTTTTTTAGTACCGTTTTCATCCATCTCGAGAACCTGAAGATCTTTTAAATTACTATACCCTATCTGTGTAAAGTCTACTTTGCCGGCTGTAAAAATTGGAATAGAAATATCTTTTTGATACTTGCTTTTATATTTGCTCCGCCATTGTTGCTCTTGTGTTGAGGTTAAACCGCTTTGCATTTCATCAAAACTAACAATTCCAGGCGGAAAACCACCTTTTAGCAGCTTGGCCGCCTGCTCTTGGCCTGCATTCTGTAAGTTAATAATATTCATAGCAACCTTCAACGGGGAAGTTCCCCTGAAATTTCTTCCATCTTCATACGTAAGCGATGGAAATCGCTCATGCCAAACGTTTTCCCCTGCTATATCAAACTGCTCATTGATAAAAGCCCTGTATATACCTAAAGGATTGTTTCCTTTCGCAATGATCTCTATATTTTGAGGGGGTAGTAGCATCATGCCTGCCTTGTCTATTCTGCCCTGGCTCATGCCCCTGCTATATCTGGCAGCCCTGACCATAACGTCACCAGTCGTGTATTTAAACAAATGCCAGGCCATACGGAATTCCATTTGGCTCTGATAGAAATTAGGCTTTCTCAAAAGTTGAGCAAACTCATGGTTTGGCTGCTCAATCTCTTTGCCATTTTTCTGAACCTTATATATTTTTATGGGAATCTGAGCTGACTTAGTAGCTAATGTCATAAGTATTCCAAAAACATCGCTATTACCCTCAAAACCTTCCTTAACATACTTATCCATATTGCTATCCCGGCGCAATGGCAACGTAGAATTAAGGTTCTGAAGTATCCTGGCAACATCCTGAGAGCTTGTTATCCGGCCTTCGGAAATGGCTTTTTCAAGTTGCTCCAGTTTCTTTTTATGCTTACTTTTAAACAGGTTCATATAGGTTCGATTTGTCTTTAATTAATGGCTTAGCACCGTACCTTACAGCATCCCAAATATGGTCCATTCCGTCTTTAAGTTGAGGCAATACATCACCAGTCAGCCTGTCAGTCTTATAGCTCCAATGCTTTGCCTCGTCTTTAGTATGTTCGCACCTGGGGTGTATAATAATATTCTTATGGCTTCGCAACCAACTGACTCCATCCTCAACTTTCAGTTTAGATGGACCAATTATTCTGAAGCCCCGCTGTTTTATATAACTTATTGTTTCCGGGCGGCTGTCGTCGGCACGTATTACATATTCTCTACTTCCAGGCACTCGGTCATAAAATTCAGGTATATTATCAATGTCAATGCCAACTCCCCAGGCTTCATATTCAATGTAAAGGTTTGTGCCTTCGTCCAACTGTTCTACCCAAAACCGGACCAATGTATTAGGGTCGTTAGCAAAACCAAAGTCAGCGCCAAAATAAGGACCATCCCAATGGTCTTGTGGTTCAAATGATTCTACTTTCCATTTACCTTTTAAAACTTGTGCATCGGTCATGCTTCGTGTTTCACCTTCCCATATATGTTCCGCAAGTTCAGGGTCAACAGAATACATATAATCTTTTTCTTTGCGGAGTGCTTCGGGAAACCAGGGATTATCTCTCCAACTTGTTTTTTTAACAATAGAATCGGGAGGCGGGTTTATTACAAATCTTTGGTAGGTTGGATCTGAATCTTGGTCAGGGTTGAATGACATCCATATTTCACTGTCTTTTTTTCGTACTGTTGGAATTAAAACATCCCAGCTATCCGATGATACTGTTTCCGCTTCTTCTACCCAACAAACATCAATGCCTTCCATTGACTTTATTTTGGAAATATTATGGCGAAGGCCCTCAAATATAAATTGTGTTCCATTTAACCCGGTAATAGATCGCTTTTGAATAATGTAGAAATCATCCAATCCCATTCTCTTAATCTGATCTGAAAGGAGGCGGTGTACTGAATCTTCAATGGATTTTTGATATTCCCGACAACAGAGAATAAGCATTGGTTTATTCATTCCTTGAGTAAGTAGAACTCTTGAAAAAGACCACGAGCGGCCACCACCTCTCCCTCCATAAAAAACTTTATATCGGGCCGGTTTATAGAGATTATGGAATACTGCCGGAATTTTATTGTGTATCTTCTTCGTTTTCTCCATTAGGTTCTACGAATTCGTTTATGATATGATAATTGTCAACTTTTGCTTTTAAGTCAACATTCTGTTGAGGTGATCCAAGTACATATTCTAAAATCTCTTTTATTTTAGTATAGTCATTTTTCTCTATTGCCTTTGACATTTGACTTGCAACAAATTTTACAATCCACGGATTACTTACATTATTTGCCGCTTCAGTCAATTCCTGTTGAGTATAAAAAGGTATTTCCTCAAAAACAGTCCTTATATCATCACTGCCAAAGCCTTTTTCTTTAATGTAATTATAAATTTTCTTCTTTCGACCTCTATTTGCAGGCTGATTTTCAGAAGAAAATTGCTTCCCATCTTTAGGTTTTATATTTCCTTTGCCTCCTGGCATTTCGTCGTTTTTTTGTCGTTTTTATTTTATAATCCCGGTGGGTGCGCTTCACCGAGAGGCGTCCGGGATCTTATTTAATTAGTAAATTCATACTTCCATTCATTACCATACACAAACCTCATACATTCATCAAAACTACTTATAAGCCAAATATACCTGTTATCATCAACAAGCATATAATCAGGAAATAAAGTATTATTATTTGATGAATAATAAGGTTCTATGTGTAGGTTCATATTCAATAATTTCTATTTCAAACGCTTCAAGTTTACGAAATATTTTAGACAAATACAAATTTAATTTTAGAGTGGTGGATATTAGGATATTAAAAATTTATTGTAAAAAAATTGGGGAAATGTTTTTGTGGTTACAAAATATTACTTATATTTGCATCAAACATCATAAAAAAAATATATGGACACTTTAATTTTTCAAGAGAAAAAATATTATAGCCTTAAAAAAGCCGCTGAAATGTATGGGGTTACACTCAAAACGATTCATCAGTGGATTAAAGAAGGTAAATTCGAAAAAAAGAAAGTCGGTAGTGCTACCTTTGTAAAGGAGAAGTAATATTTTTTGTACTGACTTGTAACTTTTTATAACAAATGTAAAAAACAAATCCATGAATAATGGCTGGATCAAACTATATAGGCAATTTCTTCAATGGGAATGGTATGATGATATTAACACAAAGGTTCTTTTCATACATTTATTGCTGAAGGCCAATTATAAAGAAAATAGTTGGCATGGTATAAAAATTAAAAGAGGTCAACTAATTACAGGGCTTCATTCATTATCCTTTGAAACTAAGTTGTCTATAAAACAAATAAGGAATTCTTTACAAAAATTACAAAAAACCGGAGAAATAGACAAGCAAAGCGGCAACCAATTTTCAATCATAACTATCTGTAATTATGATCAATATAACAACATAGATGAAAAAGAGGGCAAGCAGACAGACAAGCAAAGGGCAAGCAAAGGGCAAGCAAAGGGCAACACTTTAAGAAAGGAAGAAAGGAAAGAAATTAAGAATAATATTTTGGATTTTGACTTCAAAGAATCTTATAAAAACATCCTAATAGAATGGTTCCAATACAAAAAAGACCGAAAAGAATCATATAAAAATCAAATGAGTCGCAAAAAATTTTACTCAAAGCTATATAGAATGTCAAACGGTGACCCGGAAAAAGCACAAAAAATAATAGACCAATCAATTGCAAATAATTATGCCGGGATATTTGAATTGCAAAGCAAAAACAGACAGCAAAGCAACCAAAACACCGGCCGACATATACCAAATGTAGATTAAGAATACAAACCTAAAAATTAGATAATTATGTCACAACAAAACAACAAATCAGCATTCCCCAGGGCAATAGGAGAAAGAATGAGTGAAGGTGGAGGTAGAACTTATAATAACTCACAGCCTGGCATGTCCAAACGATTCTATGCAGCTTGTAAAGCGATGGAAGGACTATTGTCGTCTGAGAGAGTAAATTCAAGTATCGAAATAAAAAATTTGGCAGACAAAGCTTACAAAATAGCTGATGAAATGATAAACCAGGAAAACCAATGAATACAGATATAGACAAAACACCACCCCAGGCGGTTGACCTTGAAAAAGCCGTGTTAGGAGCGATATTACTCGAAAAAGATGCTTTGTATATTGTCAGAGATAAACTGACACCGAATGCTTTCTTCAAAGAATCGCATCAAAAGATTTATAAGGCCATTTGTGATCTTGACCAGGACAATGAAGAAATTGACGTTCTGACGGTACAAGAAAAGCTTGGTAATGACCTTAGTAGAATCGGCGGGCCGGTCTACCTTACTCAACTCATGTCATCAATTGCTACCTCATCTCATATTGAACATCACAGCCTTATCATTCTTCAAAAGTATGCAGCCAGAAAAATGATAAGAATCAATTATGAGGCTATGAATATGGCCTTTGATCTCAACACTGATATAAACGAAACGATAGGCCATATTAACAGTGGTACTGAAAAAATAATAGAGACACTCACAAAAGGGATGGGAACCCCAGAATTTAAAGATTTGGTCTTGCAATCACTTCAGGATTATGAAGAAAGAGAAGAACTGGCGAAGCAAGGTAAGGTATCAGGAATAAGAACTCCTATACTAAACCTCACAAAGATGACTAATGGCTTTCAGAAAGGCGATCTTGTTGTTTTGGCCGGCCGGCCATCTATGGGGAAGACTGCTATGGCTTTGCAATCAATTGGAGAGGCCATTGAGGATGATCACCACCCGCTTTTGTTTTCTTTGGAAATGACCGGGGTTAGGCTTGTAGATCGTATATTATGTATGAAGGCAAATGTATCAATGGAGCGGTTCCGGTCGGGGTTTCTTAATTCAGATGAAAAAGACAAAATCGAAACTGCGGCTAACAATCTATTGGATAAAGGCATAACAATAGATGATACTTCCGGGGTAACTATGGAATATATCAGAAGCCGGGCAATAATAAAGCAGAAAAACGAGCAATGTGATTTTATCATTATTGATTATGGACAACTCGTGGATGCTTCCGGGATGAAATTCAAGAGCCGCGAACAGGAAGTAAGATATATTAGTCAAAAATCAAAGCAGGTGGCGAAAGACTTGAATGTGCCTGTAATACTTATTATGCAGCTTAATCGAGAATGTGAAAAAAGAGGCGGCGATAAACGCCCGCAACTTTCAGACTTGAGAGAATCTGGAGCAATAGAACAAGACGCGGACTTGGTATTGCTCACTTACCGGCCGGCTTATTATGGGTTTGGACCTGAAGAGGTCGGATACAAAGATATAAACAGCACAGAAAATATGGGGGAAATCATTGTGGCAAAGCAGCGTAATGGACGAGTAGGTACGGTCAAATTCAGGCACAATGAAAGCATAACCCGTATATACGATTTTGACAATCATCAACAAACAGAAGCACAGTTTTAAGCTAAAAATATGGAGGCTATTATGCACCCTTTAAAAAGAATATTAGTAGAATTTTCAGCATGGTTAGACGAAAGGACTATTAATGTACCATCAGAAGATTATGAAATATATAAAGAAGAAGCTGAAAAGTTTCTGGAATACAGGAATAGTATAATAAAAAAGGCAGAGAATGAAGTCTGTAAAAATTGTAATTATAAACATAAAGATGTAATGTCATGTCTTTTAAGAAAATGTAAATATTTAAAATAAGGAGGTTATTATGTTAGAATCAAAAGAAGAAAATCCAAAAGGTTTGCATAAAAAGTATCATATACAACATGCAGACGGAACGCCAGTTGACCCTCAAAATGAATACTTTGTATTAAAGGTGTTCGGGACAGGAGACCCAGCACATTTAAAAGCATCTCAAAAAGCTATTCTGAAATATGCAGATGAGATTGAAGATACTTACCCTGAATTAGCGGCAGATATAAGAGATGAATACGATGAATAAATAAGGAGGCTATTATGACACCAGAACAATTAAACAAAAAAGAAAAGTATCTCGTAATTGATCCGTTTGAAGGAGATCATGAAACCTATGAGACAATAGAAGAAGCTAGGGAAGCTATTGAAGAAGTAATCCATGATCACAAAGGAAATGAAGATGGAATCCCTCTCGACGCCGAAGGATTCGCGATATATGAATTGAAAGAGCGGCTGTATCTGGACACAATAGCAGAACGTAGCAATTATACCGATGAAGAGTGGTCAGAAATGGGATATTCAAATTATTTTGATGTTATTGTTGATCCAAAAATTAAAGAGATATGAAACTTTTTTACACCAACCCCGCCCGCACCTGCGCCCGTATCCGCCGTATGTGCCAAAAATCAATAGAAAGAGATAAGCAGGGCACGGGGAAAATAGCAAATATTAGCATTAAAAAATTTGTAAAAAATTGAGATTATGAAAATCAAATTCGTAAACCAAACTTACTGGGATATACTCCCATCAATAAGCTACATGCCAGAGCCAGCAGTATGGTATCCTAACAATCCGATTAACCATATAATTTTTATCGGCTGGCTAAAGTGGAATATTCAAATACAGTGGTAGCTATGAAACCCAAAATTTACCTGGAAATAAGATCCAAGCCAGACGGAGCAGGCCGCCAAACAGTCATGGCCCGGTGGTGGTCGCATAATATTGGTTACTATCGCAACGAAACCGGGTGGAAAGGCCAAATATTTCATGGGCGGATTGAGGAGTTGTTCAAAGACCGTGAAATTATATATGGGAATCCTGAGAGTGAGCAATTAAAGATGTTTTGATGAGAAAACCAACAATCAATTTAAACCTCGGCGATGGGGAGAAGGCTATAAAGGAATACCCGGATAATTATTGGGATTTGGCTTTGGTCGATCCGCCTTATGGGATAAAGATAGGAAATCAATCGCTTGGTGAAGGTGGAGGTTTGTATAGAAAACCAAAAAAATACAAAAAAGGAAAATGGGATGACCGAACTCCGACTAATGATTATTTTGATGAATTATTTAGGGTATCTAAAAATCAAATAATCTGGGGAGGCAATTACTATAATCTGAAAGGAACTTCATGTTATATAATTTGGGATAAAAACAATGGGGATTCAGATTTTGCGGATGCCGAGTTAGCTTGGACATCATTTAAGAGTCCAATAAGGATTTTTAAATATACGTGGAGTGGTTTTATTCAACAAAAAATGGGCAAAAACAAAGAAACCCGCATCCACCCCACCCAAAAACCCGTTGCCCTTTACCAATGGCTTCTCCACAACTACGCCAAACCCGGCAACAAAATACTCGATACCCATCTTGGCAGCGGCTCCATTGCTATTGCCTGTTGGAATTATGGTTTTGATCTTGACGCTTATGAAATAGATCGAGATTATTATGATGCCGCCATGAAGCGATTTAAAACCCATACAGCGCAACAAAAACTATTCTAATCATGCAAAAACAACTAATCACAAAAAATCAAGCAAATCCAAATACTAAGATCCAGGCCTGCTGGTATCAAATAGACAGCGAATATAGGGAAAGGGTTTTAACATTACATAAACGCCTTGCTGCTTTGCCAAAAAATCCGAAGGTTGAAAAGTCTATCAAGAGAAAACAATACCTCCTAAAAGTCGCTTCGTATTTTGAAATAACTGAAAATAAACCTTTTATTGGTGTATTTTATTTTGAAACTATTTAAATTAATTCTAAATAATGAAATTTTATTGCAAATATTACAACAAATTGAAAAATTTAGCGTATATTTGTAAAAGAACAAAACGATAAAAATTTGAAGTCATGAAAACACAAGAAATGATTAAAATGCTAAAAAAATTCGATTCTTGCAAAGAAGCTATTGAATTTACGAAAAATTATGAGTCTTTTGAAGCAGCATGGAATGCTTGTCAGCGCGGGGATTGGATGCTGTGGATTGCTCAAAGATTGAAAGTTGATCATAGAAAATTGACGCTTGCAAAAGCGCTCTGTGCTGAAACTGTGATTCACCTCATGAGAGATGAAAGAAGCAGAAAAGCAGTTGAAGTTGCGAAAAAATATGGTAATTATAAAGCAAGTCAAAAAGACTTAACTGATGCTACTGCTTATGCTGCTGCTGTTGCTGATGATGCTGCTGCTGCTGCTGTTGCAAAAGAAAACAATCAAAAACAAACAGCAGACATTTGTAGAAAAATCTTGACTGATGAAGTTTTGAAAAAAATCAATTAGTTATGTCAGAAGAAAAAAGAAGAGAAATAAGGTCAAAAGCAGAATCCAGTGCCGACGATGCCAGGCGTTCATGGAATTATGCAATGACGAATGGCAGTAAAGAAAGTAGAGAATTATGGCGTAAAGAAGCTGAATTCTATCTTAAACTTTCTCAAGCGTATAGCGAAATCTTAAAAGCAGACAATCATGAAAACTTGTAATCAACACGGCCGTACGGTCACCCACTACACCCGTGAAAACGGGCAGTTAATATTGCTCTGCGATATGTGTATAGATCAGGTTATTGAAAACTACATGGAAGATGTTGAGCCTTTCGAACGCTTGTTCGCTCAAGAGGCGGCATTAGAAAATATTTTTGAACTTAAAAATCAATAAATCATGAATTTACACGAAAAATACAAAACAGAACAACGCCTCGACACAGACACGGGCGATCGTTGCTATTTTTGCGGGGAGCCGGCAGAATATTACTATATTTTTCAAAACAGAACCCAGGACGGGCTGCCTTTTGATACGACTCAGTTCTATTGTGAGGAGTGTCTTAGGCAAGATTATAACAATGAATATGAAGATATTTGGCCGATGACATTTCGTGAATGGATGGCTATGGAAAATATTAAGGAGGTGTGAGATATGAATTTATTCAAATACAAAAAAGAAAACATTTGGCAGTGCAAAAACTCAATAAAAACAATACAGATCCATCTTGAAACTAATCGCAATTTCAGGATGCAGATTGAGCAAATTGAAAACAATTTAGAACCATTCTAAATAATGAAATTTTATTGCAAATATTACAACAAATTGAAAAATTTAGCGTATATTTGTATAGAACAAAACGATAAAAATTTGAAGTCATGAAAACAACAAACTGGACAAAAATCGAAGAAATAGCAGAAAACGCGAAGTAAGAGATTCTTAGAAAATATGATCTCGAAACTGCTGAAGAAATCCATGAGGATTATTGCCCTGACTTTGCAAAAACAATGACTGATTTACTCAAGGAGAATGGCATTAATTCAATTATTGTAATGAATAAGTCCTTTGAATTAGCCAATGAATTTGAAAATTATGAAACTAAGATGTCAGAGCTTGACGGCGATCCGCATTGTTATGTAGAAGTAGAAGGCCAATATTATTATGATGCCTTTGATACCGATGGAGTAGAAGAAGAAATTGAAATGACTTATAGAACATTATAAACTCCGCACCCGGCGGTTCCCGGGCAACTTTTAAAATACATAGATATGACACTCAATAGATCAGAAATTATTGAAATCATTTTGCGACAATTCCCCGTAATCCCATCCGGATTACATGAACGTCTCATGGAAGAAACCAATATTGTCATTTTGCATGAGGCACAAAAAGCGGGATTGACTGTTGAATTACGAAACGGATGTTTTATTTTAAACCAAAAATTATCATGAATCAAAAACACAAAGATGAACAAAGAGAACCGGATGTTCCGGTCTGCGATTGCGGTGAAATTGCTGAATATAAGAAAACAATACCACGACGAATTGATGATATTATTTTTGATGAATCCAGTTATTACTGCGAGGATTGTATGCGAGAAAAATACAAGAAATATTTAATGGAAGTCCGTGATGATTGCGAGTATTACGGTGATCCAATACCAACATTTACAGATTTTTTAACCGATGAAAATATTAATGAATTATGAAAGAATTTTATGACAAGGTACACGAGATTATAGGAAAAGATGAATTTCCTTTGAATGCTTGCAATGCGATAACTATTCATGATGATAGTGTCATGATACATTTTGACGCTCAGAAAGTTGACAGACAAATGATTTCCGAATTGTTTAATGTCAAAAATTGGGAAATAGAACGAAACATAGATAGAGGATATGATTATCTTGTTGCTGATGGAGAAATAAACGGAATCAGTTTTGATGTATTTTTAACAAACATAAAAATCAGTTAATTATGAAATGGAAAGGATGAAATGATAGAATATTATGATATTAAACCGCTTAAAAGCAGGGAGGAGTCATGAAATTAAACAGACTATTACAAACAGACTTTCGGGTACAAGAGATCGTAAGCAATCTATCTCAAAATCTCGGCCCCAACGAGTGTATTTTTGCAATCAGCATCCCGTTTGGGTACAATTTCAAGATTGTCCGGGAATCCCGGAAACGCTGGTTTAGATTCATAAATAGACCTTTTAAGCCGGTGTTTATTACGGATAGGCCAAAAGCTGGGGATAGCATAAAAACAGTTGGTAAACTTATTGAATTGAGATATAAGCAATCATGAAAACCTATGCAATAATATTCACAATCCTGACCCTTACCGCCCTCACCGGCGGCATCTTGGGCGCAACGCATCAATTCGGTATAGCGATTACTATGGGAATTTTTTCTATATGGCTTTTTCAGGGAGCCCGGCTTTCATGTTTATTTTCGGGTATATTTTGAAAAATTTGGGAGAATACGTATGATAAGTTATATGGCCATACCAGGAATCCAAACTACTGAAATTACGAAAGATAAAGTTATCAATGTAGTGTGCCGCTATTATGATACAGATCGTGAAACACTTGATACAACAAGAAGAGATAGAAAGCTTATCTTGCCCCGGCAAATCATTCATTATCTTTTGCGTGAGCACTTCCCGAAGATGTCGCTTGAAAAGATAGGAGCGGTCGGCAATAAGCATTACGCTACCGTCCTCAATTCAATAAGAGTAATACAAAATTATCTCGAAACCGACAGAAATTTCAGGAGACAAATGAAACAGATTGAAAATAATTTAGAATCGTTTTAAATTATTGTAATATTTGCAACAATTCAGAATAAAAAAATTATATTTGCATTATGACAACAATAATAATAACAATAACAGTCCTCTTGTTTTTCGCATATATGGCAATAAAAGGGGCAAAAAACAGGGGTGAAATATGACATTCAGAAACGAATTCGACCACCGCCCGCAAAAAGAAAAAAAGCACATCCGTACTGCACTCCGGTATCTATGCGGGTGGCGGTATGAAGAATTCTACAAAAAGAAAAACGGCACTATCCCGCTTTCAAAAGCGGAGGAAGTCGTTGTTAAACAGTATTTTGATAAGTTAAATTCTAAAACCAAATAATTATGACACAGTCAAATTTACCACAAATTCAGGAGTTATACGATGATGTTAAGCTTCGTGAAAAAGAAAATGACCTTAACGTGCTGTTGAACCAGCCGCCCAAGAAGGAATGGATCAAACAGCACCCGGTTCAAAAAAACGTGCAATACCTTTCAATCGGGAGAGTTGAGTATCTCCTTACCCGTATATTTCAAAAGTGGTACGTGGAAGTGCGAGAAACCCAATTGCTTGGTAATTCAATTGTCGTTACGGTTCGAATATGGTACAAAGATCCGCTAAACGGTGAATGGCTTTGCACGGATGGAGTCGGGGCTCAACCGCTTCAAACCGCTAAAGGAGCCGGGGCAATTGACTTCAATAACCTTAACTCTAACGCCGTCCAACTCGCAGCCCCGGCAGCCAAATCATATGCAATAAAAGACGCTGTCGAACACCTTGGTAAACTGTTTGGTCGGGATATAAACCGCAAAGATCAGGTTGGTTACGATAACCTGGCCGGACGGTTTCGTTCGCACAAAGATCAATTAAGACAGCAGATCACAGACAAACTCGACAAACTCGAACAAGCCGGCTACAAGGTTAGCAGCTATCGGGATGAATTACAGCAAGCGCAAGCAGACGGCAAGCTAACAGAAGATTATCTCAATGAATTACTTGTCCGCCTCAATGATGTTGAACCGAAAAGTCAGGAGTCATGAAACATTACAACGTAGAACAAAATACAGATGAATGGTTCGCGCTCCGGGCCGGAAAAATAACCTCATCAATCTTTTCGGTATTGTTCATGAAAGAGACAACCGAAGGCTTTAAAGACCTCATTAATCAAACAGCCTACGAAAGGCTGTTAGGCCCCATCCCTGATAAATGGGAAGGTAATGGAGCAACAGAAGCCGGGCATGAATGGGAACAATACGGTAAAGAACAATATGAAAAACAAACCTTTATGAAGATTCATCCCGGCGGCTTCTTTGAGTATGATGATTATATAGGCGGCTCTCCTGATGGCATTATCGGAAAAGACGGCCTTATTGAAATTAAAACCCATGACACAAAAAACTTTCTAAGGCGTGTTAATGATTTTCAGGTACGGAAAAATGAGCATTGGCAAGTGCAAGGGCAAATGTTTGTGTCTGACAGAAAATGGGTTGATCTAGTTGTAATTGCCAGAAACATAGAATTGAAACCTATCATCCACCGGGTTGAGATTAACCAAAAAGCTCAGGAGCAATTGTCTGAAAGACTCGGTTATGCGAAAGAATTGATAGATGAAAAAGTTGAACTGCTTAGAAATTATATGGCATGAAAACATCAGAGTTCACTGAAAAGCAGATTAAAGAAATATATGTTTTCCTTGATGAATATGTTAAAAAAGATAAGAAAGTTGAGGCAAAGCAAGTAATTTTTTCTATATTACGCTATGACAGGACAATAATGAAACACCGTCTATTAAGTGCATGGAATAATATGCTAAAACAATTAGATTCAATTTGATATGCAAAGCCCGGAAAGTATAAAAAAGCTTAAACAATTATATCTTGAAAAGCACCGGGAACGATACCCGCAATTTCCCGAAGGTGCTAGAACGGCCCCAAAGTATACAGATAAAGACGCCAATAGCTTGACTAAATGTATTATTGACTATATCAAGTTAACCGGAGGTCAGGCAGAGCGTATATCAGTGACCGGCCGCAGGATTGACAAGCGAAAAATCTTCACCGATACGGTAGGCTACAAGCGACAAATTGGAAGGGTTCAGTGGGTTAAGTCAAACATGAAAAAAGGCAGTGCTGACATTTCTGCAACAATTCGAGGCTGTTCCGTCAAGATCGAAGTCAAAATTGGAAAAGACCGGCAAAGCAAAGATCAAAAACAATACCAGAAAGAAATTGAAAAGGCCGAAGGTATATATATGATAGTTAGGTCGTTTGATGATTTTTTGGAGAATCTGAAATATTATGGACTGAATGATATGAAGAATGCTATTAAAAAATAAAAACTGTACAAATGAATTATAGCTTTGATGATGTACCTCTGGCGGTTATCACAAACCTTGATTAAATGTACAAATGTTCCTCCGCTTGTTGCTAACGTTTAATTATATGAATAGTGCGCCCTCGCATACGTACTACCTTACATACGAGTTATAAACCTCCACGGATTGCGAGCGTGGGCAAAAAGTAAAATTATGAGTGTATCAATTATGGAAGCATTACAGAATGCGAATCACAACTTAGACAACTTGAAAACAATGCCAATGTTGTTGCCTTTAGTAAAAGAACAACTTAACAACGCAGCGACACTGCTTGAAAAAGGTTATGGCATTTGGGATGAAGTAGAACCATTACTGGAAAAGTATGGTGATGTAGATAATGTTCCCGAAAAAGGCGGGGAGGGATAAAGTTGACACGAGCTACAGCGCATTATTTATATAATGTGTTGTAGCATCGTTTTAATGTGCTACAACGAAGCTGTATGAACCGTGCGAGGTACGAGCATGGTTTATTACAGCGTGTTAGCGCATCGTTTTTATTTATAATCGTTCTAAATATACACTTTTTTTGAAAATAATTGTAAAAATATTTGGAGTGTGTACTTATTTTGATTATATTTGTAATAGAATATTAATCAAAAAAAATCTAAAACGATGAAAAATTCAGACAAAGCACTACAAATCGCAGGAAGCAAGTTAGAACAACTTGGGATGAAAGAGTACCTTGTTGAGATGACAGTTGCACAGAAACAAAAAGCTCTTGATATTTTGACCATTGAAGAATATAAGGGTGTACACCCTAAAGATCATAGTATTAAAGTCGAAATGGTTGCAGTATTCTATAAAAATGAGTTTTTAGGTGCTAAATTCGAAGGAAATGGAAAAGAAATGAATTTAACTGAAGAACAATATCTTAATGCAAAAAAACAATTTTAAAATGAAAACACAAGAATTATTAGATACAATAGTAGATAATCAAATGTTTGCTGAAGAAATAAAAGGCGGCATTTTGCTTGAACCTAAAAGCCATGATGCAAGAAATAGGCTGATCTCTGCATTTGAAACAGATCATATACATTATAGCTTGAAAAATAGAAATGATATATTGATACTCAACACAAATGAAGGACTTTGTTCATTTTTGAAAATATTGATATTATAATGCCCTACTGGTTCCTAAACAAACAGACAGGAGCTGCCGAGATATACGGCAGCATTCCTGTTATGGCTGCTGATATTGATTTATCAGTTAACCAATTAAAATATCAGTTTTCTAGACTGAAAAAGAAGCAATACGAAACAGATAAATATCGTATAGTTAAGCGACCTATCCGTAGAACTACGCACAAAAATGTGCGCTAATGCCGGGCTATATTGGTAGTAATTGAGGGATAACACTTTAACTAATAACTATAAATGTTGAATTTTAATATTAAAAATTATGGACACAAGAGACGGAGTTTTTAAAAAAATTGACCAAGAAAAGTTTTCCCAACAAATGGAAAATAAAGACCCTATGGTTTTTAGGGAGGGAGAAGTTATCGAGATTAGAGGAAGTAGATTTAGAATTGCTAAAATCCATAAGAAAAAAATGACACTTAAACTACTGAAAGCGGGATAATTTTTTCCGGCTAATAGCACATATATCCCTCAATTATTACCTATCATAGCTTTGTTATGCGCTGTTGCGGAGCGTACTACATGAAGATCAAAGCTATGAGAGGTAATGCGGGAGGGTTTATAGCCCGGCATTATGGCGCAATTGCGTTTGCTAGTATTTATTAATTAAAATTTGTCAGATATGAAAAAACATTATGTAAGAAATTACTATTGGGATGATAAAAGAAAAATCGCTGTAACTATTTGTGGTAAATATGTTACGTTTACAAATGGAGTAACACCTACCATAATTTCTGAAATTGTAACTTGTAAAACCTGTAATAAAATTTTAAATAATAAATGTGAGCAGCGTGGAAGCGAGGGGTATTAGCGCGGCAGGCGGAGCGGAGCAATTGCGCCATAACATATTATATGAACACTTCAAAAAATTGAACGATGAGTAATCTATCTGAAAAAGAGCGACAAGTATTAGAAAAGTTTCTTAAATATGTATATACAAATGATTTTTCTAATGAATTTCTGGTTCAATTAATTGAACTGGCCGGAAGCTTTTTGAATTTGCAAACTATCCCGGATTATGCTAGAGAAAATAACCTTTCATATAATGGTGTTAAAAAGACCCGCCAAATAAGAAAAATATTTAATGTAAAATTCGTAATAGATAATAACTAATCATGCTCCAACTCCGCCAATATCAATCAAAGGCCGTAAATGATATTTCAGATGTAAAAAAAAAATTAATATTAACCACTTAAATTCAAATAATTATGATCGCAGGAAAATTAAACTTAACAAAATTGACTCATGTACGCATGAGCAAAAAAGGAAAAGACGGAAATCTCGTTGAAGGTATATTTATACCGATTGACAAAAACGAGTTAAAACGGTCAACTAAAGAGGGTTACGACAATGTATATCTTGACATTGTTGCATTTCCTTTGAACCAGCCACAAAAAAATGAGGCCGGGAATCTTACACAAACCCATCTTGTTAAGCAAAGCCTTGACAAAGAAAGGCGGGAACAGATGACCGAAGAAGAAAGGAACAATCAACCGATTATCGGTAACCTGATTGACTTTGAAAAACACGGCGGCGGGCAAAGAGAAGAACAGCCCAACGATGCTGGAAGCGGTCAGGTTTATGATGCTGACAACGAGGATGATGACCTGCCGTTCTGATATTCAATTGTTTAACTAAATAAATTAAAACTTATGATAAAAAACAAAAATATAGTAGTTTGGTTTAGTTGCGGTGCTGCTAGTGCTGTAGCTGCCAAATTAACCGTTGAGAAATACGGGAAAGATAACAACGTAATGATAGTTAATAACCCGGTAAAAGAAGAACACCCGGATAACATTCGTTTCAAAAACGATGTATCTAAATGGATAGGGCAAGAAATCATAGAAGCTAAGAATGAAAATTATCCAAATGCTTCAATAATCGAAATATTTGAAAAACGCAAATACATGGCTGGAATAGCTGGTGCGCCTTGTACAATGCTTCTTAAAAAAGAAGCCCGTTATCAGTTTGAAAAGAAACACGACATTGACTACCATGTGTTAGGTTTTACGGCGGATGAGCCGCATAGACATGAAAGGTTCATAAAAGGTGAAAGGGAGAATACATTGCCAGTGCTTATTGATGAAGGTATGACAAAAGGGAATTGCTTCGATTATTTACGAAGTGAGGGAGTAAAAATACCTTATATTTATAAATTGGGCTTTCCGAATGCTAATTGTATTGGATGTGTTAAGTCATCGAGTCCAGCGTATTGGAATTTGGTTCGTAAAACATTTCCTGATGTATTTGAGCATCGGGTTTTGCAAAGTAGAAAAATTGGAGCCAAGCTAGTTAAGTATAAAGGACAAAGAATATATCTTGATGAATTGCCAAAAGATGCAAAAGGCGGAAAATTAAAAGGATTAGAATGCGGTATATTTTGTGATGCCTATTAATTGCCACCCGGATTGTTTTCAAAATTTAATAGCTATGAAACAAGCAGACTATAACTCACTAATCCATCGAAGCAACGAAATCAATGCTAACAAGCAAAGCCTTAACAATAGACTGAAAGAAGGCAAAAAGACAATTATAAAAAATGGCAAAAGAATTAATATTGAAGCCAGGTTAAACGAACTTGATAAAGAGCATCAGGAAATAATCAAAAAAATTAATGAGAGTCATGGAACATCTATATAATCTGTTACGCCAAAAGCTCGGCCGCTCTCTAACTGAACAGGAAATAAACCAAATGAATCGAAAACCTATATATTTCTATTTCTTTGACTTGCTCAAAAGAATAGCTTACAGCCTTATTTTTATAGGAGTTGTAATTTTGACTATAATATCAGGAATTATAGCAGGAATAATCGGAGGCATTTCTATGCTGTTTTTGCCCGGAAAACCAAAACTCTAATCAACAATCTTGTATTTTTTGCCCTTGATAGTTGAATTTGGATTAATAGATTTAGTTTTTGTAACCGGATGCTTTTGAGGCCAGATCCACCGCCATAAGAAAAAACGTTTGTTGCCTTTATCATTATAAAGAGTTGGCTTCATTTCAGTCCAATAATATATGGTTTCCGTATAATTATAAAACCAATCCACGCTATCTTTTTCCATCCAATATGCCTCAAAATCCAAGAACCCGTCATCAACTTCCAAATAATCAAAATTCCTTCGCGGCTCTTTTTTTTCGAGAATCGTATCTCGGATAACTGTCTCTCCTTTGTTAGATGACTCCAATTTCATCTTCAGGGCTTTCTGCAAATTCGAGATAGTCACCTCACTCATGCGGAGTTCTTTTCGCAGAGTTTTGAGTGAATTATTTTTCCGATAAAAATCTGACTGAAGTTCATCAATAGTGATCTTGTATTCTTTCACCCTGGTTTCAGTCCGGCCTAGCTTATCTTTAGTCTGCTTATAATCTAACCGGAGTTCATCATGATTCGACTTCCAACGATCAGCCCGGGCCGCTTCATATTCTGCTTTACCTTTGTAATGCTTAATAAGAACTGTCATTATAATGAATACAACAACAAGCAAAACCCACCAATATTTTTTAATTAATTTCCAAATAATCAATAATTTAGCCATAACATAATAGTTTTAAATTTAGAAAAACCCTGGCCCGAAGGCCAGGGAAAAACCAATAATCATGAAACATCACGCACCCATCTTGTCTTTTAGCTTTCGCTTTGAAAAAGCAGTAAATTTATCAACAATCCAAGTTCCTGCTATACCTGAAAGAAATCCAATAACCATTTGGATAAGAGTAAGTCCTATGCCTTCCGGTATATCCAAATAAACTACTATACCGACAACAATTTCAGGTAACATAATCAGAATGATAAACATTGCTATAACACTTAGCATGATTTGATCATCTTTTTCTTTTGTAAACTTCATAAAAGACTTTTTAAAGCCTTTTGATTGTTTCTTTTCCCAGCTAATTTTCTGTTTAATCCAGTAATAGAAAAAAGCTAGAATTGCGATTAAAATTACTTTTGCCATAGTATATACTTTTTAAAATAACGTTTGAATTTGCGTTTAGTTGCCTTCCCCTTGGGGGTATTATACACCCGCTTGTAATATCCTGCCATAGTATCCATTTGTCCTGGCTTCGGCAATGGATTAGGATCTGTAAGATATTTTACACGAGTCATACAGATACTGAATTTTAGATTATAGATCAATGCTTCTTTGTTGAAATCATTAATATTACAAACTTCCCGTATAGCATTTGTCAATTCAGGCTTATAATATAGAAAATTATCAACAAGCGACTTAAAACTTGCAAGCTCAATTTGACTTATTCCTAGAGCCGGGCCTTTTATCTGTTGAATATAATATCCCATCCGGGATTCAATGGCAATAGTGCCTCCAACTAGCTGGACGGCTTCTCGTCCATTCAGATTCCATCCTGATCGGTCTGCCAGATCCACCAAGGTTTCTTCGATTAGATTGTATAGTTGTCGTTTGTGCATTATATTAGTCCTTTAACGCTTAACCACCGAATAATGAATATTATGACAGCAACAAAGCCGCCTACTATTGCATAAAGCCGGGTTTTTATATTTTTTATGAATCGTTCGTTACGCCTTATTCTGCTTTCTGCCCCATTTTGCAATTCTGTTCCCATTGCCCAATTGCTTATTTTATCAAGTTTCTGGCTTTGTTTTTTTTGTCCCTGTTGAATCTCTTCCAAAGATTTTTTTATTTCCTCAAAGCTGCTTTCTGGCATATTATTCATCTTTACTGATTTTTCGAGTCTCTAAATGGTTCTTTATAGTTTATTTTATTTCATATACTTCTAATCCCCTCTTGCTCGCCCTGCCCGGTACTCACGAAAGGAAATAACAATAATATGATAATCAGCTTTTTCATTATAAGTCTGAAACAAACCTATAATTTTCCTTTTCATTTTTTCTGTTTGTGCTTCCATAATTTATCTATTTTTAGTTATAATTTCCTCAAAATTAGATTCTGCCATAAGCAATTATTTTTTACCATGCACTTTCCCATTCATTATTTGTATATACTTTCAACGTGTCATTAACAAGCTGTGTATCACCTACGTTAGGATCATCTATAAGATCTTGTGAAGGTTGTATGTTTAAAACTGAATCTATTTTAACCGTATCGCCAAAAACTTGTTTCTCTTTCCAAAAGTGATATTGTTGGTCAATTGGTTTCTTTTCAGGATTAATAGGATCAAATGGTGTGCTTTTTCTATAAATAGCACTGTTGCCAGCATATAATTTCCCGTTATATAATCCTAAGCCATATACAGTTCCAATATTAGTATAATCAGTTGTCCAACTATTTCCATCAAATTCATAAATTACATCATTATTATAAGTTCCTGCATATAAGCAGTTATTATATGATTGCATTGAACGAACACTTGATTGCCCTGTATTATAACTTTGTGTCCAGCTATTTCCGTCATATTTGTAAATTATACCTTCATCATTACCTAAATATAGATAACCATTGTATGCAGCTAATGATCGAGTAGTAGTTGTATCTTCTCTTATAATATTGAAAGTATTACCATCATACTCATAAGTTCGATTTGGTGCAGTCAATTCTCTAATTCCAGCATATAGTTTTCCGTTATATTTTTCTAACGCCCAAACAGTTTTATCATCTATATTATAATGAACTTTTTGCCAACTACTTCCATCAAATTCATAAATATTTCCCCATACAGCATCACCTATATATAATTTATTATTATATACTTCAGATGAATATATACTAGCTTCAGTAGTATATATAGAATCCCATGAAACCCCATCATATTCATAAACATCACGTTCTGCACCTCCAGCATATAATCTACTTTGATATTTTCGCAAAGTAGAAATTTTCTCGGAGCTTATTGTATCAACTAATTGCCATTGTTTTCCGTCTAGTTTATAAACAGCACCATTCCAGGCTCCGCTATATAATTCACCTCTAAAAATCTCAAACGAAGAAAAAAATGTTCCTATTGATGGTGAGTACACATTAGTCCAGCTCGTATCACTCTGCAATTGGAAAAATTCAGGCTGCAATTTACCATTAATTCTCACATGATCATATCCATCCGGAGTTATTTCATTTGATGTGTTTTCTTTCCAAAGCGAAGTACCACCACCCCCAACATCTATCCAACTACTTGAGCCTCCGTCATATATCTTCAGCGTATTATTGTCACTATCCACATAAACTTTTTCATCTAAGGTAGTTGGTGAAGCAGATTGATAACGTATAAGTCCATATACCTCATCATTGCCTGTGTTTGTCGCATTCAAATCCGATCCATCCCAGCTCAGATTCGTCCCGGCAATTTGTGAACCCCGCTCATTATAGGCGTCAGTTAAATTGTTTCGTTCTGTCGTTGTGATGACCTCCCCGGAGTTACTTGCCGTGATGCTCGAAGCCGGATCGCCGGAATATACCGGGTCGGTTTCACTTTCCAAAAATCCTGTTATGGTTGCTGAAAGCGTTCCGCCACCGTCCGTAATTTCAATATCGTTGTTGGTATTGTCCCAATTAACGCCTGTATTATATTCATTGCTCGGGTCATTGTCATTGTCTATATATGTATCTTCAAAACTTACCGTTCCATCACTTGAAAGTGAAATATCAAATACCCTACCCGTAGAATCAATTGAAAGGTCTTGCAATTCATTTGATTGACTTGCATCCGCATCGTCAACATTAATGTTTACATTGGTTCCGTCTGTAATTTGAACGTTCCCGGAAGTTCCGTCAGTTGATAAATCCTGGTATTCATTTCCAATTGTATTATCAGCGTCATCAACGTTTAACGTTATACCATTTCCGTTTTCAATGCTTATGTCCCCGGCGGTACCATCCGTTGAAAGGGTTTGATTGTCCGTGTTGTCTAGGTATTTGTCTAAATTGACATTCCCATCTTGGGAAAGAAATAAAGTGTCGTTTGTTAAAGATAAGGATTGAATTTCGTTATTCGGGTCAGCATCCGCATCGTCAACGTTCAAATTCAAAGTTGAACCGCTAGAAATTGAAATATTGCCCGCTGTGCCGTCCGTTGATATGTCCTGTATTTCATTGGTCGCGTCCGCATCGGTTCCCCAATGGGTTGTATCAGTTTCCGTAATATCATAAGCCAAGTGTCCGGTAAAAACCGGGTCGGTTTCGTCCGTTACGACTCCCGTTACATCTAACTCAGCGCCATCCCAATTGAGATTGGCTCCGTCAATTTGTGAACCCCGCTCATTATAGGCAGTTTGCCAGTTGGCTGAATTACCGTGGTTTGTAGTATAGATTGTATCGGAAGCCAATATATTCCCATTTACATCCAACGCCTCGGAAGGCGAAGTGGTTACTATACCTACGTTGCCCTGAAAGTAATTATCCCCTGTGCCGTTTATTGAAACAATCCCTGAGGTCTTAACCTCAGTTACATTGCTGTTTCCCAAAACCACTTGATTGGAGGCATCGGGCTCAGCATTATATCCTAACGCCGTTGAGTTTGAATAAATATAAGGGGGCGTTAACGTGTGGGTTCCAGTACCTGAATCTGAAAAGCCGTCTGTTCTGCTTTCAAGTGTTTCACTATCTATGATTTCCCATTGATCTATTCCAAAATACAATCCTGAAGGCAATGTTCCGTCTGTCGAGATTCGTAGATTAATATATTCACCTGCATTTCCAAAACCGTGGCCTCCTGTGATTGTTACTCTATTATTTGCAGGATCAAGAGATGAAATGTCTTTTGCAGCAGAAGTATTATCATCAAAATTGTTAAAAGAACTATTTCCTAATGCTGTATTATAATCACCTGTGTTGTGTCGCAGAGCATCAAGCCCAAAGCCGTTTGAATAATCACCTGTGTTGTTTTGCAGAGCATAATACCCAAAGCCGTTGGAGCGAATACTTGTGTTGTGTCGCAGAGCATAATCCCCAAAGCCGTTTGAATAATCACCTGTGTTGTTTTGCAGAGCATTATACCCAAAGCCGTTTGAATAATCACCTGTGTTGTTTTGCAGAGCATTATACCCAAAGCCGTTTGAACGAGCACCTGTGTTGCTTTGCAGAGCTAAATACCCAAAGCCGTTTGAATAATCACCTGTGTTGCTTTGCAGAGCATTAAGCCCAAAGCCGTTTGAATAATCACCTGTGTTGTTTTGCAGAGCTAAATACCCAAAGCCGTTGGAGCGAGCACCTGTGTTGTGTCGCAGAGCTGAATCCCCAAAGCCGTTTGAATAATCACCTGTGTTGTTTTGCAGAGCTAAATACCCAAAGCCGTTGGAGCGAGCACCTGTGTTGTGTCGCAGAGCATAATGCCCAAAGCCGTAATTATGTGTCCCTATCCAAGCTGATCCATCCCACACTCTATCTTGATGTATAAGATAACTAGCCATATTATCGCTTGCATATACGTGAGTTTTGTTTTTATCAGTGACAGTAATGTATTCACCGTTATTGATAAG
>JAIPBW010000031.1 GCA_021738505.1 Bacteroidales bacterium | reverse complement strand
AAATGACCGGTATGGAGAGCGCACCATAGACCGCATCGACCGCCTTTGCAAGATAGTAAAGTTTCAGGGACAAAGTTTAAGAAGTAAAAATCTTTGAGTCGGGTATTTGGTCAAAAAAGAAAAAAAACATCTCAGAGTTTAAATTTACCCCTTACAATTGAAATTATCTAAAATAGTAACCTGTATGAATATGGATATTCTAATTGCATATGAGCGGAACCAGCTAGTTACAAACGAATTTCGCGCCCTGGGCTTCAATGCGTATAGCTGTGACATAAAAGAATGCGCCGGAGACCACCCGGAGTGGCATATTCGCAATGATGCTGAAAAAGTAATAACAGGCCACAATTGGCTATTTATAGGCCTCCATTTGCCTTGCACAAAATTAGCTGTTTCCGGGAACCGAACCTATGGAAAACATAAGCCAAGATACGCTGAGCGCCTAAATGCACTAGATTATTCAGTCAGAATTTGGAATAAAGCTAGGCGTGTGGCCAAACATGTATACCTAGAAAACCCCGTTGGTGCATTAAACGGGGATTCTAGAATGCCTAGACTTCAAACCATTCACCCTTACTACTTTGGAGACGAGTTTCAAAAAATAACTTGTCTTTTTCTCCACAATCTGCTATATTTGGTGCACAACAAAACCGATGATCTATTTGGGCGTAAAACGCATGTTTCAAAAGGCGAGTTTGTGACTTTCGCGTCAGGCAAGCAAATGCCTAAGTGGTATGCGGAAACCGCGTCCACCAATTCGGAAAAAAACAGAGAAGTCAGGAACAGGACTTTTCCTGGAATCGCCAAAGCAATTGCCCACCAGTGGGGAGATTACATAAATAATTCAAACCTAAAAAAAGCATGATATGGGAATTACAAAAACATTTTTAAAAAAAACCGGATTTGTACGCAAACATGGAACAAATCATTTTTACCACCATAAGTCACAAACCTGGCTATTTTTGAGCCTTGCTGGATACGCAGAAATAAACAGAGAAATCGTTACAAGCGAATCAGAGCTCGAAAACATATTAAAAAGTGACCAACCAAAATAAGCAGGGCGCCCAAAAAGAGCAAAGCATGACAACAATTGAGATCGAACTAGCCCTTATGGAGCATATTGACTTTCGGCAAAAATTAATTGTGCCGAATTTAAGCCGTTTCAGCGGCCTAACGTATTTTGAAACAGATTTGCTTGCTTTGAGCGGCTCAGGATATGCGACTTCAATAGAAATTAAAGCCAGTAAGTCCGATTTAAAGGCCGATTTAAAGAAAAAACATATCCAAGACTTAGAATTGAAGCGGAGTTTCGCAATAAAACATTTTTTCAAAAACATTAAGTATTTTTACTATGCTGTCCCAGAAGAGCTGCAAGATATGGCTTTGCATCAGATACCTGACATTTGTGGACTTTACGTTGTGTGCGAGAAAAAACACAAATTATTTGATCATACATTAAAATTTGTAAAAGAGGTAAGGCAGCCAGTAGTCATTAATCGGGTTAAATGGAATGATGAAATGAAATATATGCTTGCTAGGCTGGGAACAATGCGGATTTATAGTTTGAAAAATAGAATACATGAAATACGAACCAACCAAATTAACCAAAACAAAGGAGATTAGAACAATGACAAAATCTGAAGAGGCCGTCATGTACAGCGAATATCATCCTAAATGGTCATTAATAAGGCGATTAATATTGAAAAGGGACAAATATTGTTGCGCCTGGTGCGGAGCGCCACAATATGCCTTCATATATCGAACCGGAAAGAACGAAGACTGGGAATATGCCCCGGAGGGTCACATGGTTGACGAAATGCATAGCTTTGGATATAAAGTTACAAAAATAATTTTGACAATTGCCCACATAGATCATAACAAGGACAATAACAGGTTTGAAAATTTGGCCTCACTTTGTCAAAGATGCCATTTAAACCATGATCGGAAACAACATGCGTTTAATCGCAAATACGGCAGAAATTGGAAACGCAATCAAACAAAACTAGACTTATAACGGAATACAATCACTTTATATAAATCTAGTTTTCAATTGGATATTTAAAAATGCAACAACCTTATAAATTGTTGCATTTTTTTTGTTTTACCCCGTTTTTTTTAATAGATTTGAACTTTTGTTTGCTCAATGATATATTAATCCAAAATAAAAAAAAAGGCTTTAAATTGCCTTTAAATTGCCTTTAAATTAAAGGCGCCCAGATGAAACAAGTACAGCTCTTCATATAAAAATAAACTATTATTATGAAAGAAATCGACCCGTTCAAGCAGTATGTAATTAAGCATAAGAAAAAACACAAGTTTACATTCCGTCCAGAGGAGTATTATGAAAACCCAACCGAATACGACATTTCAGCCGCAATTTGTTCAGTGGCAAACCTAGATTTACTTCAATTCAGCTATGGAGCCGACATATTGGAGCATGAGGTCAGAAAAGATAAAAATATTTTGGTTGACCGATCGATTCTGTGGGATGTTCCTGAAAACATATCTAAAGTTATGGAATACTTCCGGGAACTACCTAAAAGGGGAAAAAAGGATAAAAAATAGTTTATACCATGAAAAAAAGTGCAACAAAGGCCATAAAGGAAAAAATGCGTAATGATGCCAGAAACCTCTATCTAACAGTCGATAAGGCAGGCAAACAGCAGTATAGCGTAAACGAGATTTCCATAAAGCTGCAACAAATGTATAATTGTAAAATCCACAGAAGCACCGTTTCACGCTGGGCCGAAAAAGAAAACTGGAATAAACAATTTCAGGAAATGAAACAGCTAGGCGTAGAGCACGCCACAAGCTCAAGAAAGGACCAAGAAATCCTAGACCGCAAAGCACAGGACATAAGTAATATTTATCAGATAGCACGTGGATTGAACATTGAGGCCAGCGACAAACTTCTGAAACGCCTTAAAGAGGGGGATGCGGACGATAAAGAATTACTTAATATCTTAAAGCACAGCACCAACGTAATTATTGAGCTCAATGATGCCAACAAAGCCGATGAAAGCGAAAACAATCAAAAAACACTAAAGGTTGGATTCGGGAACACCGATGAGTAGCGATAATCCTGACATATTGTTTAACAAAAAGCTTTTCAATCCTTTATTCTTCAATGTAAAGGATGATATGGCAAACACAGACTTACGTTATCTTATACTCCGTGGAGGTTCGTCAGCTGGAAAAACCGTGGCAGTTGTGCAGAACATAATTCTCTCTATGCTAGAGTCAGGGGACAATACAATAGTTTTTAGAAAATATAGTAGTGACATACAGGACTCTATATTCTCCGATTTCCGCTGGTTTATAACAGAAAACAATCTATCCAATTACTTCGTGATACAACAACATAAGGTCATTTGCACACTCAATAATTCATTTGTGCGTTTCCGGGGCCTTGACGATCCTGAAAAAGTTAAGGGAATATCCGGCTTCCGGCGTGTGGTGCTGGAGGAGGCGACCCAATTAACATACAATGATTTTAAACAGATTCGCAAAAAGCTACGCGGAAAGGAAGGCCAGCAAATTATATTAATCTTTAACCCCATCTCAGAAGAGCATTGGATTAAAAAGAAGCTCCTAGACAACGAACAGTGGACAAACTTGTATTTGGGAGACAGAGACAGGCGCCTGAATAGCGAATTTGCGTTTAAAAAACAAAATAAAGGCAAAAACATAACTTACTATAAGGTCACATACCGGGACAATTACTTTGTAGTTGGCCACCCGGACGGCATCCATGGCTATATTGACCAACACACTATTGATGACTTTGAATATGACCGCGTCCATGACGAAATGATGTATTTGGTTTATGCTAATGGCGAATGGGGCATGTTCAGTTCCGGGAATGAGTTCTACTGGGCCTTTAACAAGCTTAAAATTGTCAAAAAGCAAACCTACGATCCTGACAAAACCCTCCACATTAGCATTGATGAGAATGTTTTGCCTTATTTACCGCTAACAATATGGCAAATGAATTGCCACGGAAATAGACACACTGTGCGAGCCATAGATGAACTATGCATGGAGCCACCCATGAATAGCCTTTCACATTTGGCCACAGCTTTCAAAAAGTCATACCCCAACCACCGCGGAGCAGTGATAATATACGGTGATGCAACGTCCATGAAAAGGGATGTTAAGATTGAACAAGGATATAATCTGTTTAAGCTGCTAGACGACAAAATACGGGATATTTACAAGACAAAATTACGTGTGCCGCCTAAGAACCCAAATCCAATGGTAAGAGGTATGTATATGAATGAGATATTTTCCGGCTACCGGGACACCCATGTAGAAATTGACCCCAAATGTAAGAATCTTATTGCCGATTACCGCTACACAAAGGAAAACGAAGACGGAGCAAAGCTTAAACAACGCATTAAGAGCGATTTGGGAGATTACACATATGAACCTTACGGTCATACAAGCGACACCGGCGATTATTTTATTTGTGAGGCTTTTAAAAAAGATTATTACAAATTTGCCACCAGCAACCGAACACACAAACGAGTAAGTATTGCCACCGGCCAAAAATTGCATTATTAAAAATTATAAATTAACTTTGTCTCAAATCTAACAACATAAGCCACTCATGTACATCAATGAAAACGATCTAAAGTTCGCACTGCATTCACAGGAAATAACAACACTTAAACGTTACTCTGGAGCCGTTGAGACCGCCATTAATGCTGCAATTCACACCGTAAGAGACAATCTAAGCCAAATTTACGATATAGACCTGGAGCTTACAAAAACAGGTGATTCGAGAAAAGTTTCACTTGTTAGGCTTACAGTGCATATTGCAGTATGGTATCTCTGTGTAGCAGAGCCACTGGTCGATCAGGACGGCAAAAAATCCTATCTTTACGAAAAGGCGCTGGAAGAGCTAAAATCTATACGAAAAGGCGACATATTAACCGATTTGCCGAAATACGAAGACAAACCCGGTTTAGGTGCAAGGTATGGTTTTAGTGAAGACATACAAGACCAAAAATTTTAACCAAACAACCGTGATATGGACAACACAAAATTTGAAAAGCAATCCGAAAAGCTTGTAAAGAAATTGGCCGAAACTTTTGAAAATGCGGCCTCTAATCCTAACGATATCAGCGAAATGGAAATGATTAGAGCTTATTTGCAGAACGTTGAAATCCTAAGTAAAGCACTTTATGAAGCATATCTAAGCGGCATAAGATCGGCCAGCGAAAAAAAAAGTAAATTTAACACACCGTTTAAAAACAACTAACCATGGGCCTTATAGACAAAGCTAAAAGTTTTTTTCAGCCTGAAAGCAAAAGAAGCGAGAAGAACCCCGTTTTTGCTAACATAGAAAACGCCAGCAGCTCAACTGAACCAACAAAGCATATAGAAGACGATTCAATCTTTGAACACGTCATATCCGACATAAAGTCATGGAGGGAGGCTTTAGAAATGTGGGACAACAACATAAGCCCCAACCGGGCTGAAATGCAACTCCTATACCGCGAGGCCAGCATAGATGATATGGTTGTAACTAAATTTAATATACTCACAGAACGCATCAAAGGCACAGAATATGAAATTGCCGGAGCCAATGACACCGTAGATGAAGATAAGACGGTGATTTTGAATAGTAAGTGGTTTAATAAAATCATTAAACACTACGTTGAGAGCATTTTTTACGGTTATACATTGGTTCAAATACCATTAAGGCCGAACCCAGATAGCAACACTGGCGATTTGTATGATATCAGAGATATTAAGCTTATCCCTAGAACCCATGTTGTGCCGGAATGGGGTGGGATACGAAAGTATACCTACAGCGACAACGAGATTCTTTATTACACAAAGCAAAAATACATGAATAGGCTTATTGAGTTTAACGATATTGATGAGTACGGTCTGTTTGTCTCAATTATGCCGCATTACATATACAAAAAAAATGCTTTGTTTTTTTGGAGCGGATACCAAAGCAAATTCGGCATCACACCCATTATTGTCAAAACAGACCTCGATGATAGCGAAAACACAGATAAGCTTGAGGAATTCCTGCGCAGCATGGCATCTAATAGCTATGCCCTCATCAACCGACATGATGAGATGGAAGCTTTGAACGGAGTCTCAACCGATGCGTCAGCAACATTTGAGAAAATGAAAGACACCTGCGATGCCAGTATCAGCCGGATTATAGACGGAGGAACGATGACATCCGTCCAGGGCTCATCTAGGTCACAAGCTGAGGTACACGAGAACACCTCTGAATTACTTCATCTAGGGCGACTTTTAGAGTTTAAAAGAGTCATTAACAAACAATTAATACCTAAGCTAATAGCCCAAGGCGTGCTAGCTGAGGGCGACTACTTTAGAATAAAGGATACAAAGGATATAGATGCCATCATTAGCCGTATTCTAAAGCTATCGCAAGCCGGGTATTTGGTAAGTGAAGAACTCATAGAAGAATTGACGGGCTTTGAGGTATCTGCAAACATAAGTTCGCCTGAAAGTGACGGCAGCACCGAAAATTATTACAACAATGAGAAATTAATACGTTTAGAGGAGACTTTGCATGAAATCAAAACAAAACTTACAACAACTGGCTAAAAGGAAAGCTTTATTGCAAGAGTTTGAAAAATTTATTGCCAAAAAGCACGGAAAATACTACAAAGAAGTGCCTTTTAAAGAATTGCTTCAAACAAAGCATATGTTTCGAGCCGACTACTTCATACCTGCGATAGATGCAATTGTTGAAATAAATGGTGGCCAATGGATTAACGGAAGGCACAATAGAGCCGCAAAGAAAAAAAATAGCGTTGAAACAACGTACGAATCCGATTTGACAAAGCTAAATCTAGCCCAATCTAGGGGATATGTGGTATTCCAATTCACCTACGAACAGCTAGCAAGGCGTGATTACATAAAATACATATAGTGTAGCGAGGACAAACGGTTAAGTCACCGGTCTCATAAACCGGGGGAGTTGGTTCGACTCCAACCGCCGCAACAATCCGAAATCAAATGTCAAAACTGACTGAAAAACAGAAAAAAGCGCTTATAAACGGCTTATGGAGCGGGAAATGGAATGACAGAAATTTGCCTGACTTCGTTATGCGCATGAATGCGGAAGAATTAACGAACGGCATAAAACATGCATTTGGTGGAGCAAGCATTAATGTTTTCAGCAACCATACAAGTGAGGCCCTAACCAAAAACGTTTATTATTTCGCTGCAAACAAGACCGCATGCGAGATTAAAGAACTAAACAAACTAATGCTCGATAAAAAGGGCAATTTGGTTGACAAAACAACTTTCACGGCCAGAGCATCATCCCTAAGTGACCGCTATAACATAGACTACCTGCAAACTGAGTATGACACAGCTATATCAAAAGCCACGGCTGCAAGGGATTGGGATAAAATACAGGCTACAAAGAAAGATTTTCCATTTCTTCGATATGTGGCCACTTTAGATAAAAACACAAGGCCAAAACATAGAAAACTCCACGGTATAACTCGCATGGTGGACGATCCATTTTGGGACAGGTACTATCCGCCCAATGGTTGGAGATGTAGGTGCAGGGTCCAAAAAAAGCGCACCGGAAAAAAGACAGATTTACGCAAAGTGCAGCCACCGGAACCTGACAAAGATTTCGATTTTAACACGGGCAAAAAGAAAAAAATATTTGGGCCAAAACACCCGTATAATAGCGGAACACAAGGCACTATAAAGCAAACAGCTGCAACATTAGCGGAAAAAGAATTTAATAAGGCAAAGCAAAAGGCCGTTAGGTGGGAAAAATGTGACAACAAATTCGATGCGAACAAGCAACTAGGGCAACTATCAAATGTAAAATCAGCCACAATAGACGAGAAATGCGCTTTAAAAAATGTAAACCGGGCAGGCAAAAAATTCCATGAACTGTCCACCTCAGGCATAATCAGAGGCCAAAAACCAATCACCATAGAGTTTAAACACCTGCCCCCATCTAATACTACAGGCGGGAGTTTTGAAATGAGTACTCACATAACAACTTATTTTGAATTTCGCAAAGCTAAAATGATGATTTCCACCAACTGGGATAATCAGATTAGCAAAGTTATGAAGCAAAACCGGAAAACTTTGGAAAATACACGAACTAGGTTATTATATCAGCTAGATGAAATAAAAAAAGACATAAAGCATGCAAAAGAGAAATTTGCCCGTGTAGGCGGAAGAGAGAATCGAGAATATCTTGAATACCTAGAAGAGCGGAAAGCGAATATTGAACGAATGCTAAATGGCGAATACAGCCGGGAAGCAATTGAAAAAAGACTAAAGGAAGCTAATGCCCAAATACAGGGAGAAACGCTGGAATCAACCGTTGTTCACGAGTTTGGTCACTACCTACATGTTGACCTTAAATCCAATTATTTTGCATACCCAAAGAGCGTCAGAGACCATTTGTATAGTATTCAGCAAAAATATGACTTCTATGCTAAAGAACCTGGGCGGATTTTTGACCCGAACCCGCTTCTAAAAAGTGATATGTTTGATAGTAATAGAGTAAAGTACGCACATACCGTCAGTGGCTATGCCAATGCAAATACAAAAGAGTATTTCGCCGAGAGCTGGACAAAATATATGAAAGGCGAAAAACTACAAGATAAGGAACTTTCAAAGCTTTTTGATTTATTAACCAAAACAGAGACACCATGACAAGCATTACAGACTTAAAATGTTTACGCTGCAAGCATTACGTAGGCGATATGAAGTGCGTTGCGTTTGCTGGTTTAATTCCATTTGATATAATTAGTGGCGAGAACCCACACACAGAGCCACACCCGGAACAAAATGGAAAAATAGTTTTTGAACCAATCGTAAAAGATCGTGAGGCGGACAATGGCTAAAGACTTCAAACACTTTAGCGACGACATGGACGAAATGCGGGATAAATTTTTAAAGGCTCAAAATGATCGCATCCCTAGGGCCATAGGTGAAAATCTTGTCGAGGGCTTTCGTGAAAGCTTCGATTTACAGCGGTTTAACGATTATGGAACTCAAAGGTGGAGAGAAGTACAACGGAGAATTCCTGGCAGTGGATGGTATGGCTTCCAATACAATAAAAATAAGAAAACATATCACAGTGACCGGGCCACAACGAGAAATATTCTTATCGGGCACGGCAGAAGCCATTTGAGAGATAGTTTATATTTAAAAACTTTCAATAAGAACGCCATAACCATTGCTACGAACAAAGAGGGAGCAAAGCTGCATAACGAGGGAGGTAAGATGCTTGTATTTGGCAAGCACGCAACCAGCATGCCTCAGCGTAAGTTTATGGGAAAGTCCCAAAAACTGGATGAGGAAAACTATCAAATATTGACTAACATAATAAACGATATATTCCGATGAAAGCAGATTTTTACAACGACATCAAAGCTAAAATAGAAGAGCTGGGCTATAATGCAGCTCTCTGGTTAGGACAAATAGAGCCATCCCTAGACTCAGTAGGCGAGACACCGGCTATTTTCATTGAATTTACAAAAATAAATTACACACAAGCCAGTGGTGGCGACCAAAACATAGATATGAATATTCAAATTCATATCGTTGAGCGAATTCTTAATGTAGAGGACAGTGAACGCCTGTTTTTAATCAGTCAGGCAATCACAAACAAACTCTATGAACTATCTATTGTCCGCACAATGGAAATTCCGTTCAATTCTGCAACGAATATAGCGGATTGGATTATTGAATTTACCCCTGATTCACTATTGGTGGACAATATAAACAGACACCAGACCGAGTATACACAGAGTAAGCCGGATTTGCACATCGAATAATTGCATGCAAAAAAGATTTCAACGAAATATTTTTATGCCAAAAAAAAAAAAACATACAAAAAAAACATACCCCAAATCTTCTATAAGTAGCGTTTGATATGACCTAGAAACATGCAGAAAATTTACATAAAACATACCAAAAAAACAATGGAAAAACATTTGATATGTTTAAAAAAAAACAAAAAAAAAACAGAAAAAAAACATACCTTAAAGCTTCTGTAAACAACTTTTGTTAAGGTCTGCATGGAATTAACATTTTAGAAAAAAACAAAAAAAAAACAAAAAAAAAACAATTAACATTGACAAAAAAAAACACTAATAAAGAAAGTAGTACTATTATAAGAAAGTACTCTTATCAAAAATTTTAGCAAATTTTTAAAACCCGATACAAAAAACTATGAAAAAAAGAACCCGGTAACTTTAAAAAGCAATCAAAAATTTAATTATTGGCGCCAAATTTTAACACAGTACAATTTAAATTATAAAATCAATATAGCATACCAAAAAGAAAAAAAATTGCTTAGAACTAAAAAAATGGCTTTTAAAAAAAATGGATGCCTGTGATAAAAAAAAATTAGAACGGAAGCTACATGTTAAGCTATACATAGACATAGTTTACCCGGAGGTCAATTTCCGGGATTCAGTTTATAATTTATCTATTATTTACCGTTGTTCGGAATCTACGATTGAACGGGACTACTATAATTCTCCTCACATTGCGGTAACCGGAATAAACGAAACCAACTAAAGATTAAGTTATTGGCAAACAAACGAGCACAGCACCATGAAAATTTTTTTAAAATAGTTTACGTGATTAGCGTAACTTACATTATATTAGCACACATGAAAGAAAGGTCAAGCATAATTTTCAAAAATTCAGCCGGGGAACCCGATGACATCTACATCTATGGGGAAATCGGATATGAAATCGACGGAAACTTCTTAGGTAGCATTTTAGCGCAAGAATATCAAAACGTGGACTCTCTGAACGTCCATATTAATTCGTTTGGTGGTGACGTACTCCATGGATATTCCATCTTTAGCGCTTTGTATGACATCAAAGGCAAAATTAATGTTATTATAGATGGCGTTGCAGGTTCCATGGCCGGCGTTATTTCTCAAGTAGGTGACCACGTAAGCATAAAAGATTATGGCAGATACCAAATGCACGACCCGTCAATAGGAAAAAAACACCTAAGCGACAAAGAAAAAGAACAGCTACAGCACATCAAAGATAGCTTGGCCACAATACTCTCTAGAAGGGGCCTAAGTAAAAATGATATAAGCAAATTAATGACAGAAGATACATGGTTTACTCCAAAAGAAGCTAAAGACGCCGGATTGATTGATGAAATTATATCTACAAAGCGTAAAGCGGAGGATTTAATCACCGAGGCAATCTATGATTCAGTAAAAGAGACAACCCCTGCCAATTCCAATTCCAATAAAAATTATAATCAAAATACACAAAACACGGACACCATGACCTATTTATTTAAAATGTTGAACGTTTCGAGCGAAAAACAAGTTGAAAATGCTGTTAAAAAGCTCATTGATGACAACACCAGCCTTGAAACAAAGGTTAATAATCAAAAAAAGAAAATTGAAGAGCTGGAGAACACCATCAGCGAAACCAAAGAAAAAACCGCTAAAAAAACAGTGGAAAACCTCATCGAAAGGGGGCTCCTGGATTCCGAGCGAAAAGATAAGCTTGTAGACCTCGCCAAAAGGGATAAAGAAGCTTTTAATTTGTTTGTTGACAACATTAGCGCTTCTGAAAAAAACACCGATGTTAACAACCATGTTGGGGACAATGCGGCAACCGAAAAACGTAAAAAAGAGGAGAAAAGCCAACCACTGGAAGATGCAAAAGAATTCCAAAGGCTTCGTGAAGAAGACCCGGCAGCACTGGCGAAACTTGAGGAAACAGACAACAAAAAGTTTGAGAGACTTTACAACGCCTGGGCCAATTCCGATTTGTAAAGTTTCCGGACTATCGAAATCAGCTAAATTCAGCAAATGTTTAAACCAAAAAACAGAAAAATGAAAAATCTTTTAATCCTGCTAATTGCGACACTAGCACTATCGTTTATCTCAACGGAAACCACTTGCCAAAATATTCGTTATCCATACGGGGATGCGAGCGTTTCCTCGGTTACAATTGACAACGATGGTTCAGCCACAGCAGACACAACAAGCAACGTATGGAACACCCTGAATTTTAAAACGGTGACCACAGACTCCGACATTACCCTAAATCTTGATGTAGGTGATATGATGGACGGTTCGGTCTATTATTTTAAAGTTAAGGCGGATACAGCCACGAACATCACCGTAAGTTTTGGAGACAATTTAACCGGCACAGATGAGACATTAACAGCGTCAAAAACAGATTTATATAGATTTGTATGGTATATAGATTCGTTCTATATTACATCTGCCAAACAGGCCGATTGACGCAATTACTGTAAATCAATAAATCGCATACACCAAGCAGCCACAGCGTAACATAGAACTAAAAAAAAGATAAAAAATGGCTTATTTAAAAACGATTAAAATAGCACGTGATCTGCTAAAAGTAATTTATCCCAAAAATTCGTTTTATACGCAAGGACGCGTTGACAACCGGGACGGGACAGTCAAAACAATCAAATATAACTATGCAAACAAAATTTCGAGGGCCAAACAAGGCGACAACCCAACCTTGCCTCTTACACTGCAGAGTTACGATGGAGATACCTCTGAATACTACACCGACGAGGTGTATGCGGGACCGATTCTCATTGAGCGTGAAGACGAACTTTTGACCGATATTTCCCAGTATCAGGACGTTTTGGACCAGCTTAAAGAAGCAATGGAAACATCTATTGCGGATGTGGCGGCCGTAAAGTATGGGCCTACCATACTGGAACGCATATTCCTCACCTCTGGCACTGACACCCGCACCACAACTATGACTGGCTCTACAAGCGGTTCACGGAAGAAAATATCAAAAGATGATATTATTAAGGTAAAAACCGCATTGGCCAAAGATCAGGTAGGGGGCCAAATTGTCGGGTTAATTACACCCGATATGCACGATGATCTTTTAGGGATTCCTGAATTCGTGGACTATGAGAAAACCGGAGTTAAGTCAAAGCTCGTTGAAGGCGCAATTGGTCGGCTCATGGGCATAGAGTTCATGATTCGCTGGAATGAAGAGTTGGGACACGCCGGAATCCACTACACACAGGCAAAAGCAAAGAAAGACAACTACACCAGCGTCGGAGCGATCAATAATGCTTCCAATGACGGCGCCGCTGCCTTGTTTTACATTAAAAATTACGTTCGGTACTCCAAAATGCCTGTTAACGTAAGCGTTGCCCGTAACGTGCCGCAGTACAAAGGTGCTACCATCTTAGGCACCCAGACCCGATTTGGGGCTACAATATCTCGCCAACATGACGAAAGAGGCGTCATAGCTTTGGTTGAGGCGACCACTTCATAATTCCATAATTTAAAAAAGCCGGCAGGTGACACCACCGGCTTTTTCTAAAAATTTGTATTCATGGCAGATAATAAAAATCTATACAAACTAGAAATTGAGCGCTTTAGCGGAAAAAAACCCGGGGACAAACAATCACTGGGAACCGCGGTGCTTTATGACCCTTTCGGAAATGTAGCTGGTTACTATAAGACCCTTGAGTTGCCAGACCGGGACAATAAAAGAAATGTTTCATGTATCCCGGAAGGCACTTACTATGCCTCTTTTAGAGGCAAGGAACAAAGTGGATCATTAAGTTACGATCATGTAATCCTCCACGATGTGCCAAATAGAAGCTATATACTTATACATATAGCAAACTACTACACCGATTTGAAGGGATGTATAGGTTTAGGTTTAATGTTTACAGATATTGACAAGGACGGATACAGGGATATTTCCTACAGCACAGCTGCTTTTAAACAGTTAATGGGAAATGTGCCTAAAGACAAAGGAATTTTGGTAACGATACGGCACACGCGTAATTATGGTAATAATTGATTTACTATTGAGCATTGTACCGGAGGCGCTCCTGGCATTGTTGGTGTTTATATTAGGTTTACTCACATATGCGATAAGAACCTTTGCTAGCAGGATTTATGAAAAGCTCGATTTGCTGCAATATGACATACAACAAGATACAAATAACCTCACTCGCATAATAGAGAAGTACAATTCTCTTGAAGACCATGTTCAACGGAACACAGAAGACATTAAAGAAATAAAGAAAAGATTAAAGAAATAAAGAAAAGATTAAAACAATAAAAAATACGTATTATGGAAATTTTACAAATTAACTTCAACGATATTGACTGGTCAACGGTCATAAGCATATTACTTGCTATTCTAACTACCTTCTTTGGCGGATATTTGGCAAAATACAAAAAGAAGTTTAAACAATTCGTTGGCTTAACAAGAGAAGTGGTGGAGCTTGGGGAGTATTTAAACAAATCCTTGCAAGATAATAAAATCTCCGACAAAGAGATTTCTCGCATCAAAAAGGAATACAACGACGTAAAAATCGAATGGCGGAAGCTTTTAAACAAAAACGAATAATTATGGCGTACATTGCTCTATTCATACTAGGTTTAGCCGCTGGCCTCTTTGTAGGCCAAAAGTGGCTTCCAACCAGTGAGACAAATTACGAATATAGCATAAGAAAGCTAAAAAATAAAATCAAACAAGTTAAAGGCTCCGAAAATAGCGCCAACATTGAACCAAAAGACTTTTTAAATGACAAAAGAGACTCAAAAAGCGACAAAAAAGAAAAAAACAGTTCAGGGCCTCCACGATCAAGATAAAAAGAGGCTTTTAAATGTTTTTGAAACGCACAAAAAAGCTGAACAACTGTATATTGACGATTATGGCAATATTTGGGAGAAACAAGTCCAGGCTAGGCGTTATGCAGGCAAAAAGTATAAAAAAGTTCACAAATCTGAAATACAATAAGTTATGTATCCAAAAGTAAATATTAACTACCAAAACGGCGCACTCGGCCAGGTTCAAGAAATAAACGATGGCATTGCCGCACTAGGCATTATTTGTGATATAAGTGCTGCAACTGACCCGGAGCTGACATCAGGAACGGTTTATACAATTTATTCCTTGGCTGACGCCGATAATAAGGGATTCAGTCAAATTCGTTACGCATATGCTCAGATTGCAGACTTTTACAAAGAGGCCGCTGAGGGCAGTAAATTGTATGTTGTTATGAGTGCTGAAACAACTACAATGGAAACCATGATATCCACGGATGGAGCCCTAAACAATTTGCTCCGGGCCAAAAAAGATGTTAAATTTTACGGTATATGCCGCAATACTGGCGATTCCTACACACCAACTTACACAAACGGTATTGATTCCGACGTTGACAGCGCACTGGCAAGAGCTCAAACCCTGAACGAAACGCTGGCCGGACTTCAACAACCAGTTTTTGGTCTAATTGACGGAAGGGACTATCAAGGCACTACAGCAGACCTACAAGACCACTCAGGCTCCAATAACAACCGGGCAGGGATAGTAATGGTAACAAGCCAAAATGTTAAGGATAACACAAATACCACATACGGCCACAGTGCTGCTATCGGTTTAATTTTGGGACGCATATCGGATATTCCGGTGCAAAGAAAAATAAGCCGGGTCAAAAGCGGCGCTATCAACGCCTCAGATATGTTTCTTACCGATGGAACTCCGGTAAGTGAGGCCACAAACGATATTCAGGCAATCAATACCAAACGGTTTATCACATGCCGCGAATTTACCGGCCTCAATGGATATTATTGGACAAATGATTGTCTCGCCTGCGATGTAAGCGATGATTATTCGAACATCTCATACAGGCGTCCAATGAACAAATTGCATCGTATTGCTTACGAAACATACGTTAACAAAGTCGATGATGAAATTTTGATTAACGCAGATGGCACTATGGACAGTATGGCGGTAAAAGAATTGGAGGGACTTGTTGAGAATGATGTGCAAATCCTCATGGTCAGCAAAAATGAGTTTTCGGGCTTCAGTGTGCATATATCGCCTAGTCAGAATGTAGTAAGCACCGGGGAGCTCGTTATTAACGCCCAGCCGACACCAGTTGGTTACAGCCGAGAAATAACTGTAAACCTTGCATTCAACGTATAAACGGATTTTTGAAACAATAAAATTTTTTAGATATGCCTAAAAACTCCTTTGACAGCAAAGAATATGCCTGGAAAGACATAGACGTAATGGCTTTAGGTCGCATAATTGGCGGCCTGGAAGACGTTTCATATACCCGGTCGGTCGATAAAGAGCGTCGATATGGCCGAGGCAACAAAGCTCGCTCAATACAGACTGGAAATGAGGAAATTTCTGGAAGCATCACAGTGCATCAATCGGAACTTTCGGGAATGAACCAAGCGGCCAAAGAAGCCGGGTTTAACGATATTACCGAGGTTCCATTGGATTTAATTGTGCGCTATGCATCAACCGGAGAAATCGTACAAACAATTGACAAAATTCAAAGAGCCGAGGTAAGCGAGTACCAAAAAGGTATGTCACAAGGTGACAAATACAGCGCAATTGAATTGCCTTTTATCGCTTTAGCGCTCCAAGAGGATATTTAAGAATATAAAAAGATAATCAAATGACCAAAAAGACGATTACAGCCAAAGAAGTGACAAAACAAATGATCGAGGATTGGAAACAAACCCATGGGGGCGTATATCTAATCACAACCGAACAAAAGAAAGGCTACTTGCGGAAACCAAACCGTAAAGACCTCTCACTTGCCTCAGAAATAGGGGAAAAAGACCCTATGAAGTTCAACGAAGTAATTTTGAAAAATTGCTGGTTGGCCGGTGACAAGGAAATTATGGAAGATGATCGTTATTTCCTTGCGGTTAGTGGACAACTGGACGAAATAATCGAGACAGCGGAGGTTGAGATAAAAAAGTTATAAGCCGGGCTGACAAATATCTCGAACAGAAGAGTATTGGAGCTCAGATCATCTATAGCGACACACTATTAGCGTATTATTTGGGAATACACGACGCCCGGGCTCTTTCAGATTGGGCTTGGGCGTTGAAATTAAGTGCTATTAAGCGTATACAGGATTCTGAGAGTGATCAACAAATAAATAAAACGTTCGGAAATGACAACCTATGAATACACCATGCGTCTAAAGGACAAAGCGTCGAAAACAATGGGTAAAATCGGCGCTAAAGGCAAAAAGACGTATGGAACCCTCAGCTCCGAAACTGAGCGGCTTAACAAAAAAATGGGTTTCCTCAATAACTCTATAGTTCGCGTTGGTGGCTCCATGGCTCTATTGTATGGAGGTACAAAAATCGTTGAGGCCGGCATGAACGTTGAAAAAGTCCGGAAAAACTTTCAGATACTCCAAAAATCTGTTGAAAAGGGCAATGAGACATTTAATCGGCTCAACAATTACGTTCAAAATAGTGTTTTTCAACTCGATGAAGTTCGCAACTCCGGCAAAAAACTAGTAACTGTTACCGACAGTGCCGATGAGCTTTTAACACGTATGCGGCAAATTGGCGATATATCTGCGGGTTCAGGGGCTCGCATAGAAGAATTATCAAATGCATACGTGAAAGCAGCGGCCAAAGGGAAACTCCAGGGAGAAGTTTTCGAGATGTTCACCGACCGGGGAATTCCTATTGTTCAAGAATTGGCCAAAATGTTCGATACCACCACCCAGGGCGTTTATAAGATGGGAGAAAAAGGAGAATTGGGAGTTAAGGAACTAAATGCAGTCATAGAACGCATGACAGGCAAAACCGGGAATTACTACCGGGCCAATGAGAAACTTATGGAAACAGCGTCAGGATCGCTATCCGCACTAAAGTCCCAATGGCAGGCCTTACTCGAAAAGGTCGGTAGTCAGCAAAATACATTCTTTGCAAACCTATTTGGAAACCTTAGTAAAGCCGTCAAGTGGATGGGAGAAAATATTGAGGTTTGGACAAAGTGGCTAAAATGGATAATAGTCATCACAGGCGCAATTGTAGCCTATCGTAAAACAATACAATTTGCTAAATTTGTTCAGCTAGCCTACAATGTGGCCGTCAGAAAGGCAAATGTAAAACTGTATATACTAAACAAAAGGCTTTTAGGTGCGAGTAATGCGTCAGGCGTGTATTCAGGACTCATGGGAATCGCTACTGGCATGACTAAAGCATTCACATGGGCCGTAAAGGGCCTTACATCCGCAATTTACAATATACCTATCATTGGCTGGATATTATTGGGCATATCTTTATTGGCAAAAGCATTTCACCTACTGTGGCAAAAATCGCTGGGGTTCAGAAAAGTAATTTGGGGCCTCTGGGAAATGCTGAAAGCTTCGTTTTCAGGGCTTTTCAAAGCGGTTGGTTCTGCTTTTCAATGGATTAACAAAAATATATTTACGCCAATTGGGAATTTCTTTAAGAAAATTTGGGATTGGGTGACCGATTTAGCCACGGCAATAGCTAAACCCTTTGAAAATATAAAAGGTATTTTCAGAGAAGTGTTCACATGGTTCCGAGAGAACATTTCCGGCCCAATTTCTAAATTTTTCGGTAAGCTTTGGTCCAAAATCAGCGACAACAAGGCTTATAAGAAAGGGGTTGCTAAAGCAGAAAAAAGCTGGGAGAACGATCATAGCTCAAAGCAGAAATCAGAAAAAGCCAACAAATACAGTTCTGGCATGAGTGTTGCCGATAAAAACAAATTTATAGATACTGATTACGATAACTATAAAACACTAGACTTAACGAATACAGGCGGTTCAGGAGGCACTACTTCAAAAAAAGTAAGGCAAGTAACCATAAACCTGCAATCACTGGTCGAATCGTTAACTATTAACACAGCTACACTTGAAGAGGCCACCGATGAACTCGAGGAACGCGTGACAGAAGCATTGTTAAGGGCTCTAAACAGCGGAAACAGCATGCAAAATGGATAAAGAAAACGCATACAATTTATTCAGTCTGGTATTCGGCTATCAGCCTAAACCGTATTTTATAGACGGAGAAACCGACACGCCGGATGTTCCTGACTTCAACAAACTGGGAAGCGCTTTATATGCGCCAAACAGCTTTGAAGATATTGTTTCATTTGCTCCGGTCAGGATAAAGCACAAAGGAAGGGAGTTTTACCTACCTTACAGCACCATAGCCCTCACCAATAAGAAAATTATCAAAAGCACTCTATTAACTGCTAGAGGTGGAGAGGTTCACGAACAAATAGGGAACCAATCCTGGAAACTTACAATTAAAGGGATATACATTGAAAAAGGCTCTGGAATACCGGAAACAGGTATTAACGAGCTAGCAGAAATGTATAACATAAACGATTCAGTTGAGCTTATAAACCCTGTAGCGGACTATTTCTTAGGTGCTGAAAGCAAAGTTATTTTAACAAAGATTTCCTTACCTGACATGCAAGGCGTATCCGATGCACAAGCATTCAATATTGAAGCAATTGAAGACTCAGAGCTCACACTAGAAGCAACAAACGAAGATGTATAAATTTAACCACCATATTGTCATAGGCGGTTACAGCTTTTCAGCGGTCAAAAGCATTAAGTTTAGCCGAAGCATACATACCATCGCCAGCGAATGTGTCCTGAAGACTGCTAAAACGGCTACAATTAAAAAAAAAGATACCACAGAGCTCAATATACCGGTTACAAGTGTTATTTTGCCGGGAATGTACGCTGAAATATCCTTTGGATACGGCAATAGCTTACATCAAGAGTTTACAGGTTACGTAAAGTCCGTATTACCCGGAAAAATTGTTTTAATGAATGAAATATACCAGCTCGAGCGTAAAACAATAAAAAAATCCTATAAAGACACCCGGTTAAAGGATATTTTGACGGATATTGTCACAAACACAGACCTAAAACTAGACCTTGATACAGACGATATAAACGTAAAAAGCTTAAATTTGCATGACAACGGGAGTGCTATTAGTCGATTTGAGGCGTTAAAGAAAATCAAAGATGCTTATAAGCTCTCAATATTTGTTTTAAGTAAGGGTTTACTTTTTGTAGGACTAACGTATAAAAAACGGTCAAAACTGGTTAAAATCGGTATAGATTATAACACAATCAAAGATAATTTGACTTATGTACATTCTATCAATAAGAAAACCGAGGTTACAGCTATCTCTCATCTAAAGGACGGTTCAAAGATAGAACAAACGGTGGGAGATTCAGGCGGAGACAAATTAACCATTCATGTAAGCGGCGTAGAAAGCAAATCAAAGCTTAAAGAAATTGCTCAAAACGAAATAGACAAGCATAGTTATGACGGCTACAGCGGAAAGTTTACCTGTTTGGGATTGCCTAGAATAGATATAACGGACGTTGTGGGGCTATCAAACCAAAGCTTTGTGCGTCCTGAGGGCCTTTACTATTGCGAAAGCATAAAAAAACAATACGGCCCATCAGGAATCAGACAAGATGCGGAAATCGGGATAAAATTATGAGTAAAAAATCTGAAAAATTGCGTGAGTTGCTAATCACAGACACACAAAAACCAAAAGTACTTTTGTGTTACGTCTCTAGCGTCGATGAAACAAATGCAAGCTGTGATCTAGCGTTTGAACCGGACGGAGAACCATTATTAAAAGAAGTTAGTTTAAAATCCGTTATAGATAACGCCAATGGCATTATTCCAACCCCGGAAATCGGCAGCAAAGTTTTAGTTGAGCGTGTCCTGGGCGGTGAATATTACACAATAATCAAATTTGACAAATTGAGCAAATTAAAGTATATTGGCACCGGCAATAGCTTTATTATTGACTTTGAAAAAGAGGAAAGCTACTTTAACGAAGGCGACAACGGCGGATTAATTAAGATAAGCGGGCTCGTAGATAGGCTTAATAAGCTCGAAAACAAGGTCAAAAGCCTAATTAGTAAATATAACAGTCATGTGCATCCGGGGGTTACAACTGGTGGGTCTTCCACGGCCTCAACCTCGTCAATTGAAGCCGGGAGACTAAAAACAACGGTTCGTGGAGACTTTGAGAACGAAAAAGTAAGGCATTAATGAGAGACTATTTAAGCGATACAGGCGGAGACTTAATATTTGAAAGTGACTTGAAAATTGGAGAAAGCACGAATAATGCTATTTATAAGCTTTTAACAATAAAAAAAGGTGAGTTAATTGAAACACCCATGATTGGCTTATCTATCATTTCTTATTTAGACAACGAGAACAAAGAAGACTTACACCGGGAGATCAGGAAGCAATTAAAACGTGACGGGGGTAAAATGTTATCAATTTCATATAATAACAATAATGAATACATTATAAAGGCACGCTATGAAGATTAAGCCGGCAAAAAATCAGGACATATTTGATGTTACAATACAATTAACGGGTAAATACGACGATTTTTTAGCCATTGCGGACGCCAGTGGCAAAAATATAGATCATAAATTTGACGGCCAAACAGAGTTTGAAATACCTCAACAACTGGATATTTCATTTTATGAAAATAATATCAGACCATCATCAGCGGGAGTAACAAAAGGGGACTTTAATAGTGATTATAACAATGACTTTGACTAATGACTCGATCTGAGCTAATTCAAATGATAGATAACAATATCAAGCCAAACGATAACGAAGAAATAACGGGCGATGTGATGAATTCTGTTTTGCAAAATATGTTAGCAAACCTTCCACTGAAGCCTGAGAGTGGTCTATCTGTATACGATCCTGCGCTGGAATACTCGCCTGGAGCCACTTGCATATATAATAATCAAATTTTTATGTGCTACTCCAACACAACCGGAACCTGGAACCCTAGTCATTGGAAAATGGCAAGCAATGGGATTGTTGTTAACAATATATCCGAAAGGGACGGTCTAACAAACAGATTTCGAGGTATGATAGTGACGGTGGACAATGGCGTTAATCCTGCTGTAAGATACCAATTACAGGGAGGCACGGCAAACAGTAATTGGTATAGAATAGGCGACCAGCAATATTTAAGACTAGATTTAGAAATTGATCATTACAGGCAAGTTTCTTTCAATGTACCTACAGATATTGCGTCGGCCAAACTGTTTCTAAACAGTATACAAACCGAAGAGTTCAGCATTAGCGAAACAACATTAACTTGGGAAAATGAAACAATTAACCTAGAAGTAGATGACAAGCTAACTTTGTACTATAAACTAAAATAAAAAAAATGGGACAACCAAAAATTAAACAAATTAGTGGCCTGCAAGCCGCTTTAGATGCGAAAGCATTGGATTCAGTTGTTGTGAAAAAAGCTAACAACCTCAATGATTTGCCGAGCAAATCTTCTGCACGCTCCAACCTAGACGTGTTATCGACATCAGAAATTAACAGCCTCATTGCCGGTGCGAATACTGCGCGAACCGTAGCTACATTAACGGACTTTCAAAACCTCACAGATCTAATTGCAAACGAAAGAGTCCACGTACAGGACGATGGAGATGGAAAGTGGGCCTTGTATTTGGTGATTTCTACAACGGACGGGACTTACAGTAATTCAACGATTGAAAAAATTGCCGATGAGGATATTTTTGACAATGCGATGACGGCGTCCGCTGTTAAATCTGCTTATGAAAGCAATGCAAACACAAACGCCTATGAAGATGCTGACAAAGGGAAAGTAGACCGTATTAGCGTCAATAATCCAATTGACTTGGATGAGGTCAAAAGTGTAGCGGACAGTGCACAAGCTGACGCCACACAAGCTATATCAGATGCGGCAAGTGCGCAAACATCAGCAGATAGCGCTCAAACAACGGCGAATAATGCTCAATCCGATGCCAATGCTGCGCAGGCAACGGCTGACAGCAAAGAAGATAAATTCACTGAAGCACGAGAGACTTTTACAAATAAAACGTCTGATGCCGGAACTGCTTTGAACCTTACACTCTCAAATGCCGTTAAATCCGGGTTTGACGTGCAAGTCTTTATAAACGGTATTTATGCTTTACCCACGTATACTGCCGGAAACAGTGCGATTTCAATAAATCCAGGTTACGCAATAGAGACCAGTGACGATATTGTGGTGATCTATAAACATGCAAATGTATAATATATGAGACCAGATATCAAACAAATAGACGGTATCCAACTAGTTGCGGCAAGAGCGCAAAACACAAACTCAATATTTGTTGAATTTCCTCAACCAATGCCGGATGCCGAATATGCTGTTAACATTTCCTCGTTTGGCGTTGAGAGCGGAGAGGCTGACGATATAGTAATTACAGAAAGGACTCCCAGTGACCTCACTATTGAGGCGCTAAACGGCTTTGATGATTCCGTCATTAGCGTAATAATACATTACTAATTAAAATAATACCTGTATGGTACAACAATCAGATATTTATAAAGCAATTTCTGAAAAACTAGAAACTGAATTTGGCACTCCACCGGACACGCTAGCAGACCTAGAAGCAGATGTTAACGCAGGTAATGAGGTCGCTGAATGGAGAATATGGACAAAAATATTCACATTTGCCTCTTACGTGCTTGAGCAGGTCTTTCAGAAGCATAAAACAGATGTAAATCAGTTGGTAAACAAGCCTAAACTTTACGGCATCAGGTGGATTCAGGAAATGGCTTTGTCTTACCAGCACGGTAACTCTTTGTCCTACGTTGACGGCGCCTATATATATGTTAACCCAATAGATACGCTATTGGCCCATTGTAGTGTGTCGCTAAATGGTAAAACAGTTCATATAAAAGCGGCGAAATCCGGGCCAACAAAGCTTACCACATCTGAAAAAGACGGCCTAAAGGCATATCTGGAAGAAATATTGTATCCGGGAACCCATTTCGCAATTATCTCTGAGGATGCGGATTTCATTCGTTATCAAATTAACATATACAGAGACCCCACAGTTATAGACGATTCAGGAGCAAAAATAACTGAACCGTCAACAAAGCCGGTGGAGGCTGCTATCGATGAATTTGTTACCAACATCCCGTTTGATGCGAAATTCAACAGAAATGCTTTTATTGACAAAATCCAAGGCGTTGAGGGCGTAATTGATGTAACAATAGATATGCTAGAGCACAAATACGGCAATCTTAACTATACCCTTATAGATAGAGAGGTCATTTCTATGGCTGGCTATTATACGATTGATGCGGGAAACATTAATTATTTGATACCATGAATTTGAAGTTTTCACTCATAAGCATCATCACCAGGAGAATTCCGTGGTCATTACGACAAACAAACCGCGTGAATTGGATTCTGTCAATGCTTAAACACTTAACGAACATAAATGGCCGATTCAAAAATTATGTTGATGAGGTCGATTACCTGCTAGATATAACCGGGCAGACAATTTATTTATGTCACCTATTAAATGATCTTTACGACAACAATATGCGCCGGATTTACATACAAACAAACACGTTACCGGAACAATTATATCTTTTCAGAAAGGACGAGAACAGGGGATTTTATATTTCTAGGCTGTGGAATACAAGCACAACCTACTCCAATGGCGATATTGTTAACTACAAAGGCAATAATTATCTCGCCAATAGCACAAACACGAACAAACAGCCTGACAACAACCCTACAGTCTGGACGGATATCGGGAAATCTTATTATCTTACGGAAAATGACTTTATACAAACACATGACTTCACAATTGTCTTTCCGAGCTCAATTTTGATAAATTCAGAATTTGAATTAAGAGTAATGAAAACACTAGAGCCATATATTGCGGCAGGAAAAAAGTATAATCTTATAAACAGCTAACAATGGACAAATTAAGAACAAACTTCACAGGTGGACTACCAGCGGTACAAGAGATATTCAAATTTATGCAAGATGCGAACCTGGCATCATTTGAATCAATTGTAAAAGCTTTAAATTATAGCGATCCCGGATTCATTCTGTATGGGTGCGACTATACCGATAATGGAACCAATTTCACAATTAACTCAGGTGCAATTGTTTTAAACGGTGAGGTATTGCTCGTCGACAGCCATAATGTAAGCAAAACAACGAACTACCGATACACATGGTGTGTAGAAGAGACGGACGATCCGGACGGAGCAATGCAATTTTATGATGGCTCAACCAATAGCGTGTTTGCGAAAAGAAGAGGCAAAGTTCAAGCATGGCTAGCACCTATAGGTACATACATGGATTTAGGCAGTGAACCTCGCATGACTGACCTTATCAATGATTTTTTGCCTTCAAATTTAGTCCAGGCTTCTGTCCCTGACTGGTATAGCCTTTCTTATGCAAATGGGTGGGACTCATACGCAAATTCATCCCATGTACAGGCCTTATACACAAAACTATTTAATGGAATTGTGCATCTTGAGGGATATGTGAGTCCAGGAAGTGCCACCGGTGCAATTGTAGCACAATTGCCGACAGGGTACAGACCCGCATCTTACGTAAGGTTCGTCACACCCGAATACGGTAAACTTGTGTCGATTGACAAAAGCGGAAACATATCTATCAATCTTTACGACACCGGCGATACACGATATTATTTCAACATACAGTTTGCCACAGACCTCTCTAACTTGGTTATATGGAGAACATAAAGTATTTTTTTATATCAGATTTGTAAACACCCCGTTTAGTGCTTATATTTGTCACCTATTGCTTACACGGCTTGTTTGGATGTTTGGGCCCCGGTGAATCATTTGCCGGGGTTTTTTTTGTCCTGAAATCTTTTTTGCAATCCGATAAAAACAAATAAAAACTTTCATAGATGCCGTTTTTTAAGCTCTGAGTCAATTCAAAGTGCTAAAAGGATACAACTATAATGTAAGGCTTTAATTGTCTTACAATTGAAATATGACCCTTTTCTAAATAGTGTAAAAATAAGCTCCAGGATAGACGTTTACTGCCAAAAGTAATTTAAATTAAATTTCTTGCAAATTTGCTTGCATATTTCATTCGCATGCAGTACGTTTGTAGAACAAACATTAAAAAACAAATAATTATGAATTATCTAGCAGTATTTACACGGCAAGAGCTTGCTGAAATAATAAACGAAAAAACAAACCTGCAAGCAAAGATTAACAATTCGCGGATAGAGCTTATTGAAACAAATTCTTATACTAGTATAGAGATTGAAATAAACCCCTTAATAATCGTTGAATCCAGCGATTTCGGCATAATTCATTTCTCCAACGAACACTTTTTTGTTTACATATACGAAAATAGATACAGTTTTTATATGTTCTAAATAATTTAAAAATAAGCTACAGGCCGGGCATGAACGGCTAAAAACAATTTATAATAAATTTTCATGCAAAAGTAATTGTAAAATAACATACATTTGTAAATTACAACATCGAAACACAAATAATTCAATCAATTTGAGGTACAGGACAAAACAAGCCTCATTAAAAACCTGTAAGCAATATGAAATTTACGACAGGAACAAATCAGATTAACGAAATAGTTTTCACAGTAAAAAGAGTGAAAGATGAAAATTTAGAATTGAACTATAATGTAAAAATTGATAAACAAATTGCTAGAGATAAAGCAACTGGATTACCCGTTTTAATGTATCACAACGTACCCGCATCAGATGTGAAGATAGGAGAAAATGTATACACTGAAAATGGTGAGTTTTACGGATACAGGGCAGAATAATGTATTGGTTCTTATTGCTGTTAGCCATCTGGTTGTTTTTAGCGTTGGACAAAATGCGGGTCGCAAAGGGAAAAGGCTCTTTTGCAAATTTTGGTCAGGCGTTGGATTGTGCGATTTTCAAATGTGCCTTTTGAGCGTTGGATTTTAAAACTTATAATATGAAGCATACATGTGAACAGATTTATGAAATTGGAGCAACTAATAAGATTTATGGCTCTGAAAAAGGTACTTGCCGAATAACAGGCAAAGAAGGTACCGGATTACTATTTGATAAATGGGTAAGAGACACCTTTAACGACCATGACTTTCTTTTCCCTGGCACTATAATTTCAAACGAAGCACTATTCTGCTTTGATGAAGCATCTGAAATTATTCAGAAAAAAACAGGAAGGGATAAACCTCAAAGATTTCGCACCTATTCACACATTGTCAAAGATGGTGAATGGCATTGCGTCACAAAAGCCGATAAGCGTTTAATTCTTCAATTAATTATTGAAGGTGCTGAAATGGTTTGTTTAACAGAAACAGGACAAAAACACGTACTATTTAAGCACAGAACAGGATTTTGGCAGCTTGACGACTTACATGTTAAACCAGATGTTGAATTACTCGGATTGCTTCATTTTCACATGTCCGAATTACTTGCATATCAATTTTCACAAGCTGAAATTATTAATGGTGATTATAAATCAAATCGGATTTTGAAAGCTGGTTTAAAAAATTGGCAAGAGCACGAAAGTATTATTAAAGAATACCGTGGAAGTGGAATATTTGACTTTACGGCATTCATGTTATTCACAGATAAAAATTATATAAATAATGTTACCAGAGAAGATACCAAGAAATTGGAAATTAAGCCAAGTAGCCTGGATAATGGTCAATTACAAATGTTTTAACATTAATGAGGCGGCTAATTTTATAGGCAAGTCAAAAACGGCCATATATGAGATGAAAATAAAGTTAGGTTATATTAAAAATCCAAACTGGACAAAAAAACAAATTAATTATTTAACCGAACATGGAGCTGAAAAAACGGCTTTAAAGTTCAACAAATCAATAAATTCATGCAGAATAAAAAAAAGCAGATTACACAAGAAGAAGTAGCCGAAAACCTTTTATGGGGACTTTGGCGAAGTATTACAGAGGATTACAAATGTCAATATCCTCGTGAAATTTGGGAGCATTTTGAAAACGCTCTACGTTCAGCAAGCTATACCGATAGCTTAAAAGTGTTCTTAACCAATTTTCAACGCAGAATACCTATTGATATTCAAGCGCAGTACAACAAAGATATTTTATCGGTTGTCGAAGCTGGGCAGGATGATACTGTATTGAATTGGCTAAGAAGCGAGACCACTTACTTAATCATGTTAGTAAGATTAAGAAACCAAGACAGAAAAGAATTAATTAAACTTCAAAACGAAGAATTATGAAAACATTTGTATTAGAAGGAACATGCACGGCTTTAAGTTCAATTAGCCACAATGGAGGCGAAAAAAACGGAACAATTGTACAACTACGCCGTGAAAAATTTGTACAGCCAAAAGGAAATGTAGTTGAAATTCCAATCATTTCTGGTAACAGTATTAGAGGTAAACTAAGGGATTTGGCAGCAATTGACATCCTCACCAAAAACGATGGTGTAAAAGTTGAAGTTGATGCCGACACTTTTAACCTACTTTTTTCAGGAGGTTCACTTGAAAGTACAGGAGGTAAAAACTTGGACATTGAAAAAGTGCGGCAAATGCGAAAAGACATTCCTATAATTAGCGTTTTAGGATGCTCAGTTGGAAATGTAATTGTTCCCGGGAAAGTTGATATAGGTAAACTAATTCCTATATGTAAAGAAACCCTGCATTTAATTCCAGAAAAATTCCACGGCACAGAAGAAATTAAAACAATTTGGGATTATTGTCAGGTAGAAATGAACACTCGTAAAGACGATACGAAGGATGAAAACAAACGTGACTTTATTAAAAAAGAGGACTTAACTGACGAATTGAGAGGCGGACAAATGATGTATCACATGGAAACATTGGTTTCTGGAACTCGCTTTTATTGGAAAGTTTGCTTAAGGGATACTACCGATATTGAAACAGGTGCTTTTCTTTCAATACTTCAAAGTTGGGCGTCTCAAAGTTCGCAAGTTGGGGGTAATGGACGTGTAGGGCATGGACGTTTGAAAGTTGATTTATCTGAAACATCCGTTGTTGATTCTGAAATGAAGTTTGAAAACTCCGATTTCGTTACATACATCGACAAGGCAACCGAAGCTAAAAAAGATGTAACCGACTATTTTGAAAAAGGAGTTTCAAAAACACTTTTTGAGTAATGGACAATTCAGATTTAAATCAAAAAATAGCGGTTAGGCAAAAAGGTTTAAAACTTTTGCCTAAACCTAAAATGATAGTAGATATGTATGCAGGGGAAGGGCATTTAAGTCGCAATTTGTGGAGTAAATTAAAGTCTGATTTAACATGTATCGAAAAAGAACAATGGAAGTTGAATAAGTTAGATTTCGATTGCATTAAAATATGCGATGATAATCGAAATCACATTGAATTAGCTTCAAAAGCTGATATTATCGACCTTGATTCCTACGGATTGGTAATGAAAAATTTAAAAGATATTTTGAACGCAAACAAGAAAACTCAATTGATTTTTTTTACTGAATCTAACCCTTTTTGCAAGTTTATGAGTAAAGTTGTAGATGAAATAATAACATTAGATGCAACTTGCTTTTGGATTGAAAAATCAAATCAATCAAATGTATTTTACGGATTTATATATAGGAAAATATGAACGAACCATTTAAAAATCTAAGAATTAGAGCCTACTTAAAAACAGGCGTAATAAGCGACCATTATTTACCTTTAGATGGTGTAATGTACTACCACCTCGTAAGGCGTGAAATGGGCGAAGAAGTAATAACTAAAAGCAGAGAAAGCAATGTAAGGCAAGGGGCAAACATTACATTACCAATTAAAAAATCGGGGCCTAAAAACGACCTTTGGTTTTATGCCTGTTCATTTGCCCAGTTTCCTGAATGTGTTGTGGAAGATTCAAGTTTTAAAGTAAAGTCTGGCGATTGGCTAAAACACAGCCAACATTTTAAAGCAAATAAGAATATTGATATACAGCGAGGTAAATTTAAGAACGCGCACATAAAACTATATTACAGGCATTGCGAGTACATTGACTGGTATTGTGTTGGATGGCCTTATAAGATTGCTGAGTTGCTACAATTTTGCACCAATTTAGGCAAAAACACAGGCGATGGTTGGGGCGAAATTCTCCGATGGGAAATAAAAGAGTGGCCAGAAGATTGGAGCGTCAGAGGTATTGGAAATAAACTAATGCGAAATGTCCCATTAAAACAGGACGGTAAAGGTATTATATACGGGATGCGTCCGAGTTACTGGAATCCACGCCACATAGCTGTATGTAAGATGCCGTGAGCGTTGGCAGACAAAGCAATGTGTGCCTTTTCGGCACTCTTTGCTTTGTGCGTTGGCAAATGCCGGGTCGGCAAGGAAAAACAACTTGTGGCTAACGGCTGGCGGTATGGTGTCGGTTTGCTTTGCAGACACTTTTGCTTTACCACTACCGTAACTGGCAAACTGCACTATACCGCTTGTTAGCCATCTGGTGCGGTCAAATAGTAATAATTTTAATTTGAAAATGAAATGGAGCAAAAAATTTTAACAGAAAAAGACCTTAAAAGATTAGGATTTACGTGCGTAGAAAACGACATGTATATAAACAAAAAGCAATGGTTGTTGCAGGTTAGTAATGACTATGTAGATAAAGAAAATGGAGAGATAATTAACCGAGACGGAACATGGTTTGATGCAATTGGAACATGGAACTTTCAAAAGAATGGAGAAATGGCAGTAAACACACTTTGTCGAGGTAATTATGTGTGTAGGAGTGTAAGCACTGTGGAAGATTTACAACTTCTATTTTTTGCGCTTACTGGCAATAAACTTGAATTAAAAGACGAAAGTAGCACTTGTGGCTAACTGGTTAATATAACCACCATTTCCCGGGGCTCCGGCCCCGGTTTAATAAGCAAAAAACCTAAAGAACAAATAATTATGAACACAGAAACAGAAAATTTAAACATTGTGCGAGAACTGCAGAACAGGCACATCAAATTTGACCCGGTGGAACGTGAACTGGGCTTTTGGAAAGGCCTTATTAGTGCAGTGAAGCACAGAAGGTGCAATTTCACCGATTCACAGAAAAATAAACTTAAATCATTCATTAACCATAAGTAAACAATACGTATTATGGACAAATCGAAACAAACAAGCCAGCGAGTGGAGATTAAAGAAATAAAATTAAAGAACTTTAAAAACCACCGATCGTTATCAGCGAATTTTGAAGACAAAAAAAGTGTGATTTACGGACGAAACGGAACCGGCAAAACTGCTGTTTTGGACGGGTTTCTTTGGGCGCTATTCGGGAAAGATAGCAGAGGCCAAAGCGATTTCAACGCCAGAACCCTAGATGAGTACGGAAAGCCGTTAAATGATATTGTCACACAAGTAAAAATTAACATGGTAGTTTCCGGCAACGAAATATCCTTTACCCGGGAGTTACATGACAATTGGGTTAAAAAAAGAGGCTCGGAATTATCGGAATTCGCTGGTTTCACAGGAAAGTTTTTAATTAATGACGTAGAGGTCAGGCAAGGCGAATATAAAAAAGAAATCGGCAAATTGTTCGATGAGAACATATTTCGGCTTTTGTCTGACACAAACTACTTTGCTAGCTTAAATTGGAAGGATAAAAGAGAAATCCTTTTTAATATGATAGAGTTCTCAGATGAACAGGCCGTTTCGGAAGACATGACATATGTAAAAAGCTTACTTAACGCCGGGACAGACTTTGACCGGGCGATAAAGCAAATCAGAGATAAAATTAAGCTCAACAATGACCGTCTAAAGGAGATTCCGGCAAGAATTGATGAGCTAGAGATGGCCGAAAAGCCATCTAAAGGGGAAAAAGAGATTTACGATAAGCTTAAAGCACTCAGACAGCAAAGAAGCGAATTAACTGCTCCAGACTCTTATAATAACGAAGAGTATAGACAAATAGTGGAGCTTACAGACAAATATAACCAAAAGCTAAGGGAGAAAAAACAGCTTGTCTCGGAGGATGAGGATAAGTTATCTGATCTAAAAGCAAAAAAAGACAAAGAACATGCTAACATAGATACCATCCGTGGCAAGATTGAGCAACTCAATTCCGAAATCGACGAACTTTCCGTTGAAAAAAACCACAAAGCCAAAAAAGTCGATGAACAGCGGGAGGTATGGCTTGAAATTAACAACAAAGAACCCAACCTTGATGTTAGCGACACCTGCCCTACATGTGGGCAAAAGCTTCCCGAAAATGACATACAGAGCAAAATCGAAGAGGTTAAAGAAAATTTCTACAGCAAAAAGAATAGTGACCTAGAAATGATCACCGATGTTGCCCGGCAAGCCAAACAAAGAATAAGTGAAATAAATTTGCGTATATGGCAAAAGCAAAAGCTTATTGATGAACACAAAGAGAGTATATATAGCGCGGAAAGCGACTTACGATCAATTGAAGAGCAAATCAAAAACCATGGCGAGCTCGATACCAGCGAGATAGACAAAGAAATATCCGAACTCTACGCTAAAATTGAAGAAGCAAAAGAAGCTCGTGAAAATAGCGGCGACAGCGATTCTGCAAAACAAGGTAAAATCAAAGAAATTGATGCTCAAATTGAAGAATACGAGCACCATAAGGCCACCTTGGAAGCACATAAAACACATCAAAGGCGGATTGAAAACCTCAAAAAAGAACAAAGAGAGGTTTCTGCGTTAATAGCTTATTTGGAGCAGCAAGAAGATGAAGTTAAGCGATTCACGCACAACAAAGTGAATTTGATTGAAAAGGCTGTAAATGATAAGTTTATGTTTGCTAAATTTAAAATGTTCAAAGAGCACTACAACGGCTCAATTGAAGAGACTTGTGATATAACATTTGATGGAGTGCCGTGGAAAAGCCTCAATACTGGCGCAAGGACTAACATTGCGTTGGACATAATAGACACTATTAGCAGTCATTATGGAATTAAGTGCCCGATATTTGTAGACAACGCTGAGAGCATCACAGACATGTTTCAAACAGAAACTCAAACCATTTTGCTCGTTGCCAGCAAGAAGTATGATGATCACAATATCCATATTAATAAGCTAAACGAGTAAATTTTTGCATGGAGTCGGAAAATTTTATTTCTGTGACCTTAAAATTGTATTTAGGTATGAGTATTCAGAAATGATTTTTTTAGCTTAGAATTAAAATATGAAGCAATTTAAACCAATCAATTTACAAACAACGTTAAAAGGAGAAATATGATAAAAATTGAGCTAGAAGACAAAGGTCAGGATTTTCTATATTTTATCATAGAAAAAGACAAAATTATAGAAGCCGGCCCTTTTCAAAATGGCCTTTGGAAAGGTTCGTATGTACCGGAAAAAATGTTAAAAGTTGGAGGTAAAGTATACATCCACAAACCGCCTTACATAAATTTTGGCGTACTCAATTACAGAATTGAGAGAATGTATGAAATCCAGCAAATAGCGGACAAATAAATCGACAAATAAATCATTTTATTAACAAACAAATTTAAATTTTTATGACACAAAAGAATGACAAACAACAAACAGCGGGCAAACAGCCTGAAAAAAATCCCCACATCATTGAGCAGGTGCAAGCTAGGGTTACCGAACTCGAAAAGTTGAATCAGTTGAACCTGCCACAAGACTACAGTCCCGGAAACGCACTCCGGGCGGCCTATCTTACTCTTTTGCAAACATATGACAAAAACAAGAGCCCGGTGCTTGAAACATGCACAAAAAGCTCGATTGCGAATTCGCTTATGCGAATGATCGTTCTAGGGCTCAATCCCATGAAACAACAATGTGCGTTCATAGCCTATGGCAACAAATTGGTCTGTCAAGAAGAATATCCGGGCCGTATGGCTTTGGCTAAAAGATATGCAAATGTTTCAGATGTTCACGCAAACCTCATATACGAGGATGATGACGTTGAAATTGAATTTGTTTCCGGGAAAAGATTTGTTGTAAACCACGAACAGAGATTTGAAAACATTGCAGATGACAAAATTATAGGTGCTTATGCCGTTGTCAACTTCCAAGAGAGCGACACAATAAAGCATGAAATCATGACCATGGAGCAAATCCACAAGTCATGGAAAATGGGGCCAACGAAAGGCAATAGTGACGCCCACAAGAATTTTCCGGGCGAAATGGCCAAACGAACCGTCATTAACAGAGCACTGAAAACATTAATAAATTCGAGCTCAGACAGTGTAATACTCGGAAAACAAGATGGAGAGCCCGGCCTGAACTTTCCGGCAGACAACATAGGCGAACAAGGCATGATTGAAACAAATGTGCACGAGGTGGACGAAGAGACCGGAAAAATTAGTGATGACAACACCACCAGGCCAATTAAGGAAAAGGTCGATGAAATGGCACAAGAAATGGAGGATGCAGCTGAGGAAAATCCGGGAAACGAGTCAGACAGCGGAAAAAGCAAGGACTCAAAAGAAACAAATAAGAAAGCCCCGGATACCGCCAAAAACAATAAAAACGGTAATCAGCAAAAAGCGCCGTTTTAATGATGCAGCTTAAAGTAATAGGTAGTAGTTCCCACGGGAACTGCTACCTTTTAGATAATGGTCGTGAATGCCTTATGTTAGAGGCAGGAATGCACCCTAATTTTGTCAAAAAAGCCTTAAATTGGGATATTGGCAGAATTAAAGCTTTGCTTGTAAGCCATGAACACGGCGACCATAGCAAATATTCTAAACAATGGATTCATTACGGCGTGCCTTGCGTAAAACCGTATGAAAGCCAGTTGAAATCTGCAAAGTATGGGAATTTCAAAATCAAAAGCTTTAGGTTAGTACATGATGTGCAAACCTACGGCTTTGTAGTGAATCATTGTTCATTCGGGAACCTTGTATTCATAACGGACACCCGTTATGTGCCTTATACATTCGATAAAATTGATATTCTTATGGTAGAGGCGAATTTTGATGAGTACAGGCTGCAAAAAAACGTCGATGAGGGTCTGGTAAGCTCATTTGTAGCGAAAAAAATAGCTTTGAATCATATGAGTATTCAAAAGCTAATTGAATTTCTCAAAAAACAGGATATAAGCCGATTGCGGAGAATTGTATTGTTGCATACTAGCGACAAAAACTCGAATATCAGCGAATTTAAAGAAAAAATAATCAAAGAAACCGGGAAACCTGTTTCTATCGCTGAGGACGGGCAATTTAATGAAATAAACATAGAGAAAATATAGTTATGAGAGAAATAAATATAACAGAAATAATGCTGATGGTCGCGTACCGTAGAGGAATAGACTGGTTCAGAATTTTTGCAAAAACAAACAAGCGACAAATAGTGGATACCAGAGGCTTCATAGCCTTACTTGCACATGACAAGGGCTACAAGCTAATTGAAATTGCAGGTTACTTTGAAAAATCACATGCAGGAGTGCTCCACAACATACGAAACATAGAATCTTTGGCGAATGTTTCAAAGCAAATAAAAAGAGAGCTCGATGAATACAAAGAGCGTATAGCGGAGTATGAAGAAACAAACAATTTTAACAAATTATTCAAATAGCACATGGCCGGATGGATTAAGTTACACAGAAAAATTCTGGAAAATCCATTATGGTTAAGCGAGCCATTCACCCGTGCACAGGCTTGGGTGGACCTTTTACTTATTGCAAATCGCTTTGACAGCTACATTGTTGTCAAAGGTGAGAGAGTGAAAGTAAAAAAAGGCCAGGTGGGTTTTTCAGAGTTGAAACTTTCTAGGCGCTGGCGCTGGTCGCGAACTAAGGTGCGTAAATTTTTAGATTTGATTGAAAAAGAAGGCCAAATTGAGCGTGTGGCAGACAGTAAGACACTAATTATAACTGTTATAAATTACGAAGACTACCAGATTAACCATGACCAGGAGGAAAAGGAAAGCAAAACTACTCAAAACGGCAATAAAAGCAAGGAAAGCAAAAAAACAGCCGCTAAAAAAGAGTTTTCGCCTGATGTGGTTAAGATATACGAGTTCAGCCTTAAATATTTCGATGAACAATTTAAGCCAAAAAGCGACAAACATGTCGCCGAGTGGAAAGATACGATTGACAAGCTTATCAGAATTGACGGCAAAGGCAAAAAAGAAATATGTGAGGTAATCAAATGGGCCAGAAATGACAGCTTTTGGGCCATTAACTTCAGATCATTGAAAAAGTTGCGCCAAAAGGACAAACAAGACACCATGTATTACGATGTATTTAACCTTAAACGCAAAAAGTCCGGAGCCAGCAATCTAAAGAAAGGTCAAATTCACAAATCAAACACAAACAACGAAAGGCAGTGGTAACATGACAAGCAAGATTAATGAAATTATCCGACAAACAGTTCAGGAAATGGACGGTTCAAAATCATTTAGCATAAGAAAAACAACGTCCATGAGGTGGGCCAATGGGAACAAAGAAACCTGCAAAGCCCTCTTTATAGAGGCGTTTAAGCAAACCGACAAAACATTTAAAGATTTTAAATATTTGCCAGAATACGACAAAATAGTTGACTGGATGTTCGACACACAGGGGCGTGGGCTATGTTTAACCGGTGATGTAGGCCGCGGTAAAAGCACAATTCTACTCAATGTGCTGCCAGTGCTTTTTAAGCTAAAAAATAAAATATTACACCCGGTTACAGCAGATATGCTGCCAGAAAATTACAAAACGCTCTTAAAGCGCAAGTTTGTAGGCATAGATGAATTTGGAGTTGAACCTGTAACCAACGATTACGGCCAAAAATTCGAGGCTTTCAATACTGTAATTAATGATGCTGAAATGAAGCTGAAACCGCTGTTTTTAACCACAAACCTGTCTAGCAGCGAAATAAATGACCGGTATGGAGAGCGCACCATAGACCGCATCGACCGCCTTTGCAAGATAGTAAAGTTTCAGGGACAAAGTTTAAGAAGTAAAAATCTTTGAGTCGGGTATTTGGTCAAAAAAGAAAAAAAACATCTCAGAGTT
>JAIPBW010000030.1 GCA_021738505.1 Bacteroidales bacterium | reverse complement strand
CAATGTGGTCTTCCTGTTTTTTGATGTCCACGTTGTAATTCAGGAATGATTTTTCTTTCATCTGTTCCCAAATATTCAATAAGGCTTCGCTGTCTTTTGCTTCTTCTATTTGTTCAATAAAAGTTTGGTTGTATTTTTTGAGTTCTAAATATTTGAATGAACCGCCTCCTTGCCAATTCAATTCTTTTGAAATACCTACATTATCACCATGAACAACTTTCTTAAGACGTTCAATTGTAAATGTTTCGATATAATCCATCTGTTCACATAGAAAGTATTGTCTACCCATTTTATGAGCAACTGCCCCAAAAGTTCCACTTCCCCCAAAAAAATCCATCACTAAATCCCCTTCTATCGTTGATATGTGTATGATCTGTTGTATTACTTTCTCAGGTTTAGGAGTTTTGAAAAGTTTACTTGTTGGAAGATTAGTAAAAAGTTTCTTCTGTTCATATTTTGCTTGTCGCGTATGCCCTGTCACCTTTAAATCATCCCAAAAAGAATTCTCTTTTATTTTCCATAAGGTTGAGGGTGGCAAGCCTTTTTGTTCCTTTAAATATGTTCTTCTCTTTATTCCTGTTTCATCATCGTTAAACCTAATTTCTCCTGACTTAATCTTCTGTTGCATTATTTCCTTATCCCATCTCCATCCATTTATTGGTGGCTGGATTATTTTGCCTGAAGGAGTTTTTAAATCATACATAAGGTTTTTTCGAGGATTAGGTGAGTTAACAGGGTTGCCGTCAAACCATGGGCCACGTGGATCATTATCAGGATTTTTATAATGACGGGACTGCTCCTCATTTCTGGGTAGGTTTATCGATCTCCAATTTGGGTTTTTGCTGTAAACAAGAATGTAATTATGGTCTTTGGAAAATTGTTTAGCATCATTGTTACTATTATCACTATTTCTCCAAATAATAGTGGAAACAAAGTGTTTTCGATCAAATACTTCATCTAAAAGTATTTTAAGATAAGCATGTTCATTATCATCACAGAACACAAATATGGTTCCTTTATCTGTCAATAAGGTCTTTGCAACTTCGAGTCGATTATGCATGAATGTTAGCCAAGCCGAGTGATTGAATGTATCATTGTAATTGAAATCATCATCTCCCCTATTATAAGGGGGATCAATACATATAAGGTCAACTTTCCCGGAAAATTCCTTTTTCAATGTGTGTAAAGCAAGTAGATTGTTACCTTTTATTATTAAATTGTCAGTTATTGTATCTTCAGGTAAGCCTCGTTTTTTGTTCAGTTCTGCATCACGTTTGAATTCTTTAAATGAATGTTCTCCTTCTTTATCGTAAGTTATTACATTTGTTAAAACCTTTGGCTCAAGCAATTGTGTTATTTCGTCTTGTGCAAGTGTCTCATTAAAAAATATTTCTTCTCGTTTTTGCTCTTCTTTACTTTGCCCACCCTCCAGTATGCAGTCTTTAAACGGCCATACCAAAGAAACTTCGTTCCTTTGTTTCAGATATTTCCCGTCAATTGTTAAACCAATCTTGTTTTTAAACTGTGTATAGCTGTCGTTCAGATAATTTTTCTGCTCCAGAAACTGAATAAAAAGGTTTTGGTTAAAAACCATTGTGCCTTTTACTTCAACAAAGAATTTTTCTTTTAAATCCTCATTATCCAGTAATAATCCAATCAATTCTGCATCAAAGTTCCGGGCTTTATTTATAACAACCCACTTTTTTAATTCTCCTTCATCTGTTACGAAGTTAGGCTCTTGTTTGAGTTGTTCTTCTAATGTTTCGTATAGTTTCATTTATATAATCTCTTTTATCAAAATATCAAAAATAATAATTTACTACGAGAGCGAAGGCAAAATTTTGCTCTTTTGCAAGCCGAAACATCAGCCTGTGTGTAGGGGCTTGCAAATGTGCAAAATGCGGGTTGGCTTTTTCTTATTTCTTTCTTTTGCAGCAAATTTACCTCTATCGGTGTCATTTTCTCCGCTTGTGCACAACTCGTTAATATATACAATTAACTTGCTGATATCATTCCAAATCGGGAGGATATATACAAGTGGTGTTTTAGCTTTCCCATAACAAATTTAACCAAAACTTTTACAAATCATAATTTACGCTTAATATTTTTCTGATTTTATTGGTTTTGGAATGGGGAAAAAGGAGCCGGGGAGGTTGTTTGGCCTGGCTGTTGGGGGATGTTTGAAGTTATTGAAAAAAAGTGGGAGAGAGGCTCTATCCGTCAGTCAATACTGGCGGGGGAGTCTACTGGATTACCAGCCTGTGTTTTATTTTTCCTTCCCTTTTTTAAAGCCTATTTTGGGTCTGTTTTGTTCAAGTTGTTCCTGATGCATTAATTCTCTTGTTGTCTCAAAAATCAATTTGAATTGCTTGTCGTATTTATCTTCCAATTCAAGAATTTTCCGTTCGAGTTCTTTATGTGTTGAAAGAAGCTCTCTTAATTTAACGAAGGATCGTACAATCAATACACTTGTTTCGATTGCGGTTTGTGTATTCAGAACATTCGCTAACATTATTGTACCATGTTCAGTAATGGCATATGGATTTGTTCTGGAATATTTCAATTTCTCGAACCGGTCGCAAATTGCGACCGCAAATGCTCCCATTCTGCTTCCGTTACTTTACACATAAAAGATTCAGGAAACCTACTGTTGTTTCGTTTTACCCGTTCATTCAATCTTTTCGTTTCCACACCATAAAGTTCAGCCAGGTGATAATCGGTCATTACCTGCTTGCCACGAACAGTAAAAATTCTGTCTTCAACTTGCTTTTTGGTTATGACTACATCTTTACTCATATCAATTCCGAAATTGAGTTCATAATATTTTCAATTTTAGTGTCAGTCTGCAGTTGTTTACGTTCAATTCCTTCCATCCTTTGTGATAAGCCACCATGATTAGCAATGATTTTTCTCATTTTCAGATAGTTGGAATTCAGGAAATCTATCAATATTTCTTTTCACAGCCTGGTTTAAAACCTTAGTTTTTGCCTGATAAATTTCCGCCAAATCACGGTCTATCATTATCTGTATTCCACGTATTGTAAATATTTGTTTAACAATTTGATGTTGCGATATGCTTAATTCTTTGCTCATCCCGATTCTTTAATTTCGTTCATAATACTTTCCACCGAATTGGCTTGTAATTTCGAAATGGCAAACCATGGTTAGACTTTGCTTGCCATAGGCTTTTTGCTCAAATACGAAATTGCGTACCTTGTTTGGAATTGACACGATAGCCTACTGATAAAATAGCATCAATCTTATAATTCAACACCTCTCTTGTTACTGTTCTTTTTCCTTCTTTTCGAACTTGTGCAATTTTTGCACATGTTGCCTCTTTGTTAAGCTCTTCAGTCCTGTAAATATTTGAAATGAGCTTAGTTATAGATGTCCTGTTTGTTTTGAAAAGCTCTTCAAGCTGATATTGATGTAACCATACTGTTTCATTTTCCAGCTTGACTTGGATTTCTGTTTTACCATCTTTTGAAGTAAAGATTTTTACGTCGGATTTATTCTCTTGCATAACCTCAAATGTAAGCAATTTCTTGTCTTAATGTACGTCAACGAATGATTGTTTCACCAACATCCTTCATTCACAAATTTATAAAAATTCCGAATGTCAGGTGTTTATGAGCATTTATTTAAAATGATAAAAAAATAGACTAACCCGGAGTTTCGCCTTTTCAGGGCTTGGATGGTTCTCCAAAGTTTTCACTTCTTCACGCTCCGCCGGAGGAAGCTTGGGAATCATTACATATTGACATCAGCGAAGGGGTGCAAACCGCGAGTGTTGAATAAAAAAATATTACGCGGGCCCCCGTTTTACAGGTGAATACATGCTGAGTTTCCGGGGGATCGGGACGGGGTCTGCGTGCCGCTCATATTCGCATATATTAGCAGTAATTTTTATTCATATCTATATGTGTCATAGTTCAGTAACTTTCCATTAACAAACCTAGAAACTCTTATTATCAATCCATTCTTATCATATGTGAACTTATCCTCTGAAGTATGTAGTCCTTTAAAAAAAGGCTGATTACCTGGCAATATGGTTTCTTTTATTCTTACTAATTTATTATTATCATAAATAAAAGTTTTAATTGTTTTTGTATCAAAACAATTCCTGTTAATATCAAAATTAATTTCAGCTTGGATAATCCCAGATGTATCATAATAACGCTTTGTTCCGAATACTAGTGTTCCTTCTCTATATTGTAGGGTTGTTTTTATTTTAATCTCATTAGAGTCGTAATATTCTAATGTATCTATTATTAACCAATTATTATGTTTAGTATTTTTTGTCTTGCTTTTTATTTTTAATCCATTTGAGTAACTGTACTTTGTAATTATGGTGTCGTTATCCTTACTATTTGTTTCGTGTACTTTAATTAGCAAATTTGAGTCGTTATAAAAGTATTCCTGTTTTGAATAATTCGAATTTTTTGTATTTAAAATTTCATTTGACAACAAGCTATAAAACCATCTTGAAATTACTTCATTTAATAATCCGTCATTATATTTGTATGTTGTTAGAGAGTAAGTTGAATCATCATATATTTCCTTTTTACTCGTTATTTTTCCTAAAGTGTCAACTTCCCATATATCGAAAAGCCCTACTGTGTCGACATCATGAAAATAAGATGAAACTTTATTTATATTGTTTTCTATGTACAAATCAGTTTGGTCAATGTACTCAAATTGCGCCAAAGTTATGTAAGGCAAAAATACTATTATGAATAATATCTGAACTTTCATTTTTAAAATATTACCGCCAAAGAATTAGTGCTTTATCAACTTTCTTCATTCACAAATTTATAAAAAAATTCCGAATGTTAAGAGATTACAAGTGAAAATTATTTAAAATGATATAGAAATGGTTGATAAAAGAAGATGGCAGAGGCCTGGAATTCTGTTAGAGTTAACAATGCTCTGGTTGTAGCAGGTATTCAGAAGGCAATTGATAGCGGGTTTTCCAATGTGTCGCCCTTACAGGGCTTTTATGTTTGGTGCTCTGACTAACCCGGGGTTACGCTTAACTTCTCCGCTTACGCTTCGAAGGACGCTTCACCCCGGGCTTTTATCGTTTCGCCCTTTCAGGGCTTGGATGGTTCTCCAAAGTTTTCAACTCTTTACTATCTGCCGGAGGTGGATAGAAAATGGTTGGGAGAGGAGGTTTTTTAGGGCGGAATTGCAAATTCCGGCCAGCAACAACATAGCAAGCAGCACATGCAGCCGAATTGCACATTCGGCTGAGCACATATTCTGAAGCTTATTTAAAAACATCTCCAAAAATACAGACAGGAGTCTTAACTATTGGTAAACAGCAGCGTTGATTTTATTACAATCTTATTTCTATGCTCAAATTTATATTATAAGTAAACTCATTATGGTCTTCTATTATCAGATCATCGTTTGAACTTGTCTGAACATAACTTCCGGATGATGAAGTACCATTAGAAATTTTAAATTGTTGAATTCCTGGTTGTGCGTATAGCTTTATTCCAAAATTATCTGAAATATTGAACTTGTATCCAAGCTGTAAGAACATACAAGTCCCGGTATATAATGATGTCGGAGAATAATTTCTTTTATTCTCAATTTTAGCTTTGGAATCATCGGATAGCCAGTTAAAATTAATCAGTTCCCAGCGGATCCCGGCGAAAAAACCTTTATCAAATGGATAAATTGCGATGTCACCAAAAAATCCAATTGAGGAAGCATCGAGCTCGGAAACATTATCGAATGCCAGTTGATATGAACGATTATTTATCCCAAACTTTACTTCTGTATTCCGATTAAACATTTCTAAATCAGATTTAAGATAAATCTCTCCGGGAAATGTATTGTAACGACTGTATCCACCGCCAAATCCAATTGATAATGAATCTGTAGCTCCGGCATTTAAATTTGAGCTTAAACTAACCACAATAAAAATTAAAAGGTATCTTTTCATGATCTGTTGTTTTGATATTGTTGTTTGGTAATCAGGCTTTTAATGGTTCGAGCAAAGTGCATATCAGCGAAATCGTGTTTCATCAACATCCTTTATTCACAAATTTATGTAAAAAATTCCGAATGTCAGGAATTTACGCGAAAAAGTTATTCAAAATGATGGAGGGAATAAGAAGGATGCAGCCTGGGGTCAGGTTATGGTTTTTTAGGGTTTAGCGAATAAAAGCAGGAGAGAGACAAAAACTGCAGAAGAGACGAAAATTCTGCCTGGTTTTGTATGGCACAAATTGTTCTGGTTTCGCCAAACCAATATGATGGATATGGTTAATGCTAAACAGCAGCAGGCTTGAAATTATAAGTTTCCGGCAGGTCGTCTGCAATTCATTTTATCGTTTTATGGGTGCACAGGGAAATCCCGTTCCCGAAAAAAGACAGATTTGGAATCCCAAACTTTTAGAATGCAAAAAAAATGAGGGTGTATGGATGAATCTTACTTCAACATTTCATAATACACCCTCAAAAATCAAAACAATGGAATATAGAATTAAACCGTTACCGGTTTACCTGAAAGCTCCTGGACATCATACCGTTCTTGTTTTGTATGGTCAGGATGTAGAGACCGTTTTGCATCAGGCTTGTATTGATGCGGACTTGCTGATCATTGGCTTGTAAGCTTTCGTGTTTGTTTATATATAATGCAAAAAATATAAACAAAAACAATTGTCGGTTTAGTTAATAAAAATCAGTAATTAAGCTTATAAAGTTGTTTTAAGCTGTTATTCAAATAATCAATTGTTTAAAATAACAATTCAAAGATGAAACAAAACAAATTTGTTTTTCTGTTGTTATTTAGCAAACAACAAAAACGAAGTTATCATGATAAAAAGAAAAGATATTATTACAAGGTATGACGAGCCCATCACCGAGTGGATGGCTCGCTGGAGCTTGCCCTTCTTGCGTGTGAGCGTAGGAATCATTTTCCTGTGGTTCGGAGTTCTCAAATTCTTTCCGGGTTTGAGCCCGGCACAAAGCCTGGCAATCCGGACTATAGATGTATTAACCTTTGGCTTGTTTGAAGAAAACATCATTATTTACACGCTTGCCATTTGGGAGACCTTAATAGGAGTGGGGCTTATTTTTAAGATCTACATGCGTGAAACACTTGCTTTGCTGTTCCTTCAGATGATCGGAACGATTACGCCCATTTTCATTTTTCCGGGCGAAGTCTTCACACAAATCCCTTACGGGTTGACTCTGGAAGGACAATACATTATAAAAAATGCCGTAGTGATAAGCGCTGCCATTGCGCTTGGAGCCACCGTTCGCGGAGGCCGGATCGTAGCCGACCCGAAACTCATTAAACTTGTTGATAAAAAATATCAGGAAAATGCATCAGATCAAAAGACAACAAAACTTGCCGGTTAGCCTGCAGCAGGCCTGGAAGTTTTTCTCCGATCCGGCTAACCTGAAATCCATTACACCGCAATACATGGGTTTTAACATCACATCCGCGCCTCAGGGCGAGATGTATGAAGGTATGATCATCACCTACAAGGTGTCGCCATTGCTGAAAATTCCGATGAACTGGATGACGGAGGTAACACATATCCGTAAGCCATTTTACTTCGTGGATGAGCAACGTGCCGGCCCTTACAAAGTATGGCACTATCAGCATCATTTCAGGGAAGTGGAAGGGGGGACGGAGATCATCGACCAGGTGGATTATCAATTGCCGCTCGGCCCGCTGGGCAAAATGGCCAATGCCATCATAGTGAAAAAACAACTGAAAGAGATTTTCGATTACCGGGAAAAAAAGTTGCGGGAAATGTTTGGAGAGGAGTGAGCGGTTAGGAGGAGGGTGTCAATGTCTACATATAAGCGATGTGCGGATGGGCAACAACGAAGCGGCACCCAATCCGTCTCCGGCGGATAGCAAATTCGGCTGAGCGGGTATTCTCATTCATGTATAACGAAAACGGAATTGCCGGACATTTAAAAAAACCGTTAAGTGCAATTGATATTTAATTTGGAATAGGAAAATAATTTAACAGACATGTCAACCAAATTGCAGATTCAATTGTTTAACAGATATATTTTGAATGAAAACAAATTCATCAATAGTTCATGTATAAATTATTAGTTTATTATGAGTTTTTTTAATGCGTGATGAGAATGCTGATTCTATGGGCTACTTTTCCTGCAAAAAAAAATACCAACCGAATAAAAATTACCTGTATGAAATCTCCATGGCGACAATTTTTTCGACACACAGGAGAATGATTAAAGGGCTGGAAGAGTTGGATAATGCAAAGAAAACAATGTCATTTATTGTCATTAGTAGTCATTGATGGTCATTGGTAGTCATTAATGGTCATTTTCTATACTTCTGTGTCCGGATGCTGTCAAATATAACCGTCTCAGAAAGCCCTTAAGTTAATGACTTAGAGTATAGTAAAGCAAAATGACGCGCGAAGCGCAAATGACCTTGGTGAAACAGAGAAAGGTTTCACAAGGTAAACTACAAATGACATCCGTCGAAGACGGATAAATGACGCGAAGCAAATGACAGTAAGAGACAAAAGCAAGAAAACATAATAATGACATTATCAATATTTTGAAAATTTAAAACATATGAAACAAATTTTTTTAACAGTTATTCTGATATTATCAGGCCTGGCATTATTCAGCCAGGAACGAGTTGTTTATGTTGACTTTGAGTCATCATCATTTAAGACAAACCCAACAATACCTTTTGATCAACCTTTTGGTATTCAGGGAGAAGTAGCTTCGGATGTGGAGCTTGTTGAAGTGGATGTTTTGAGTGAAAATACGGAAGATGTATTGCATTCATTTACATGGAACCGAAAAAACAGTAACCAATCTCCCGGATTTAAGGTTGTAGTTCCGCCGGTTCTAAAGTCAAACACGAAATATGACTTTTTGATCAAGACCTATAAATTAATGACGCCAAAACAGAAAAAAGAGTTAAAAGAAAAGCTACGTGAACGTGTTGTTTATTTGTTAAGAAGTAATATTATCTATGACGGTAATGATATTGAAGTACAAAAACCCAAACATGTATACAAGAAATTATCAATGCTCATTGATGAGGCATTAAAATATCAACGATCAAAAAACCAGATAGAACGTCCTGAACTTAGCCGTTTGGTTTGTGATGAGTTGGAACGGTATGCGGATTTTAAATTTAAAGATTTCTTAAAGCCAAAAGAAGAATCTGAACTAAATGAACAAGCAAAGCAATTAGTAGAAAAAAAGATAGAAGGATTGGCAGATGTTGTTATGTCGGAAGTAAATCCTTATATAAATTCCGATTTAGTTCAATTGCATCGTCAGGCTTATGTGAAGTCTGTTCCTACTGATAAAGAACCATTTACTTTGCCTGTTAATTTCGGCATGTATGCCTGGAGCAAAAGTATAGATGTAGGTAATACAACAAGCCGGAATCTGGATTTTACACCAGCTATAGGTTTTACAGTGCCATTTGCTTCAAGAAGTTCTTTGCTGAGAAAATCAAAGACTTTTGATTCGTTTGGGTATTCCATGGGGGTGCTACTTAATCCTGTAAAAGATGCAAATGGAACAGAGTATATTACACCTACCATAAATTTACCTGTTTACGCAGGGCTGGGCGTCAGAGTTTTTAAAGTTTTACGGTTAAATGCAGGTGCTCTTATGATTGCAAAAGACGGACAGCAAAACTTTAGTAGTTTTAATATTTTACCAACAGCCGGACTGGCATTAGAATTAGATGTATGGATGGGTATCAAAAAATAAAAATAGTAGCTTTTTTACTGATCACAGTTTTAGTATGGGGTTGCCAAAGCAGGCGTCCTGCCGGAACGTATCTGTATACGGAAGCAGAAAAAAACTACTCAGTAGCTGAGAATGACAGTAGCTATTACAGAACGAATAAATTAGTTGAAGCTGATTCTATCTCATCTGAAGGTTATGAGACAAAACAAAAAGCAGATTCATTAAGGAAAAATGTAAGCTCAAAATTGGAAGGGAAAAGCGATACTTCTTTTTCTACTTATGATGAGTCAGAAAAGACTAAAACAAACAAAGCAGGGAATAGAAAAAAGGATGTTGATCAGGCGAAAGAAGAATTTGCTACTTCATCCCAAAGTCGCACCGATACTGTATATATCGTTGAGAAAGAAAAAATACAGAATGCAGTTCGAAATGGTGATAATGATGAGGAAGTAGAAGCGTTGCGAGCCCAGTACAAAGAAGATCTAAAGGATTTGAATGAAGTTGTGGAAAACCTTAAGGATCAACTACAGCAGATTGAACCTAAACCAGGTCAGGCAGAAAGCCAGCAGACCGTTACACGAGTTATTACCAGAGAGCGGACGGATGGGGATAGGAATTATGTATCAAAAGCGTATAAAGATTCTTTATATGAAACTCAGTCGGAGCTTCAGAGATTGAAGGATTCGTTGAGTTTATTAGTTAATGAAAATGAAAAACTGGCCGCAAGAGCCTATCGCCAGGGACTGGAATTGCAAGAGCAAGAAGATAGTTCTAATCTTGCTATGGATACGACTATAAAAGTAGTCGGAATAAGCGACGTATCAGAAAATCAAAAAGATACGATAGAACAATTGCGGTTAACTTTAGCGCGCTTGAAAAATCAAGAGCTTGTCAGGACAGATACAATAAAGTTATACTTACCTGATACGGGGCAGATACAAATCCGTAAGCAATATGAACAGCAATTAGAAGAAAAAACCGAAAGAATTAAAAGTTTGCAAAAGCAAATTAAAGAAGCATCTGTTAGTAATCAGGTAGCCCCTCAGGCTGCAGTAGATACTGTCTCTTTTACAGTCTATTATGAAACCAGTGTTATTGAGCCTGATAATTTTGTTAAATTGAAAAATCGCTTACAGAAAATAGATACTGAAAAAGCAGAAATGATCCTTTTGTCAGGGCATACAGACAGCTCAGGTGATGCTGAAAGAAACCTTGAGTTATCTTCAAAACGGATGCGGTTTATTGAGAATTACATCGTTGAAAAAGGTTTTAATCCCCGGAAAATATACAAGCAAAACTTCGGTGAGAAATTTGCCTCAAAAGAGAAAATAGAACGCGAGAGAAGGGTAGAGGTTAGGATTTATCTGAAATAAGGGTGATAAATGTTTTATGAATAATAAAATATCTATATTGAATAAAAAAAATGTGTAGGCCGGAACCTTTTGATTTTTATTACTTTATTTTTTGAAATAAACAAATACCCGTCCGAAATTATCTTTGTCTTTATTAATCCGGTGATATTGTTTTTTTATGTGCGGTTGATCAAGAAATTTTAAAACACGTTTTTTCAATTGGCCACTACCTTTTCCCGGAATGATCTCAACCGTTTTGATTTTTTTCTCAACAGCTTCCTCTATGATATTATTTAGCTCTTGCTCAATTTTATCTCCTTTGTTATAGATATCATGAAGATCTAGTTTAAGTTTTGCCATACCCAAGAACGATTATTTTTGCTTGTCTAAGCTGTTTGCCGATGCTTACAAATACCTTTTATTGATAGAACTCTTTTTTGTTGTTTATTTTTTTCAGCACATTAAAAAATTCATTAAGGATCATAGCTGTTGCACCCCAGATGATTGTATTGTTAATTTTAAAACACGGAGCTTTTATTTCCCTGAAGGTTCCTCCGTAAAAGGTTTTATTTTGTACTATGCCCGGCTTGTTAAAGTCTTGAATAGGAATTTCAATAATTTCAGCCACTTCATCGGGTTGGGGAATAAAATCAGGTTGTTCTTCCAATATGCTAACCACAGGAGTTACAATGTAATTGCTTGGCGGAATATAGATTGGTGATAATGATCCCAGAATTTCAATCTTTTCCGGATTTATATTTACTTCTTCGTTGGCTTCGCGTATGGCTGTTGCCGTAATATTGGAATCATAGTGTTCTCTTCCGCCACCGGGTAAGGAAATCTGACCACTGTGAATTCCGTCATATTCGGGCCTGCGTATGAAACAAAGATGCCACAAAAAATTATGGGGATACAAAGCAATTAAAACAGCACTTTCACGAGCGGATGATGAATGATCAAATTCCATTTCCCGGTTTAATGGCGCCATCTCTTTATGCGATAATAAACCCGGTAAGTCATTGTTCAAACAATTACGTAAATGCCGGCTTAGCTTTTCTTTTTTTGTGGTTGCAATTTCAAGCATTAATCGTGCTTTTCTTCTGGTATTAATATCGATCGACAGAATCTACTTCTAAAAAAACAAGTGTTTTTAATATAATGTTCGATGGCAAAGCTAAACAAAAAATATTGCTACTCCAATTGGTTATAAAAATAGTTCGTTTAAATGCAAGCTATACTCTATTATAAAATAAAAAAAGGCCTCACAAAAATGAGGCCTTTTCAGTAAAATTTCAGGTTTGTTTTATAAATCGAATAAATTAACCCAGTCTTTTGTTTTAGTATCAATCAGCATCCATTGCTGGCTTTTGCCATTATGCTGATTCCATTGGTGACATTTAGAGCCGTTTTCATTTATCTTTCCTCCTTCTACATCCACAGCTTTTCTGCTGTTTTTGTTAATCAGGACAAAAGAATATTTTCCGGTAATGTAGATGCCCCATTTCTGAGAATTTCCACCATGCGGGTCCCATGTATGTAGCTCCCCACCATTATTTTTTGATGCACCTTTAACATCGGCTGCTTTATGGCCATTTTGGAAGATAATCTGAGCCCAGTCATAGTCTCCTGTAGGTTTAATTTTTACCTTGCGGTCGGCACCACCATCCAAACTCCAAAGCTTTATTTGTTCTCCTTTTCCTTTGCTCTCGTTTCCACTACCCGGCAAATCCCAATACTTGTCGCTAAAAGCAGATCTGATGTAATAGGTTCCTTTTAATTTATCCACATCAGCGATTCGCGGGTAGGAACGCAATACCCATTTTTGGTTATCTCCCCCATGGAATTTCCACTGTTGGACTTTACCTCCGTTTTTGTTGACCTCCCCTGCAGCAGCATCCAGGTATTTTCCTGAGCGTTTATTTTTGATATACCAGGTATTAGGAGCACCGGCATATTCAAAACTAAATAACTGTTGAGCCTCACTATTTTTATCCCAAATTTGTATTTTGCCACCATTCTTATTGATTGAACCCATACTTACATCCAATACTCTGGTGGTCCATGTCGGCCTGATGTAAAAAAATTCTTTATCCTTATCTGCCGGTTCAATCTTGATAAAACGATCATCGGGAGTCCAGTTCATGCTCCAGAATTTCAATAAAGCGCCATTATGATTCTTGTCAGCTTTGCCTCTGAAATCCCAGTATTTTCCACCGTCTACACATTGCACACTATAAATCCTGTCATAAGCATAAGGAGGCGCCATAAGTTTGGGATCCGTTTCTTCAAATACCCATTTCTGATTTTCAGCACCGGTAAATCTTTGCTGTTTAACTTTAACGTGATTTTTAACTTCTGTTTCCGGAGCAGGGGCAGCATTTGCTGATGGTCCCCGTTTGCGGGATTTTGTTCCGCCACTTCGAATGCCGGGCTTGTCATCGCTTGAGCTTACTTCTCCGGCAGTCAGGTATAAACCGCTGCACTTGGCTGCCAGATAATAGGTGTTGTCTTCACCTTCTACAGGTTCCATTTTAAACATCTGAGCAGCATTGTTTTTGCCGTGGTTCCAGAGATGAGCTACAGCTCCTTCTTTTTTCGAACCTCCTTTTATATCTACGACCAAATTTGCGTGCTGTGGCTGCAGAAAGACATAGTCTGATTCTGTTCTGTGCGGGAGGATTTTAAAATAGCGATCTGATCCGATTTGATTTTTCTTTTTTAAATCACTGTCATACATTTGAAGAACTCCCCCGCGCCCTTGCGCTGTGGCATTGAAACCTTTTAAATCCCAATATTTGTCAGTGCCTTTGCTTTTAATTCGATATGTTTTATTGGCCAGAGAAACCAGATTTACCATAGCTTCAGGTAATTCATAGTTTTTCACCATTACTTTTTCAAAATAGGTTTTCAATTCATTCTTGCGAGACTGTGTAGATGCGAGTTCCCAAATAGGAATAAGGCTTTTCTTGTCAAAATCGCAAAGTACAGGCATGTCGCGAATGCCGGCAGCCCAATTCTTGTAGGCCTCATAGTTGTTGATGTCGTTGGCAAACTCTGCATTTCCGCCTGTAACCGTAAGTTTTGTTGTGGTATTTTCTTTAACTTGCCTTTGTTGTTCCGTCATTTCCATACTTGCATTCGCACTGATAGCTTTGTACTGGGCTTCCACCGTAGCTCCAATAGATTTCGTGTTCATGCTTGAAGTGATTTTCGTGACACTGGAATAATCCGCACGTCCTCCCAGATAAGCCGAAGCAATATAATGAGTCCCATAAAAATCAAAGAGTTTAGCCGGGGACATATTATTAATGTCTTGTTTTACTTTGGGTTTAAGCATTTTCTTATGCTCATACCGTTCGTCAATAGCAATTTGCCAAATCCGGTTAGCATCGCGGATTGTATGAAAGTATTGAGCACTACTCCCTGAGGATGACTGGGAGAAAGTAGTGTTTACAGAAGCACTAAACAACAATGCATCTACTCCTAAGCCTACTGAAGAGGAGAAGGATTTTGCATAAGAGCGCTTGTTGGCTCCTGAAACTTCGGTTTTTACTTTTTTGCCTACATTTTTTAGCATAACCCTGCCCGGGATACTGTAAGTGTAGCTTCCGAAGTTTTTCTGATAAGGATCAGTCCAATCAAAAAGGCAATAGTTTTTTAAACTCTCATTATCGGCAAATTTGCCGAACACGTTGTAACCATAACCTACAATATCCTGTCCGGGAGCTGTGGTTGGTTGTGCCTGGATAAATGATGTTAGCCAGAAGGTTAACATCATGATGGTAACAATTTTTCGCATAAAATGATCTTTTTTGAGTGTGAAATTAGATTGTAATATTTTATATATGCTTATTATCTATATATGTATGTTTTTGTGATGTGGGTGTTTATGATTTTCAAAACAAAAATATAAGAAAGTAATATTGTATACATTAAATTTATTATAAATAAAACCGGCTTACTCTTGATAAGTCATTGATAAGTTTGAAATTTAGTGAATTATATGTTTATAAGTATTTGGTATAAATTACGACTTTGTGGAGTCAACATTTAATGGAAAAACTTGTTATTTGAACCAGATAACAATTTGCTTAGGAACAATTGAACTTCTTTGCATTTTTATATCTTTGCCAATCGTTTTTAAAATTATTCAAACGCAATGATAAATATAAGTTTACCCGATAATAGCGTAAAACAATATCCGGAAGGAATTACATCACAGGATATTGCAAAGGATATTAGTGAAGGTCTGGCCAGAAATGTGCTGGCAGCAAAAGTAAATGGAGAGGTGATTGATGCTTTACAACCGATTCATGATGATGCTGAAGTTAAATTATTAACCTGGGATGACCCCGAAGGCAGAGATGCTATGTGGCACTCCAGCGCGCATCTGATGGCTGAGGCAATCGAACAACTTTATCCCGGTGTTAAATTTGGAATTGGTCCGGCGATAGAAAACGGGTTTTATTATGATATTGACCCCGGTGAACATACAATAACCCAGGAAGATTTGCCGAAGATTGAGAAGAAAATGAAGGAACTGGCCAAACAAAAGCAGGAGTTTGTGCGGGAGGAGGTTCCAAAAAAACAAGCGCTGGATTATTACAAGAAAAAAGGAGATGAGTATAAAGTTGAACTCATCGATGAATTAGAAGACGGAACAATTACGTTTTATCAATCAGGCGATTTTACTGATTTGTGCCGTGGTCCTCATATTCCACATACCGGACCGATAAAAGCAGTAAAGCTTTTAAGTATTGCCGGAGCATATTGGCGTGGCGATGAAAACAGAAAGCAGCTAACCCGCATTTATGGAATTAGCTTTCCAAAGAAAAAGCAATTGGATGAGTATCTGGAGATGCTGGAAGAAGCTCAAAAACGCGATCATCGCAAAATTGGAAAAGAGCTGGAGATATTTACTTTCTCACAGAATGTAGGTTCCGGGCTGCCCTTGTGGATGCCTAAAGGAGCCGAGTTGCGTGAAAGGCTGGAACAATTTCTGAAAAGACTGCAGCGTGAAGCTGGTTATGATCAGGTTATAACACCTCATATCGGAAATGTAAATCTGTATAAAACATCAGGACATTTTCAAAAATACGGGGCAGACTCCTTTCAAACGATTAAAACACCCAATGAAGGGGAAGAATTTATGTTAAAGCCCATGAATTGTCCCCATCATTGTGAAATATATAAAGCGAAGCAATTTTCATTCCGTGACCTGCCGGTTCGTTACGCCGAATTTGGAACCGTATACAGGTATGAGCAGAGCGGTGAATTGCATGGATTGACAAGGGTAAGAGGATTTACCCAGGATGATGCTCACATTTTTTGTACTCCTGAACAAGTAAAAGAAGAATTTAAAGGAGTAATGGATATTATCCTGAAAATTTTCAAAGCACTTGACTTTGAAAATTTTGTAGCGCAGGTTTCTTTGCGTGATCCTAAAAACAAAGAAAATTATATTGGTTCTGATGAAAACTGGGAAAGATCAGAGCAAGCCATTTTAGATATTACAGAAGAAAGCGGGTTGGATTATGTCGTGGAATACGGAGAAGCTGCTTTCTACGGACCTAAGCTGGACTTTATGGTAAAAGATGCGCTGGGTCGTTCCTGGCAGCTGGGAACAGTTCAGGTAGATTACAATTTACCGGAACGCTTTGAATTGGAATATACCGGTTCTGATAATGAAAAACATCGTCCGGTAATGATTCACCGTGCTCCATTTGGCTCTATGGAACGCTTTGTTGCAGTGCTGCTGGAGCATACAGCCGGTAAATTTCCCCTCTGGCTAACCCCTGAACAAGTTAGGGTGTTGCCAATCAGTGAAAAATATCATAAATTTGCAGAAAAAGTTTTATCTTTGTTGCAAAATTACGATATTCGCGGCCAAATTGATCGCAGAAATGAAAAGATTGGCAGGAAAATAAGGGATACCGAATTAATGAAAATCCCGTATATGCTGATCATTGGAGAAAAAGAAGAACAGGAAGACAAAGTCTCTGTAAGAAAACAGGGAGAAGGTGATAAAGGATCGATGTCTTTGGATGAGTTTGCCAAAGAAATGAAAAATACAATAGACAACGAATTAAATGTTTAACAAAATACAGGAGGTAGAACTATAGCACAAAGACGACCAAAAAAAGGCGGGTTCCGAAGAAAAAAAGAGGAACCTTATCGCATTAACGAAAGAATTAAAGCACCCATGGTGCGCGTTGTTGGTGATAATGTTAATGTAGGAATTTATCCGATCGAAGAAGCCCGACAGATGGCGGAAGAGCAAGAGCTCGATTTGGTGGAGATTTCGCCAAAAGCAAACCCGCCGGTCTGTAAAGTTATTGATTATCGGAAATTCCTCTATGAGAAGAAGAAAAAAGAAAAGGAAATCAAACAGAAAACAGCGAAAGTTCAGGTGAAAGAAATCCGAATGGGACCCAATACGGACGACCATGATTTTAACTTTAAACTGAACCATGCCAAAAAATTCCTGTCTGACGGGAATAAGGTTAAAGCTGAGGTTTTCTTCAAAGGACGTACCATCATTTATAAAGACCAGGGCAAATATCAGTTGCTGAAATTTGCCGACGAACTGGAAGAATACGGAAAAGTGGAGAGTATGCCGAAAATGGAAGGAAAACGTATGATTATGATGATTTCCCCGTTAAAGAAGAATAATTGATATAGTAAATAATTTAAAATCAGTAAGCTAATGCCTAAGATGAAGACAAAATCCGGCGCCAAAAAACGTTTTGGAATTACCGGCTCAGGGAAGATCAAAAGAAAGCATGCCTACAAAAGTCACATCCTGACCAAAAAAGAAAAGAAACGGAAACGTAACCTTGGTTATTATACCGTTGTGGATGATGCAGACAAGAAAAACATAAAACGCATGTTGCTTAAGTAAAAAAATGTTGAATTTGACATTAGCCGTAAGACTTGCTTTTCTAAGCAGGCGCTAATGCAAAAAAAGAAAAATTATGCCAAGATCAGTAAATTCTGTAGCTTCTAAAGCAAGAAAGAAAAAAGTCTACAGAGACGTAAAAGGACAATTTGGACGTAGGAAAAACGTCTGGACAGTGTCTAAAAATGCATACGAAAAAGGATTACAGTATGCTTATCGCGACAGAAAAACTAAGAAACGTAACTTCCGTAAATTGTGGATACAGCGTATTAATGCAGCTGCACGCATACACGGAATGTCTTATTCCCAGTTTATGGGAAAACTTAAAGCCAATAACATAGAACTTGACCGTAAAGTTCTCGCTGATATGGCCATGAATAACCCTGAAGCTTTTAAGGCTATTGCTGAAAAAGTAAAATAAGCTTCGTTTAAAGCTTACAAAATATTAAGGCGCCAATCTTTTAGGATTGGGCGCCTTTTTTGTTTGTTAGCCATACATGTACTAGTATGTTTAAGCTTTTATGGGCAAAAAAATTAGTGCGCGTTCCAGTGGTTCTGTTTTTGTATTGTTTTGATAAACAGATTGTCTTAAACAATTTATACTTATCAGATGTTTAATAATAAAGATCAAAATTGTACCATAATCTGAAATATAAAAAGAAACCCTATGATCCATATAAAGTCTCTTGCATGCATTGTTTTTACGGGAATTATTTTGTCATCAGGGAGTCATCCGGATGTTTATTTTTCGGCGAACAAACAACTTAGGCGGGATATAAATTCTAAAGAACAAATCAGTACTGTCTTTCAGGATAAAGAGTGGTGGAAATCAAAACTTAATCAAATGATTGAAGAGCAAATTAAGGCACGAGGAATTACAGATGAACGCTTATTAGAGGCGATCAGAAATACACCACGGCATCAATTTGTGCCGGAAAAATACGAGCATGCAGCTTATAAGGATGGCCCGCTGCCTATCGGTCACGGGCAAACAATTTCTCAGCCCTACATTGTTGCTTTGATGACTGATAAACTAGACCTGCAGGGAGATGAAAAAGTATTAGAAATTGGTACCGGATCGGCTTATCAGGCTGCAATTCTTTCTCATATGGCTTCTGAAGTATATACCATCGAAATTGTTGAGGAACTTGCCCGGGAGGCAACACAACGTGTTGATGAAATGGGTTATGATAATGTTCATGTACGTCATGGTAATGGCTATAAAGGTTGGCCGGAGCAGGCTCCTTTTGATCGTATTATTGTTACCGCTGCACCGGAGGAGATCCCCGAAGAACTGATTGAGCAGCTTGCTGTTGACGGAAAAATGGTGCTGCCCGTGGGTGAGCATGTGCAAACGCTAAAAGTCGTTACCAAAGATAAAAATGGTGATATCAGTGAAAAAGTAATTACCGGGGTACGATTTGTTCCTATGATACACCCGGATGAATAAATGATCAAAATTTCCGATTGGTCTATAGAATTCTGCTGAGTCGATAGTTTTGATCGCCTTTTTTGGGATAATTTCAATCTTTTGAAATTTTTATGAAGTTACAACAAATCAATGACAAGAAAGCATCAGGTAAGCGGGTATTTGGTCTTGTAACTGCTATTTCTCTTGTAATTGCCAATATGATTGGTACCGGCTTGTTTACAACCACCGGTTTTTTGGTAGAGGAAATGCAAAATTCCTTTTCTGTTTTGTTACTATGGTTTGTAGGAGGAATTTTTGCATTGAGCGGAGCCTTGACTTATGGCGAAATCGGGGCGAATTTGCCCCGAAGCGGAGGAGAATATCATTACTTAAGCCAATTAATACATCCTATAGCGGGATTTCTTGCCGGCTGGATATCATTGATAGTTGGATTTTCTGCTCCGGTTGCAGCAGTCAGCATTGCTTTTGCAAAATACCTGAACAGCGTTTTTGAGTTTTTGCCTGTGATGATGCTTGCAATTGGAGCTATCGTTTTATTCTCCGGGTTGCATCTCTGGAATGTGAAAGCTGGCAGCAAAGTGCAGAATATAATTACAGCCTTGAAGGTGCTTTTGATACTCTTGTTTGTTGCCGGAGGCCTTTGGCTGTCGCCGGGAAAAAGCTTAAATAGTATGAGTAACGGATTTCAACCGGAGTCCGTTTTTAGTCCTGCATTTGCCGTTGGGTTAGTCTTTGTTATGTATGCTTATTCCGGATGGAATGCAACCTCATATATTGCCGGTGAACTAAAAAAACCAACTAAAAATCTGCCAATAGCATTGTTTACCGGTACATTTATTGTCCTCGTCTTATATATGGCCGTAAACTATTTCTTTCTGACCATCGTTCCTGCTCATACCATTTCCGGTAAAATAGAAGTGGGGCATTATGTTGCCGCAGAGCTTTTTGGCAGTAAGGGCGGCAAGATCATTTCAATATTGATCGCATTTTTTTTGTTGTCTGCACTTAGCGCTATGATCATGGCGGGACCACGGGTTTACCAGGTGATAGGAGAGGATTATCCGTGGTTTAAGAAATTATCCAGGGTTAGCTCGAAAGGGGCTCCTGTTTATGCTATCTTATTGCAAATGATTATTGCAATAATTATGGTCGTAACTTTTGCTTTTGATACTATCCTTGTATATGTGGGATTTACGTTGAGCCTGGTTTCCGGACTTACCGTTGCTGGTGTATTTGTGTTGAGGAAAAGACTTCCTGAAAAAGAAAACAAGTTCAAAGTTCCCGGGTATCCTCTAACTCCTTTAATATTTTTGATTATTGCAGCCTGGATGGTGGTTCATGCATTGATAGAAAGACCGTTAGCGGCTATTGCCGGAATCGTTACTTTAAGTCTTGGTGTGGTGGTCTTTTATCTTTCCCGTAATAAAGTATAAACGCTTATATTGCCAGTTAAGGATTTCTGCTTATCTTTATCATGAAAAAGTGATTTGTTTAAGAAGATTGCAAAGAACCTCAAACAAAATCATTTGGATATTGTTTTTTTTCATTAAAATAGAGTAATCGTGTATCAGTTAAAAACGAATCTAAATACGTCGGATACGGAATTTCTTCAGAATAGGAAGAAATATGAAAAATTACGTGAAGATTTCCATGCCAGGCTGGATAGGGTGATGGCCGGTGGTTCTGCTAAGGCTGTAAAAAAGCATAAAGATAGAAACAAGTTATTGGCTCGCGAACGTGTTGATTTACTGGTTGATCCGAATACGCCTTTTTTGGAATTATCGACATTGGCAGCTAACGGTCAGTATGAAGATAAATTTCTGGGGGCAGGAATTGTCACAGGAATAGGGGTTATTCATGGACATGAAACAGTGATCATAGCTAACGATGCCACCGTCAAGGGCGGGACTTATATCCGGGAGACCATTCGAAAACATGTACGTGCCCAGGAGATAGCTTTACAAAACCAGTTACCTGTTGTTTATCTTGTGGATTCAGGAGGCGTTTTTTTGCCTGAGCAATCCCGTGTTTTTCCTGACAAGGAAGATTTCGGGCGTTTGTTTTATAACCAGGCGCGGATGTCAGCTATGGGGCTGCATCAAATAGCCATTGTAATGGGTTCATGTACTGCCGGAGGAGCTTATGTCCCGGCGATGAGTGATGAAGCCATTATCGTGCGCAATCAGGGTACTATTTTTATCGGTGGCCCTCCGCTGGTTAAAGCGGCTACCGGAGAAGAAGTATCGAAGGAGGAACTGGGTGGGGCAGAAGTGCATACATCCGTTTCAGGAGTCGCCGACCATATTGCTGAAAGTGACGAACATGCCCTGGAAATTTGCCGGAATCTGTTCGAATCTATTCCTGCTAAAGAAAAATATAAACTTGAAAAAAAATCTGCCGAAGCACCCTTATATCCTGCAGAGGAGCTTTATGGTATCGCACCTTTGGATTTAAAGAAATCTGTTGACCCAAAGGAAATTATTATGCGAATTGTGGATGGAAGCAAATTCCATGAGTTTAAACGGAATTACGGAACAACACTGGTCACAGGTTTTGCTCATATTATGGGATATCCGGTGGGCATTATTGGAAATTATGGAGTCTTTAATTCCGAGTCGGCCATGAAAGGCGCTCATTTTGTCGAATTATGCCAGAGCAGAAAAATACCTTTGGTGTTTTTACAAAACATCTCCGGCTTTGTTGTGGGCAAAAAATATGAACATGAAGGATTGGCTAAGCACGGGGCTAAGTTAATCCATGCCATAGCAAATGCTAATATCCCAAAATTTACTGTTATTTTTGGAGGGTCTTTTGGAGCAGGAAACTATGCCATGGCAGGACGTGCTTATGATCCGAATTTGTTGTTTATGTGGCCTAACGCAAAGATTTCTGTCATGGGTGGAGAGCAGGCCGCCTCCGTATTAACGACTGTTAAGATCCAGCAAATGAAAGCTGAAGGAAAACAACCGGAGGAGGCAGACATAGAAAAAATCCGTAATGAAATATTAAGCCAGTATGAATATGAGGGATCAGCTTATTACAGTACATCTAGAATTTGGGATGATGGAATAATTGATCCGGCAGAAACACGAAATGTGCTGGCGATAGGAATTTCCATGGCTTTAAATAAACCAATGGAAGATATGAAAAATGGAGTATTCAGAATGTAATAGTTATGTATAAATATATTGAAACACAAAAAGATGGATGTCTTGCGAACTTATACCTGGCAAGACCTGAGAAGCGAAATGCTTTTCATGAACAGATGATAGAAGAACTGCTTGCGGCTATGGACAATTTCCGTAAAGACAGTGAGATTAAAGTGTTGGTAATCCGTGGGAAGGGGCCGGTGTTTAGCGCCGGTGCCGATCTAGACTGGATGCAGTCTGTCAGGAATTATTCCTTCAATGAAAACAAATTGGAGAGCAAACAACTCTATCGATTATTTCATATGATCTATAGCTTTCCGGTTCCTGTAATTACTTTGGTGCATGGCGCCAGTTTCGGAGGGGCCAACGGAATAGTAGCAGCATCGGATATTAGCCTGGCAGAGACGGATACCACATTCCGTTTTTCTGAGGTTCAATTAGGTTTGTTACCGGCGACAATTTCACCGTTTGTTATGCGTCGTGTCGGTGAATTTTATGCCCGGGAGATGTTTTTAACAGGACTCCCGTTTAATGCGGATAAAGCATTGCGGACAGGGTTGGTAAATTATACCGGAACACGTGATGCTATAGAAAATCAGTTGAAAGAACTTTTGTATTCCATTCAGTCTGCCGCAGGCAATTCCTTAAAAAACACAAAATGGTTGGTCAGAAAAGTGTCTGATAATTTCAATATTGAAGACATGGAAGATTTTACTGCAGATATGATAGCTTCTGCAAGAGTTAGCGATGAAGGTCAGGAAGGCATGAAGGCCTTTGCTGAAAAACGCAAACCTGACTGGACTGCATTGTCAAATAAAGAAAATTAATATGGCTCGAATCCGGAAACTATTAGTTGCTAACCGCGGAGAAATTGCCGTGCGTATAATGAAAACGGCCAAACGTTTAGGTATTCATACGGTGGCAGTTTATGCAGAAAACGATTATAACACTCTTCACGTTCACTACGCTGATGAGGCTTTTCCTTTAGGCGAAGGAAAGCTGAGTGATACGTATTTGAACCTGGATAAGCTTGAGAATATAATTGGTCAGTCTGAAGTGGATGCCGTTCATCCCGGGTATGGATTTTTGTCAGAAAATGAAAACTTTGCCAGGATTTGTGAAGAAAATGAGGTCCTGTTTGTTGGTCCTTCAGCCTATGCTATACGGATGATGGGAGATAAAATCAAAAGCCGTGAAATTGCTGAAAATGCCGGGATAAATATTTCTAAAGGAGTAACAGGAAGTATAGATGAGGTTTTATCTCAAAAGCAAGAGCTGACTTATCCTTTATTGGTTAAGGCCAGCGCCGGAGGAGGAGGCAAAGGTATGCGTATTGTGGAGGAAGCTGATGATTTGGAGTCTGCTTTAGAAATTACAGCAAGAGAAGCCAAAAATTATTTTGGGAATGAACATGTTTATATCGAACATTATTTCCGTGACCCAAGACATATAGAAGTTCAAATACTCGGAGATAAACACGGAAATCTGATCCATTTGTATGAACGGGAATGTTCATTGCAAAGGCGGCACCAAAAGGTAATGGAAGAGGCGCCATCACCTTCTGTAAATGAAACTTTGAGGAAAAAGCTAACGGATAGTGCCCTTAAACTCGCAAAGGAAATTGGATATTATAATGCCGGAACTGTGGAGTTTCTGGTGGATTCGGAGCAGAATATCTATTTTCTTGAAATGAATACCCGGATACAAGTTGAACATCCGGTAACAGAAAAGATCACAGGCATAGATATTGTTGAGCTACAGATTAATATTGCAGAAGGCCGGACGATCGGATTAAAACAATCTGAAATACAAACGAATGGACATGCCATTCAAGCCCGCCTTTATGCGGAAAATCCGGAAATGAATTATCAACCGATGGCAGGAAATTTAGATACGATCGAATTTCCGCAAAGCAACCACATGCGCATTGATACAGCATTAGAACAACAGGCCTACATCAGTCCGGATTATGATCCGATGTTAGCTAAAATTATAGCTCATGGCTCTAACAGGGAATCAGCCATTGATAAGCTTAGTGGTTATCTGAAAAACCTGACTATCATTGGTAAGCCAACAAATCAACAGTTTTTACGGTTTATTTTAAAACAACAGGATTTTATAGACAATAAAATTTCCACACAGTATCTGGAAAAGCATACGTCAGAAATTATTGACTACATGAATGAAGAAAAATCTCGTGTGAATAAAGAAAAACTTGTTGCTTTTTTTGTAATGCACGAATTGTTGCCTCATTCCCAACCGGATAATGTTTGGCAACAGATTGGTTTCTGGAGGATACGTAAGCGGATGTTTGTTAAACTTGAGGATAAAGAATACAGGGTATTAATTAACGGAAATTATGAAACAATTGATTTACAGGTGGAAAATACTTCTTTGTCCGTTAAATATTCAACACATAACAACAAACTTTTCACGGTTTATATAAATAATGTTCAAGAAAAACTTAAGATCGTTAAACAAAACAACACAGGTGCTGTTATTCAAGACAAAGGTTTCTATTTTAGTGTAAATCGCTTTGACGTTTTGAATGCAAATGCTAATGAGGTAACCCGTAAAGTAAATGCGACGACACAGGGGAATATTATATCTCCGGTTTATGGAAGGGTGGTCTCAATAAAGGTAAAAGAAGGTAAGCAAGTAAAAGTTGGAGATACACTGATTGTTGTAGAGTCCATGAAAATTGAAAATAATATAAGAGCAGAAGCTGATATACAGATTGGTAAAATACATGTAGAAGAAGGAGAGCAAATCAAAGACGGACAGGAATTGATACAGGTAACAAACAGCGATCCTGCTTAAGTAAAAATAAATTAGAAGAAAATGAACAGTCCTTATTTAAAAGAGAGTCATCATGCGCTGCGGAAGCAAGTTCGTGAATTTGCAGAGAAAGAAATACGCCCCGTGGCATCTGAATTGGATGAAAAAGCAGAGTTTTCCGTTGACTTAACACGTAAAATGGGAAACCTGGGACTTTTAGGCCTTACAATCCCTGAAAAATATGGCGGGCAAGGAAAAGATTATTTATCTTTAATCATTGCAGTGGAAGAAATTTGCCGGATAGACGGTTCTCAGGGAAGTACCGTTGCAGCCCATAATTCCTTGGGTGTAGGCCCTATTTACAATTATGGTACGGAGGAACAGAAAAATAATTTTTTGCCTAAACTGACCAAAGGAGATCAAGTGTGGGCTTTTGGATTAACAGAAAAAAACGCAGGCTCTGACTCTCGTGGAACGGAAACCAGAGCAGAGTTAAAAGATGGATATTGGCATATTAGCGGGGAGAAATTGTTTATCTCTAATTCCACCTCCGAAATGTCTGCAGGAATAACGCTGCAGTGTATCACTGATGAAAATGAAAATGGGACAAGAGAATATTCCAGTATTTTAGTTGAACGTGATCGTGCGGGATTTACTACCGAACGTATTCGCGATAAGATGATGTGGCGGGCAGGAGACACAGGGAAGTTAATATTTGACAATGTAAAGGTTCCCGAGTCCAATCTTTTAGGAAAGCGTGGTGCGGGTTCCCGTATGATGCTCGAGACACTGGATTCCGGTAGATTATCGGTGGCTGCTATGGGGCTGGGACACGCCCGGGGAGCTTACGAAGCTGCACTTCAGTATTCAAAAGAAAGAAAACAGTTTGGAAAACCAATTAACCGGTTTCAGGCGATTGGGTTTAAACTGGCAGAAATGGCTACGAAAATCGAAGCAGCAAGAAATATGCTGTATCACGCTACCTGGTTGAAAATGGAAGGGTATCCTTTCGCTAAAGAAGCTGCTATGGCCAAATTATTTTGTACGGAAACTGCAAAAGAAGTGGCTGATGAAGCTGTTCAGGTATTCGGCGCTTATGCACTGGTTAAAGGTAATGAAGTGGAAAGACACTATCGTGACCAGAGAATACTTCAAATTGGTGAAGGAACATCAGAAATTATCAAACTAGTTATATCCAGAAGTTTATAATGTTATGGAAGAACGGAAAAAAGACCATGTTAATTTAGCTTTAAATTCATCTGTTGATGCTTTTCATAAAGATGACAGGTTTATTTATGAGCCTATGCTTGCCGGCTACCCGGGAAAAAATATTGCAAAAAGAACAATAGCCGGAAAACAGTTAACGTATCCATTTTGGATCTCCAGTATGACGGGTGGAACGAAAATGGCCAAAAAAATCAATACCAATCTGGCTCAGGTTGCCAATGAGTTCGGATTTGGGATGGGGCTGGGCTCTTGCCGCATATTGCTGGATAATGAAAAGTATTTACCAGATTTTAATTTACGTAGTGTAATCGGTGAAGATCAGCCGTTTTTTGCCAATATTGGCATTGCTCAGCTGGAAAAGATGCTGGAAGAAGATCGTCTTAAGGAATTGCATGATCTGGTCGCTTTGCTTAAAGCCGATGGATTAATTATTCATGTTAATCCGATGCATGAATTTTTTCAAAAAGAAGGCGATAACCTGAGACATCCACCTGTGGAGACAATCCGTGCTTTTCTGACGGTTGCAAATTATCCCGTCATTGCTAAAGAAGTAGGCCAGGGCATGGGCAAAGAAAGTTTGCGCTCTCTGCTGAAACTACCCCTTGAAGCTATTGAGTTTGGCGCCTTCGGAGGAACCAATTTTGCCCAGGTGGAAATGATGCGTGATACAAATGCCGACAATGCCCTCTATGAACCTCTTGCTTTTATCGGACACACAGCTGAGGAAATGACTAAAATGACCAATGATATTCAGTTTGAAGAGCAGGCAAGAATTGAAACCTCCAACCTGATTATTTCTGGCGGGCTGAAGAGCTTTCTCGATGGTTATTATCATATATCCATTAGTCAGATTCCTGCCGTTTTTGGTATGGCTAGTCAGTTCTTAAAATATGCTAAAGAGGATTATAAGGGGCTTAAATCATTTGCGAAAAATCAAATCAATGGCTTTCAGGTATCTAATGCATATTTGAGAATTAACCGGTAGCTGTAAGAAATAAGTTTGCGAGCTGGCGAGTTGAGAACGAAGTGGCTAAATGCAAGAAAGTGTGAAGGTTTGAAAATACATTCCGGAAGCTTTCGTCTCTGCGATTTGAGTGGCTTATGCGAAAGAAATTAATCAAATAAAAGAATATGGGTCTTGAATATATAAACGGGTTTTCCAAGCTGAATGCGGCACAAAAGGTTGAACTGCTTACAGATGCAACTGATCTAGACCAGGTTCAAAAACTTTTAAATGATTTTAAGTTAGATAATCAGGAAACGCAGAAAATATTTGAGTCCTTTTCGGAGAATACGATTTCAAACTTTCATTTACCCTACGGGATTGCACCTAATTTTTTAGTTGATGGCAGCTTGTACCATGTTCCGATGGCTGTGGAAGAAAGTTCTGTTGTTGCTGCTGCTGCAAAAAGTGCAAAATTTTGGTATGATAAAGGTGGTTTTCAGACGGTTTTTCTAAAAAAAATTAAAACAGGTCAAATTCATTTCACCTTTGACGGACCTAAAGAACTTTTGCTGTCTTATCTTGAAACGATAAAACATGATTTATATCAATCTGTCAAAGATTTAACCAAACGTATGGAAGCCCGTAATGGTGGCATCCGGGAAATTAAACTTATCGATAAGAGAAAAGATCTGCAAAATTATTATCAGTTGATGGTCACTTTTGATACAGCTGATTCCATGGGAGCAAATTTCATCAATTCCTGTCTTGAGACGATGGGGCAGCGGTTACAGGAATTTATGCTTAGCAAACCAGACTTACAGAAATATTCCTTTGAGATTATCATGGCCATTTTGTCGAACTATACTCCTGAAAGTATCATCCGCATGAAGGTGGAAACTACGCTTGATGAGCTGGATGATATTGCACATGAAACTGACGGGGTAACTTTTGCACAAAAATTCCATAAGGCGGTGGAAATTGCGCGACAGGATGTGTTTCGAGCAACAACTCATAATAAAGGAATTATGAATGGCGCAGATGCCGTTGTTATAGCAACAGGAAATGATTTTAGAGCTGTGGAAGCTGCTGCTCATGCTTATGCAGCAAGAAATGGGTCCTATGCTTCACTCTCCGAGTGTTTTCTTGATGGAAATACTTTCCGTTACGAACTGGAACTACCACTCTCCATTGGTACGGTTGGAGGTTTGACCTCTCTGCATCCGCTGGCTGCGCTTTCCATTAAACTTTTGGGGGATCCGGCAGCAGATGAATTGATGAAGGTAATTGCAGCTTCAGCTCTTGCCAATAATTTTGGTGCTCTTCGATCGCTTGTTACGGAAGGAATTCAAAAGGGGCACATGAAGCTGCATTTGGATAATATTCTTCTGAAATACAATGCAACACAGGAAGAACATAAAAAAGCAAAAGCATATTTTGCTGACAGGAAAGTTAGTTATGCTAACGTAAAAGCATTTTTAGATGAACAAAGAAAATGAAACATATTATTCTTATGGTAAGTTGTTGTTAACTGCTGAATATCTGGTTATGGCCGGAGCTGATGCTTTGGTCTTTCCTGTAAATAAAGGGCAGGCCCTGGATGTTGAACCCTCGGAAAAGAATTCACTCCATTGGGAGTCTTTTTATCAGGGTGAGCGATGGTTTTCTGCAGAAATGAACGGAGAAACCTTTGAAGTACAGGATACTACAAATCAGGAAAAAGCCAGTTATCTCTCCCGTTTATTACAATCGGCTTCAGCATTAAGCCGGGAGCGCAAGCAACTTAATAACAAAAAGATAACTACTCGTCTGGATTTTAATCCGGAGTGGGGAATGGGCTCTAGCTCTACTCTGATTGTTAACATTTCCCGGTTGTTTGATATTAATGCCTTTGAGCTTTTCAATAAAGTGTCAAAAGGTTCCGGGTTTGATATTGCTGCCGCATTATCAGGTTATCCTTTACGTTACAGATTAAAAAAGAATAAGCGGGAGATGAGCCCGGTAAAATTGCCTGAATTATTTTTTGACCATGCCTTTTTTGTATATCTCGGTGAAAAGGTTCATTCAGAAATAGCTGTAGAAGAATTTCAACAGAATAGCAAAGATTTTAAAATGCCGGTGAAGTACATCAATGAGATTACTGCACAATTTACAGAAATTGAAAGTGCCGGGGAATTAAGCCGTATTACAAAAGAACACGAAAATTTTATGAGTGATGTGCTTGGCCTCGAATCGCCTACAAAGCGTTTCGGTGATTATCCTTATGGAATGAAATCCTTAGGTGCCTGGGGAGGCGATTTTATTATGGCTATTCATCCTAAAGGAAAAGCAGAAGTTGAAAAATATTTCAAACATAAAGGATATCCCGTTGTTTTTTCTGCAAATGAACTGAAAGTAAGTTGAATACTATGGGAACAAAATATATAAGCGAAGCGGTCGCTGATGCCGGATTTTTGCCGGAGAAAGGAAAAATTGTTTGGGAAAGCCCTTCCAATATTGCTTTGATAAAATATTGGGGCAAATATGGCCAGCAATATCCTGAGAATCCTTCGCTGAGCATGAGCCTGAAGAAATCAGTCTCCATTGTAGAGTTACGTTTTCGAAAGAATACAGATAAAAAAGGAACTGTTGATTTTAAGTTTGAAGGCATAGAAAATCAGCAGTTCAAACAACGTGTTGACAAGTATCTTTACCAAATTGCCGGTTATTTTCCCTTTTTAAAAGACTTGTATCTTGAGATCAATAGTTCCAATACTTTTCCTCATTCCTCAGGTGTTGCTTCATCTGCCTCTTTTATGAGTGCCTTAGCATTATGTATTTGTACGCTTGAAAAATTCACTCATCAAACATACGACAGTGATTTTTATCAAAAAGCATCATTTATGGCCAGGTTAGGATCGGGGAGTGCTTCCCGTTCAGTGTTAGGCAAATTTGCAGCCTGGGGTAAAAATCCCGGGTTTTCCGGTAGCTCCGACGAATATGCAGTAAGCTTTACTGAATTTATCCCTGAAAATTTACGAATAATACATGATGCCGTAATTATTGTTAATTCGGCACCGAAAAAAGTTAGTTCCAGTCAGGGGCATCAGCTAATGCAAAATCATTTTTATAAGCAAGCCCGCATTCAACAAGCAAATACGAATATCTTTCGGTTGATGGAAGCGTTCTCTTCGAATAACTGGGAATCGATAAGTGATGTGATCGAAAACGAGGCTTTGAGCCTGCATGCTTTGATGCTTAGCTCCAGCCCGGGATATATTCTTTTACAGCAGCAAACCATAGATATCATAGATGCTATAAGAGAATTCCGGAAAGTAAGCGGTGCGCAAATTTGTTTTACTTTGGATGCCGGACCCAATGTGCACGTGCTCTATACGGAAAAGGCTAAACAACAAGTGGAAACTTTTATTGATAAGGAATTAAAGCCGCTGGCAGAAAACAATCATATTATTTATGACAAAACAGGAGAGGGCCCCGTTTTAAAAGAAAAGTTCTGAGATAAATTCTTATTATATAGCGATAAGTAACAAGCTGAAAATGAAGTTTTATTAAAGTAGAAGAGTAAAGTCAATTTTAAATATGAAGGATAAATCGTCCATATTTTACGCGAAAATTTTGCTGTTTGGCGAATATAGCGTTATCACGCAATCCATGGCATTAACAATCCCTTATGGGCATTTTAATGGGGAACTCAGTTTTATCCATGAAGATAAATATACTGATTATGACTATGCAAAATGGTCGAACCGGCAATTAAACAATTTGCTTGAATATATCCGTAAGCTTCAAAAAGAAGGCAATTTGGAGGTCAAATTGGAAACCGCACGCTTTGAAGAAGATATACGGGAAGGGCTCTATTTTGAGTCTACAATTCCGCAGGGATATGGTATTGGCAGTTCAGGTGCTCTTGTGGCTGCTATTTATAAACGGTATGCCAATCCGGCAATTCATTTTACTCCTTCCATGGAGCAGGAGACACTTGCTGAGTTAAAAAGGCATTTTGCGCAAATTGAATCTTTTTATCATGGAACAAGTTCCGGGATAGATCCTTTAAATAGTTATGCTCGTTTTCCTTTATTGATAAAAGATAAACAAAATATTGAAGCCGTTAGCATTCCAAGGAACAAGCACTTTTCGGATGGTGCCATTTTTCTTATAGACACAGGAAGCCCGGGTAAAACAGAGCCTTTGGTTAATATCTTTATGGAAAACCTGAAAAGTCCGGAGTCTAATTCCATCAATGAGCAAGAATTAAATACTATTACAAACAATGCAATTCAAAGCCTGATTGCAAGCGATTCCAGTGTCTTTTTTCAAAATTTAAAGGTGTTATCAGAGTATCAGTATTCCCATTTTACGCCTATGATCCCGGATGCATATCTGGATCTTTGGAATTACGGGTTGACGTCCGATGATTTTTACTTAAAGCTTTGTGGTTCCGGAGGTGGCGGGTTTTTGTTGGGATTCACACCAAATTATCCAAAGCTACAATCGATCTTTAATAAAATGAACATTAATTACATTCCTGTTTATAAACAAAAATAAGCAAGCGAACTGCTTTTATTCATTGTCTTTCTTTTTGATATGTAAATTATGTCCCATTTTTAACTCTTTTGTTTCCAGATAAAAACGGTTATGTTGGGTGGGCTGTATGATTAAGGGTACTGTTTCCTCAGTTTCTAAGCCAAATCCGTTCAAGCCGGCTTTTTTCTCCGGGTTGTTTGTAATCAGGCGCATTTTTTTAACTCCCAGGTCGCGCAAGATTTGAGCCCCAATTCCATAATCACGTTCATCAGGCGCAAAGCCCAGTTCTTCGTTCGCTTCCACTGTATCCATTCCTTTTTCCTGCAGGTGATATGCTTTAAGTTTATTATAAATCCCAATTCCGCGTCCTTCCTGACTCATGTACAATACAATTCCCTGACCTTCACGTTCAACCATTTGCATTGCGGTATGAAGCTGATCGCCACAATCGCATTTATGGGAACCAAAAATGTCTCCTGTCATACAAGAAGAATGGACTCGAACTAATATGGGCTTATCCGGAGTGATTTCGCCTTTTACAAGAGCAAGATGGGGCTCGTTGTTGTTGTTCTGACGGTAGGCATGAAGTCTGAAATGCCCGTAGTCGGTAGGCATATCTACTTCTTCTTCCTTGGTGATCAGACTTTCTTTCTGCATCCGGTAAGCGATGAGGTCTTCAATACTGATAATTTTCAGATTAAATTTTTGGGCTATCTTGTATAGATTTGGCAGCCTGGCCATAGAACCGTCTTCGTTCATGATTTCAACCATTGTACCTGCCGGTTTAAGTCCGGCCAATCTTGCCAAATCAATAGAAGCTTCGGTATGGCCTGCGCGGCGCAGGACACCATTTTCTTTAGCTTTCAATGGAAATACATGCCCTGGACGACCTAAATCTTCGGGTTTTGTGTCCGGGTCAGCTAATGCCTGGATTGTCTTTGAGCGATCTGAAGCAGAAATTCCGGTAGTTACTCCATGTCCGTTTAAATCAACTGAAACGGTAAAATTTGTAGCTAACTGAGCAGTGTTGCGGGTTACCATAAGTTCAAGATCCAACTCCTGGCAACGCTCTTCGGTAAGGGCTGTGCATATTAAGCCGCGTCCTTCTTTCGTCATAAAGTTCACCACTTCTGGTGTTACTTTTTCTGCTGCAACAACAAAGTCTCCTTCGTTTTCGCGGTCTTCATCATCAACGACAATAATAAGCTCTCCCTGACGAATTGCATCTATAGCTTCTTCTATAGTATTTAACTGTATATCCATTATCTTAGGCTTCTAAAATTGGTGCAAAGATAGTGATTTTTGAGATTTCTAACGCAACTAACTTATGTCATATTCAATAGCATTATAAGTCCCGGAGTAAAACATAGCTTAGGGAAATCCCGGGGCTTTCCAAACTTTGTTTATTGATCGTAAAAGCAAGAAATGCCAATGAACGCCCGGCATTTTTACTCATGATTGATAAAATTCCTACTTTTGTACCATGAGCCAACAGCAAACCTATATGATCCCTACCAGCACAAAAGAGATGAATGCTCTGGGTTGGGAACAGGCAGATATTATATTAATTAGTGGTGATGCTTATGTGGATCATCCTGCTTTTGGTGTTGCCGTTTTGGCTCGCATGTTACAGCAGTATGGCTACAAAGTAGCTGTTATTCCGCAGCCGAATTGGAAAGACGATTTGCGGGATTTTAAAAAATTAGGAAAACCCCGCTTGTTTTTTGGAGTTTCAGCAGGGAATATGGACTCCATGGTTAATCATTACACAGCCAATCGGCGGCTGCGCTCTGATGATGCGTATACTCCCGGTGGAAAAGCCGGATTTCGACCTGATTATGCTACATCAGTATATGCAGAGATTTTAAAAAGTATATTCCCTGACTCACCCGTGATTATAGGTGGTATTGAGGCCTCTATGCGACGGTTTACGCATTATGATTATTGGCAGGATAAGCTCATTAAAGGGATACTGGCGGATACGGCGGCGGATATGCTGATATACGGGATGTCGGAATATCCGTTGGTAAAAATTGCTGAGGCTATGCATAATGGTGCGGGTATTTCAGATTTAACTGATATTCCACAAACACAAATCTTGCTGGAGAAATTACCCGAAGAGGTTGATACTATTCAGTTAAATGACCATCAGGAATGCATGAAAAGTGCCAGGGCGTTTGCTGATAATTTTGTAGCGATAGAGCGCAATGCCAATTCGTTGGAGGCTGGCGTCATTGCACAACCGGTTGATGGGAAATGGCTCTTTACCAATCCTCCGGAAAAGTTGCTTTCTGCGAAAAAGCTGGATAAAATTTATGATCTTCCTTATACGAGAATCCCGCATCCTCGCTATAAAGGAAAAGGAGATATTCCGGCGTATCAAATGATACGCCATTCGGTAAATATTCACCGGGGATGTTTCGGTGGATGCGCTTTTTGTACTATCGCGGCTCATCAGGGAAAATGGGTGCAGAGCCGCTCAGTAAAGTCTGTGACAAAAGAAATAAATAAGATAATCGAAATGCCGGATTATAAAGGGTATATCTCCGATCTTGGAGGCCCTTCAGCAAATATGTACGGTATGAAGCCCGTGGATATGAATATTTGCCGGAAGTGTAAACGCCCATCCTGTATTGATCCTGCTATATGCAAGAACCTCAATACTGACCATAAGCCCATGACGGAGCTATACCAGAGGGTCAGGAAAAATCCAAAAATAAAACAAGTAACAATAGGAAGCGGAATTCGGTACGATTTGATTTTTAATGCACCGGAAAAGTATCAAGCGCAAGCTCACGAATATTTTAGGGAGTTAGTGAAATATCATGTAGCCGGACGATTAAAAGTTGCACCTGAGCATACGGAAAAGAAAGTGTTAAAATGGATGCGGAAACCGGATTTCCATCTGTTTGAGGAAATGTATGATTTGTTTCATAAAATAAATCGGGAGGAAGGAAAAAACCAACAACTAATTCCTTATTTTATTTCAGGGCATCCGGGATGCGATTTACAAGATATGGATAAGCTGGTGCGCCAAACGAAAGACCTGAATTTGCTAACAGAGCAGGTTCAGGATTTTACGCCCACACCTATGACATTGGCTACTGTCATGTATTATACCGGGATACATCCCTATACCGGAGAAAAAGTGCATGTTCCAAAAGGGCAAGAGAAGCTGGAGCAACGGAAGATTTTATCCCGGGACAATAAAAGCAGAGGGAAAGATTTCTCCGGAAAAAGGAAGAAAAAATAACACCTCTTATGTTGATGACGTTAAAATAGTAAAAACACTTTTTATTTTTTATTGTTTACAATAACACTAATAACATAGGTTAGAATACTATTTAACAGTTTAGAAACACTTAATAAGTTAAACAGATATGGCTGTAATCGGGGAGATTATAAAAAAGGCAATTGAAGTAGCCGATAAGTATCTACCAGACACGAATCCGGTAGAAGCTCAGGCTGAGGTTCTTCGTGAATTGCTGTCTACGGCTGAATCCACTGAGTTTGGTCAATATTACAAATTTAAAGATATACTATCGGAGAAAAATGTTTACCGGGCATTTTCAGAAAAAATCCCTTACCATAGTTATGATAAAATGTATGACGAGTGGTGGTATAAGGTGCTGAAGGGAGAGAAAAATGTTACCTGGCCCGGGAAAGTGGATTATTTTGCAGTTTCCAGCGGAACAACCAGCAAAAAGAAGCATATTCCGGTCACGGATGATATGTTAAAATCGATACGTCGCGCAGGTATTCAGCAGATAAAAGGAGTAGCAGATTTTGATTTGCCGGCAGAGTTTTTTGAAAAGGAAATCCTGATGTTTGGCAGCAGCACCGACCTAAAAAAGGTTAACGATCACTGGGAAGGAGAGATTAGTGGAATTAGTGCCAGTCAGATCCCTTTTTGGTTTGAAGGCTATTATCGTCCGGGAGAAAAAATATCTTCGATCAATGACTGGGATAAACGCGTAGAAGCATTAGCTAAAGAAGCTCCAAACTGGGATATAGGTAGCGTTTCCGGCATACCTTCCTGGATCGAGCTGATGATGAAAAAAGTCATTGCTTATCACAATGTGGAAACAATTCATGATATATGGCCCAACTTCCAGGTTTTTACTTCCGGAGGTGTTGCTTTTGAGCCGTATCAAAAGAGCTTTGACCGTATTACAAAATTTCCGGTTACCATTATAGATACTTACCTGACATCTGAAGGTTATCTGGCTACGCAAACACGGAATAATACCTCTGCTATGCAGCTTATAACCAACAATGGGATTTTCTTTGAGTTTATTCCTTTTAAACATGAAAATATTAATGAAGATGGATCGGTGCGCCAGGATTCCCAACCTATTACAATTGAAGATGTAGAAGAGAATGTGGAATATGTTTTGATTATAAGCACTTTAGCAGGAGCCTGGAGATACATGATCGGAGACACTATTGTTTTTACTGATAAAGAAAGAAGCGAAATAAAGATTACCGGCCGTACAAAACATTATTTGAATGTTTTTGGTGCCCAATTGTCAGTCATTCAGATGAATAAAGCTATGCAAGTGCTGGAGAATGAGTATGATTGTGACATTAAAGAGTTTACTGTTGCTGCCATTACAACAGAAGAAAAGTACAAGCATCGTTGGTACATAGGTATAAATGAAGATATAAGCGTGGATAATGAACATTTTGCCCAAAAATTGGATGAAGTTATCCAAAAACACAATAAGAACTATAAAGTGGCACGTACAAAGGCGTTAGAGAAGATAGAAGCTCATTTGATTCCCGCTCATTTGTTTACGGAATGGACCGAAAAATACAAGCAAAAAGGGGGACAGGTTAAAATGCCTAAAGTGATGAAAGAAGAAGAGTTTAAAGAATGGGAAAAATTTGTGCAGGAACAACTGTCCTAATCTTCTGACTTTTGATCTTTCATTAGATCAATAATTTCTTCAGGAGGGAGGTACAAACGGTTCATGCGCTGAATATAGGTCTCCGGCATCCCTGCTTTTTCCATGATAAATTGTTTCGTCTTTAATATATATTGCCCCAGCCCGTGATTGACGGCGTAAGTATCTGCAGTGCGTTCCGCAGATATGATAAAACTTTTTGAACTGCTGTAGCCTATGCCAAATAGCAGCATGGACCAGGCGTTTCGCTTCATATAATCTATGATATGCCCCAGTTCATGACCGAGCCATCCAATTAAAACTTCATTGGGTAATTCGTGTATTTTGATTTGTTGCTGTTTTATAATAAAATACCGACTTAATTTAATAAGGTAGGTACGCTTCTGCCGCGATTTATACATCGTCACATACTTAGGTTGAGCTTGCATTACAGACTTACGTATGTCTTCACTGAATTTAAACTCTATTCTAATGTCGTTCAATTCAGGATAAAAGGAAAGTGCCTTCAATGCAACATGTTTTATCTCTTCCGGTATAATCTTTTTGCCTTCAGAATCAGCAATTGATTTATCTCCCATAATTGGTTAACGATTAATGCCTCATATTGTTGGACTGTCCAGGTACTTTTAAAAAAAATGATCAATAGAATAACGAACAAGCCGGGAAAATATGTGTTTCATAATAGGAGTTATTTTAAACTAAAAAATAATATTGATATTGACAAAATTTTAAACATGTGAAACCTCCATGGCGAAATTTTTTTCGACACACAGAAGGATGATTAAACACGAAGAGCGAGAAGGCGTTGATGCGATGATGCGTTGAAGCGTTGAAGCGTTGAAGCGTATCTTCAATTATGAATTACGAATTATGAATTGCATTTGCGAATAAGAATATACTCAATCCGCGTTAATTCGTGTATAATTAGCGCAATTAGCGGACGAACAACAAACACAAAACACGGAACAACGAACAAAATTTTAAACATATGAAACATCCATGGCCACTAGCATCCGAAAGTAGTAATATTAAAAAGCCCTCAGAATCTCATATTTTTGTTTCGACCAAAAAACTTTATAAATATGGGACTCTTCAGGCGAAACAAAAATAACAATAAACC
>JAIPBW010000096.1 GCA_021738505.1 Bacteroidales bacterium | reverse complement strand
ACTACGCAACACTCGGTTCTGGGGGCTGGTTAGGCTTTCCCAGGTAGGAGTGGTTACCTACAGGTTTCTGTTGAAAAGTTTCAAAGATCTATGCTAATTCCCTTTTTCACGGGCTTAGCTTGGCGCAATCTGTCTATAATGTCCGATTTCTGCGTTACGCTCGTTTTTTATCATAGTCATCCCGATGTTCCAATCGGGACTCCTGATGATAAAAAACTTCGCAAGCCTTGAACCCGAACATTATGAACAAAATATTCGACTTTACAGACAGGCACTCAATGTTATTTCAGGCTGACGTTATTAACGACCAGATCGTCTATCAGTATTATTGCGGCATAGTATAATGAATTCCGGCATCAGGGCCTAACGGAATACCAAAGACAAGCCATACTATGAGTAATACGACCCAAATCAGGAAAAAGGTAATCGAATAAGGGATCATTGTTGCCACAATCGTTCCGATACCGGCCTTCGCATCATACTTCTGCACAAAAGCAATGATCAGAGCAAAGAAGCTCATCATGGGCGAAATGATATTGGTAACACTATCACCGATACGATATACCATTTGTGATAATTCCGGAGAATATCCCATAATCATAAACATCGGGATAAAGATAGGCGCCAGAATGGCCCATTTGGCCGAGGCACTTCCCATCAGCATATTGATACTGGCAGACAGGATGATAAATAAGATCATCAATGGAATAAGTCCGATGTCAGCCGACATTAATAATCCGGCCCCTTTCACGGCTATAATAATTCCGAGGTTACTCCATTTGAAAAAGGCCACGAACTGAGCTGCAAAGAAGACAAGCACCAGGTAAGTTGACATTGTTTTCATGGAGTCCGATGCTCCTTTCATAACATCACCGTCATTTTTAAACTTACCGACTATCACTCCGTACACAACTCCCACAGCACCTGCTATAATAAATATCATAGCAACAACGCCTTTAATAACCGGTGAATTCAACAGGCCTCCATTTTCGCCCCGCAGAAATCCATTCTCCGGAATAACACCAATCAGAATAATAGCCAAAATGATCAAAAATGCGATAAAAGCACCAATCAGGCCTTTCTTTTCCTTTTTGTTGATTTTATCATATTCTTCTTCGTGTTCGGCCTCCTCTCCTTCATACTTTCCAAGGCGGGGTTCCACGACTCGTTCGGTAACAAACGTACCAGCAATAGCAATAATAAAGGTAGACGCCACCATAAAATAGTAGTTGGCGGTGGGGTTTACTTCATAAACCGGATCGATAATGCGTGCTGCTTCCTGGGAAAGACCAGCCAATAGCGGATCGATAGTTCCCAGTACCAGATTGGCACTATAACCTCCCGACACGCCGGCAAAGGCTGCAGCCATACCTGCAATCGGGTGTCGTCCGAGGGCATAAAATATAATTCCGGCCAGAGGAACAAGTAAAACGTATCCCACACTGGAAGCTACATTGGATAATATACCTGCGAAAACAATAACAAATGTAATCAGGTGCTTTGGTGATTTTAATACCAGCACTTTAATAACGGCCTTAATTAAACCACTTTGTTCGGCAATACCAATACCCAACATGGCTACCAAAACAATACCCAATGGGGCAAAGCCGGTAAAGTTTGTTACCATCTCAAGCAAAATCCGGTGAATACCATCTTTAGAGAGCAGATTTACCGGTTTAATAACTTCATCAGTGGCCGGGTGAATGGCTTCCCAGCCCATAAAATGACCGATCGCAGAAAATACTAAGGCTGCAAGAGCAAATAATGCAAATAATGTCGCCGGGTGCGGTAGCGCATTTCCAGCCCGCTCTGTCCAATCTAACATCCGCTGGAGAATCCCGCGCTTCTTTCCGTTTTTACTCATATAAACATAAGTTTCAGTGTTACATAAGTGAGCAAAAATAATAAGTTCTCGGATTCCGGGATAATTTGTTTGTTATTATCGCACAAAAATCAGACAATAAACGACATTACCTCCTGATGTACAAATAAATATAAAAACAATAAAAAATATTATCAGTAGTTTTTGCAGGGATTATCAGACAACAGATAACTTCATCATATTTGTCTGCCCATACTGATCCAGAGGAGTTGAAGCAATATTAATGACAAAATCTCCTTTGTTAACCAATTTATTTCTTTGCAGAAGCATCAAAATATCTTCAATGGTATGATCTGTAGAAATAAATTTGTCATAATAAAAACCCTGGATACCCCAGACAAGGCTGAGCTTGCTAAGGATAGAATGATTATTGGTAAAAATAAATATCCTGGCTTTGGGTCTTTGACCGGCGATTTCAAAAGCCGAATATCCGGAGTGTGTCATTCCTACAATCACGGAAGCCTTTACCTGTTCGGCCATTTCACAGGCATTGTAAACAATTGAGTCGGAAATAAATCGCTCATTATTTAACGTTTCCGGTGAGAAATGTTTATAATAAATGTCCTGATGCGATTCCACATAAGCAATAATCCGTTTCATAACCTTTACGACCTTCACAGGATTATGACCTATGGAAGTTTCTCCGCTTAACATCAATGCATCGGAGCCATCCAGAACGGAGTTGGCCACATCATTGACTTCCGCCCTTGTAGGAGAGAAATTGCTGATCATACCTTCCATCATCTGTGTGGCAATAATAGTAGGTTTGGAACGGGTCATACATTTTCTTACTATATCTTTTTGAATAAGAGGAACTTCTTCCAGGGGTATTTCAATGCCCAAATCGCCACGGGCAATCATTAAAGCATCTGCCTTATCAATAATATTATCGATATCTTCCAGAGCCTCCGGCTTCTCGATTTTAGCTACAATCAAAGGGGATTTCTCCCGGATTTTGCTGCTGATATGATGACGTAGCTCAATAATATCGGCAGCAGAACGCACAAAAGACAATGCTATCCACTGCACTTTCTGGGTTAGGATAAACTCCAGATCCTTCATGTCTTTTTCCGTTAAAGCAGGCAAACTTATTCTGGTATTAGGCAGATTAATCCCTTTACGGGACAGAAGCTTCCCTCCATAAAGCACTTTTGCTTTAACGGTATCTTTATCGATTTCGCCAACAGCCTCCAGAACAATACGTCCATCATCAATTTGGATTTGTTCTCCCTTCATTACGTCTCTTGAAAATCCCGGGTAATCAACAGGGACGTTTTCGTCTGTCTGCTCGAGCTTCCCTGACTGCAAATGCAAGATATCACCCTCTTTAAGGTCTAGCGATTCGTATTTAAGATTTCCGATACGGATCTTCGGCCCCTGCAAATCTGCTAGTATAGCGGCATGACAATGATGCTTAAGATTCAATTCATGGATAGTTTCTATGGTTTTTCGATGTTCGGCATGATTGCCATGCGAAAAGTTGATACGGAAAACATCCACGCCTTCCTTCATAAATTCTTCCAATGTTTTATAATCGGAAGAAGCAGGGCCTATAGTTGTAATAATTTTTGTCTTAAGATCTTTCATTATCAATGTTCCGTTTTTAATTCTAAAAAAATGTTTCTGGACCAAGCTGCAGCAAAACTGCAATTTAGCGTGGAGTCAATGTCATAGCATTCGAAACCTATAAAATATTAATTGTAATCTTTATAACTTTGACTCTGGTCTTTTCTGCGTTTTTCTTCCAGTATAATCAGTAGTTCAAGTTTTTCCAGTACTTCAAAAATATTTGCATGCGCCTGAAGGTTTGTTTCGTTTACAAATATTACATTGGGAATTTTTCTGATTTTAGCCAGCATATCAGCCACATTAACCTCTTCAGTTGCTCCTCTGGCAATTAACAAATAATCAATATTCCCCGTTTTTTTTATCAGATTTCCGTAAGAATGTTTGTTGGACACCAACATCCAGGACAAATCCGCTTCTTTTGCTTCGCATGAGAAAACAGGATATTCTGCAGTATCCTGCTCTTTTAACTTTGTTGAATACTGCAAATTAGACCTTCGACAAAAATCAAATTTCAGATACTTGTTTAAAAAATAAGCCATACGGTAATCCTTATTGGTTGATGTAATCAACAACACAATTTCTTCCGGCTCAGTAAAGCTGTCATCCAATTTCAGTACTTTCTTTTTTGCAGTCATACTCAACTACCTGTTTATCTATGCCTTATTTATTTATCTGGTTGATAAAAGTTTTCTGTGTATTCTTTATAAAATATAATCCATAAACAAAACTTTCGTATAAAAGTTACTCCTGTTCAGGATTATATTATGCCTAAGAATTAGTGTCTGTCTGCAAAGCCGACTTTTTCATAATGTTCGGGTTCAAAGATTACCCCGTTTTTTTATCGGGGCCCGTCCCGTATTAATCGGGGGATTGCGAAGCATTTAAAACCATGGACTCTCCCGATTGTAACACCGGGATGAGTGTTCTAAATACGCGCATAACGCAGAAATCGGACATTATGGACAAACACAAATGAATACACTTGTTAAAATTACAGGCTAAATATAATCATTTCTCATGATTACATCACAAATAAAATAAAATGATTCTGACGATAACGGAGAAGAGAATTAACGAATTTGGTCAGAGCTTATTCAGAAAGTTTCAATAAAAACATCAATGACTTACAGGTCATCAACATTGAGGGAAAGTTGTTGGAATGTTTTCTCGGCAGCTAATTTTTCTGCCCCTTTTATTGAGAAATCGACGCCTTGTTCATGTGGAACTCCGTCAATAAACACTTTAGAGATGTATTGTTTTGTATTTCCACTTCCCTGTTCCTTGATGACTTTAAATTCAATTTCTTTTCTTTCTTTTTGCGCCCATTCAATCAATTTACTTTTAAAATTGACTTCTTTTTCAACCAGCTCATCCAAATCCAGGTGCACTTTAATAATATTTTCCGTAACAATGCGATGGGCAAACGCAAAGCCTTTATCAAGGTACATAGCCCCTATAAACGCTTCAAAAGCATCTCCATTGATAGATTTGCCATTTTGACTGTTACTATTGGAAGCAGACTCGATTAGTTTATTTAGCCCCAGCCGGATGGAAAGATTATTTAACTGGGCCCTGCTTACGATTTTAGACCGTGTTTCAGTAAGAAACCCCTCATCTTTAAAGGGAAATTTTTTAAACAGATAATCAGCGACAATACTTCCCAGAATGGCATCCCCTAGATATTCCAGTCGCTCATTACTATCTTTAACGCCTTCTTTAATTTCAGTAGCGACCGATTTGTGGGTAAGTGCCAGTTTATACAAAAAAATATTTCCGGGAAAAAACCCGAAAATATTTTTTATGGATTCATATAATTCTTTATCCTCTGAGAAATGTGCTTTTACAGGCTTAAATACGCTCAACGTTTACTCTTTATATTTCTTAAAAATCAGTGACGCATTGTGACCTCCAAAGCCAAAAGTGTTAGATAATCCATAGGTAATGTCCTGTTTTTTTCCTTTACCCCGGGTAAAATCTAAAGACTCATCTATATCGGAGTCAAGATTATCCAGGTTAATGGTTGGTGGCACAAAACTTTCCTGTATTGCTTTAATAGTAGCAATAGCTTCAATAGCTCCTGCAGCACCCAGAAGGTGTCCGGACATAGATTTGGTAGAGTTAATGCTTAATTTGTAAGCATGCTCCCCAAATAATTCCACAATAGCTCTTGGCTCAGCCACGTCTCCCAGCGGCGTGGAAGTACCATGGGTATTAACGTGGTCAATCAGGTGACTTTCGATACCGGCATCTCTTAAGGCTTCTTTCATGGCTCTGACAGCTCCTTCACCTTGTGGGTGTGGAGAAGTCATGTGGCTGGCATCGGCGGATAATCCGGCACCAACAACTTCGGCATAAATGGTTGCACCTCGTTTCAGGGCATGTTCTCTTTCTTCAAAGATTAATGCACCCCCACCTTCGCCCAAAACAAAGCCATCACGGTCTTTATCAAAAGGCCTTGACGCTATTTCAGGCTCATCATTACGGGTAGAGATGGCATGCATTGCATTAAACCCTCCGATACCTGCTTCATTAATAGCAGCTTCAGAACCTCCTGTTACAAAGACATTGGCTTTACCTAAACGAATAAGGTTAAAGGCATCGCTTAGTGCATGAGCTGCCGAAGCACAGGCTGAGACTGTGGAAAAATTCGGTCCTTTGAGTCCATATTTTATCGATATATGACCGGCGGCAATATCCGCAATCATTTTAGGGATAAAAAACGGACTAAACCGTGGTGTTCCATCACCTTTTGCATAACCGGAAATTTCACTGATGAAGGTTTCTAAACCTCCAATCCCGGAGCCCCAGATGACGCCAATACGATCAAGATCTACAGATTCCAAATCTAATCCGGAATGCTTGATGGCTTCCTCAGCGCTAATCATAGCAAACTGAGAATATAAGTCAAGTTTACGAACCTCTTTCCTGTCAAAATAGGCTTTTGGATCATAATCCTTGACTTCACAAGCAAACTTTGTCTTGAATTTGCTGGCATCAAAACGTGTAATTGGAGCTGCAGCACTTTTCCCCGATTGCATGGCTTCCCATGTATCCTGCACGTTATGCCCCAATGGGGAAATTGTGCCTAATCCCGTTACAACTACGCGTTTAAATTCCATGGAATTTCTTTCAGTTGCTTATTTTGAATTGTTTTCGATGTAGGAAACCGCTTCACCTACAGTACCAATTTTTTCTGCTTGATCATCCGGAATAGCAATATTGAACTCTTTTTCAAATTCCATGATCAACTCTACGGTATCCAGTGAGTCCGCACCTAAATCATTGGTAAAACTCGCTTCCGGAGTTACTTCGCTTTCGTCAACGCCGAGTTTGTCGACGATAATAGCATTTACTCTTGTTGAAATATCAGACATTGTGTTAAACTTTTTGGTTAAACAAGTTTGCAAAGAAATAAATTAAAAGATTTAAAAACAAGAAAAATTTGTTTCTTTTTACATTTATCTTGTATATCTTTTGATTTTCAAATATTTAATCCTTGCAAAAAAATTCATTTTAAATGCCAAATATAATAAACATCCCGTTCTCCTGCAACAATTTAATCCATTTATTCATCGATATAAATCTGCCGGTCAATTTATCACCACCTGACAAGTTCATTACATTATAATTGTGAGGCCTTTATACGACCTCATCTGATTTTATATTAATGCATTATTTGTTTTAACTATATTTTGCTTTCTGCACTCGTTTCAGATTATGCTAAAAGCTCTATCTTTGAAAACAAAAACAGCATAATGACCAACTTTGCCATATTTGCTTCAGGAAACGGCAGTAATGCAGAAAACATCATACAGTATTTCAAAGATCATAAGTTCATTCGTTGCGCATTAGTCGTTAGCAATAAGAAAAACGCACACGTTCTAGAGCGTGCTAAAAAACACGATATTCCTGCAGCTTACATCCCGACGCATATTTTTCGGGAAAATCCTGAAGAAGCAATTAACACATTAGAGAAACATAATATTGACTTTATTGTTTTAGCCGGTTTTATGGTGCTTGTTCCTTCAGCCATCATCCAACGTTATCCTAATAAGATCATCAATATCCACCCGGCTCTACTCCCTGATTACGGTGGAAAAGGGATGTATGGCGACAATGTTCACCAGGCTATAATCCAGGCAAATGAAAAACAGTCCGGCATCAGCATTCATTATGTGAATGAAAAATATGATGACGGACAGGTTATTTTTCAGGCTGCCTGTCCTGTTTCAAAGGACGATACTGTAGAGTCCCTCAAGGAAAAGGTACATCAACTCGAATACGAGCATTATCCACCCATTATTGAGCAAGCAATAGAAGAAACCCGTTCGTTTGGTTAGATCTCAAACCGCTGTTCCTTATTGTCTGTCAATAATCTTGAATGTTTGATTCATAATTTTCGCAACAACGCAGATACCGGATATTATGAATAACCACTACTTGTACTCTATCAGAGCTTTAACGGGCTCCAGACCTTCTGTGGTTCCGTGTTCAATAGCTTTGAGCACAGCTCCGCCACCGGTAAAAATATAATATTTGGGATGATCCAGTGCCATAATATAAAGGCCGGGAAGCAAACGCTTCAGTTCCTGCATCGTATCACCTCCACCATATAGTTTGGAAGCCTCTTCATTTTCATCAATAAGATTATCCAAAGCAATTGTGCCTTCATTAAAATGAGGGGTATATCCCATAACTGCATTCACGAAAATGGTTTTGGCTTCCCGGAAAACCCGGGCTACTTTTTCTTGATGAAATGAACTGGGAGCTACATCAACTACATAATTCAGCTCATCGCCTTCTTTGAGTTGCGATATATCAACCGTACGGTATTTGCCTTCCTGTTTGTCTTCCATCGTATCCGACTCGATAATGTGCGGCAATTCTATCAGCTTACCATCATGTTCGGACACATAATCAACAAACTCTTTGGCCAGGCGCAAATCCTCATCGGAAACACCTTTAATTTTCACTCCGTATTTTGCTGATAGATAAGCATTGTATATCACTCCACCCAAAATCAGATAATCAGCTTTTTTCATAAGTGCGTACAGAGGCTGAATCTTGGTGTCGAATTTAGCCCCCGCAACAACAGCTACCAGCGGCTGATCCGCCTGATAAATCCGGTTCAGGTTTTCAATTTCTTTTTGCATCAGATAACCCGCGAAAGAAGGCAGGTATTTCGCCACATCAACAGTAGAGGCATGAGCCTGCCAGGAACCAAAGGCATCGTTAACAAAAATGTCGGCCAGCCCGGCAAGTTGATAGGCAAACCGGTCAGCTATTTCTCCTCCCTTTTCTTCTCCGTAAAACCAGCGGGTATTAGGCATATAGACACCATCAATGGTGCCGTTTCTCAGGTCTCGGATTAAATGGTTTACTGATGTTTCCACACCCAAATATCCTTTTTCAGGATCGCGCTCAAACTCCGGAGTCTCCAGTTTGATGTGCAGCTTATTTTCCAGATATTCTACAATCGGCTTTACAGAGGTATCATCACTAATGGTAATGGTATCCTCTTTCTTATTTCGCGGACGCCCGACATGGGTCATTAAAATAATTTTTCCCCCTTTGGCATTAATGTGATAAAGCGTCCCAATAGTAGCATCAATCCTGTATGGATCATGTATGAATCCTTTCTTCACAACATTGTGATCTACACGGACAAGTACAATTTTTCCATCCAGATCGGCATCTTGTATTAATGGTAAGTTCATATGTTTATTTTTTTACTAATTGTTCATATTCAATTGTTTATGTTTTTTTGCTGCAGAAGAACGCTAAGAAAGTTAAAATTTCATATTCGTGCTCTATGGCGACAGTCCTGTGTGCTTAGCGTTGATGTCAGTTT
>JAIPBW010000029.1 GCA_021738505.1 Bacteroidales bacterium | reverse complement strand
GCTCTCGCCTTTTTGTTTTAACAAAATCAATTGTCGTAATTCCATAATATCTACCTTTTTTGCGGCCATAATCTTTGAGTTTGGTTTTCAAAGATTATACGGTAGAAATTACAACTAAGTCGAAAAAAGTGGCACAATTACTCCGGTCTGAGTGGCACACTTTACTCCGGTATAAGTGGCACAACTTCGACCGGTATAGCTGGCACAATTACTCCGGTTTAGGTGGCTCAGCTTGCTCCGTTTTATCCAGATGTTGGGCACATGCCCGGCGTATGTTTGAGAAAGCACTGGACAATGACAACAAACGTGCAAAACATGCCCTGACAGAAATACAAAAACTGTATGACATTGAGCGGGAAGCCAAAGACCTCACGGCCGATGAGCGAAAAGAGTTGCGGCTAGAAAAGGCCTTGCCCGTTATCAACGACCTGGGCAAGTGGTTGCACGCCCAGCGTCAGCAAGTCTTGCCCAGCTCGCCCATTGGCAGAGCGATAGCCTATATTACCCCGCTTTGGGAAAGCCTGCAAAACTACCTTTATGATGGGAACCTGCAAATCGATAATAATTTGATTGAAAATTGCATCCGTCCAATTGCATTGGGGAGAAAGAACTACCTGTTCGCAGGTTCTCACGATGGAGCAAAACGCTCTGCTATGTTCTATAGTTTTTTCGCTTGCTGCAAACTAAACAACATCAACCCTGGAAAATGGCTTGAATATGTTTTGGAATACATAGCCGACTACCCGGCTAACAATATCCACGAGCTCCTACCCAATAATATCGATCCGGCAAAAATCGAAAACTTTAAGAAATTCTACGAGGTGTAGTTAGTCGGGGGGATACATAAGAGATGAGAAAATGTGTTTTGTGCTGCCCCGTTTTACCCCACAAAACTATTTTCTGTTTCACCATTAATGGAGGATGTGACCTAAAAAATACCCGGAATTTTTTGTGCAATTTTTTGAACACGGAAAAAATGCCTTATTAAATGAAATTTTTGCTTATTTGATTTGGCTAAAATCCAAATATGCAATTCTCGTTTAATTTAAAGCCCGAAGAAAATCAGCAGAGCCAAATTAAATTTTTGATCAATTATAAAAAGGAATATTCTTTACCATAGTGCAGCATTTGCTGCGTATAATCGGAAGGATAAGTTACTTCAACATCTTTGATTTCGCCGTTTTCTTCTTTCAGTTTAAAATCAGGATTCATAAACCCTCCATAAGGCGCAATATTCAACTTTTTAAAACGCATTAAGGCCTCTTTATGTATTTCAGGATCAACTTTAACGGCATATTTTTCAATCAGATTTTTTCCGGCTTCGTAATCGCCTTCTGATTTTATACGTTGAATTTCAGCCAACAGTTCTCCAAAAATTTCTTGCAGTTTTTTGTGGTCATTAACAACGAAGTACGTTTTACCATTATCTACAATCTGCTCAATAACATTTTCCTGTTGTCCTTTTTCAAACGCCCATTTTGCAATGAGCTGCCGATTCCGCATGTGTGCCTGTTCAATATTTTTTCCAGGTTCAATACGCGTAAGTTGTGTCATTAAACCATTTCGGATATAACTGTTGTAAGCTGCTTTGGCTGCATCTAAATTGGGCAATAATCCCAGCTCCGGCATTTTATCATCCATCATAAAATAGAGTGCAAACAAGTCGGCACGGGCTTCTTCCAGTGGAGAAGCATAATTTTCCAGTGCATCTGACGATGTACCTTCTAATAATTGTCCGGAGCCATGACCTAAGCATTCATGCAGATCCGTATGCAAATTGCCGGCTAATGTGCCGTATTGCCGGGATAACCGGCGGTCTTCTTCGTGATACACAAACTCCTCCAGCATCCCGTTTCCTTTGGAAACCTGATCATAGGCATAGGTGATATTTTCCATTGTCACCGATTTAGAGCCGTATTCTTTACGTATCCAATCTGCATTCGGTAAGTTAATACCAATGGGCGAAGAAGGATAACAATCTCCTCCCAGTTGGGCTACTGTAATTACTTTTGCAGAAACTCCGGTTACCTTGTCTTTTTTAAAGCGCTGATCTACGGGAGAATAATCTTCAAACCATTGGGCATTTTCGGCAATAATTTCAGTTCGCTTGGTCGCCTCTACATTTTTAAAGTTTACTACAGATTCCCAGGTTCCTTTCAGGCCCATCGGATCGGAATAGGTTTCTATAAAGCCATTGATAAAATCCACATGCGATTGCAGATCGTTGACCCATAAAATATTATACTCATCCCATGTTTTCAGGTCTCCGGTTTTATAAAAGGCAATAAGTTTTTCTATAAGATTTTTCTGGTTCTGATTTTCTGCGACGCCGGAAGCTTTTTCCAACCACTTTACAATTTCTTTGATAGCCGGGCCATAAAGACCGCCAATTTTATAAACCCACTCCTGCAGGGTTCCGTTTTCTTTTACCAGCTTGGAATTTAAGCCATGAGAAACCGGAGTTTCATCATTTCCATGTTGTTGCGACTTGTTGTATTGCTCAACTTCTTCTTTAGTTACATTTTCATAAAAGTTAACTGCCGAAGCTTTGACAATATCCGATTCAGAGTCCTGGGATGTGCCTTTGGGATAATAATCTTTGTCAAATATTAATTTTATCAGCGTATTGCTGAACTCATCCAAATCCTCATCTTTAGACAAAGGAAAACCAGCTTTGTCAGAATTTTTAATTAATTCTTTAAAATATTCTTCGGACACTTCCGGAAAAAACTTATCACTCGAATAATGATGATGAAAGCCGTTGGAAAACCAAAACCGTTTCACATACACCATAAAACTATTAAAATCATCATTTTGGCGATCGCCCTGATAGGTTTCCACGATATTATCTAATGATTTCCGGATATCCAGATTATGCTTCATATTCTGGTCGAAAATAATATCCCTTCCACAGCGGGCAGCCTGGCTAAGATAATAAACCAGTTTTTTCTGATTCAGACTCAAATCTTCAAAGCCGGGAACCTGATATCGCATAATTTTGATATCTCCAAATTGATCTACTTTAAAAGCAAAATCATTTTTTTCCGAACCATTTTCATTAACTTCCTGATCATAGGAAGCATACAGTTTGTTACTCATAAATAATAGCTAATTCTGTTTAGTAAAAATATACGTTATCCGGGATGACAATTAACTCTACTTGTTGTTCACATCTGTTATCTTGTTGGTAGTGGGATCAAAAACAGCCACTACGTTGGATTGATCAGGTGTATGGCAATATTCAATTACGTCATCAAGCCCGAGTTTTGCCAGCCGCTTTTTCTGAGCAGCCTTCAGGATATAAGGATAAAGGTCAGACTTTGCTTTTTCCCAAAGGTCTAAGGCTGCATTGGCACTATCGCAATTGGTTTCAAACCCGTCTTTTAGCAAAAGCTCTACGATAGCCCCGGCATGCACTGCATCTTCCAGGCTAAAACGTGTTTTCCAGCCGGCACAAAGTACAATCACCTTTCGGTTTTGCTCTTTCAGATAATCACAAGTTGCCGTAAGGTTCAGGAAAGACCCGACCACTGCCTGATGGGCTTCTCCGGCCATTTGGATGGCGTTTGTCCCGTTTGTAGTGCTATAAGCTATTGTCTTTCCTGATAGCCACTCTTCCATAAAATAATAAGGAGAATTGCCAAAATCAGCAAAATCTAACACATGTCCGTCGCGTTCAGCCGCCACAATATAGCCCTGCTCTTTATACCATTTGGCTTTTTCTAAATCAGGCACGGGAATAATATCCTTAACGCCATAAGCCAGAGCAGTACATATTGCCGAGGATGCCCGAAGAATGTCCGTTACAACTACAATAGCTTCGGGATCAAAAAAGCGGTCAAAAACAACCGGTGAAAAGCAAACTTCTACCGGTTTTTTTCCTTGATTTTCCATTTAAATAAGAGCTGTTATCCTTTGTAAAACGGAATTTTTACAATTTTGGCTTTCGTTAATTTTTTCCGGATACGAATATAAATTTCCGTATCTTTCTTTGCATATTCTTTTTTCACATAGCCCAGACCAATAGCTTTATTAAGATAAGGAGCCTTTGTACCGGAAGTAACTTCACCAATTACGTTTCCTTCTTCATCGCAAATTTCGTAATGCTGACGAGGAATCCCCCTGTCAATCATTTCAAAACCTTTCAGTTTCCGGCTAACACCTTCTTCTTTTTCTTTTTCGAGTTGTGCGCGGTTGATAAAATCATTTCCTTCCGTAAACTTAGTAATCCAGCCTAAAGAAGCTTCAATGGGCGAAGTCTCATCAGTAAGATCGTTACCGTAAAGGAATAATCCGGCCTCCAGGCGAAGCGTATCGCGGGCAGCCAGGCCTATGGGTTTAATGTCAAACTCTTTGCCTGCCTCAAAGATGAGGTCCCAGATCTGCTCTCCGTATTCGTTAGGAAAATATAATTCATATCCCTTTGAACCGGTATATCCCGTTTGTGAAAGGATAACCTCATCACAAGGGCCAACTTTTGTCACTGTTGAGCGGAAAAATCCAAGTTCAGCAATATCAAAATCCACAAGCTTGTCAATAACTTTTATTGAATCCGGGCCCTGAACAGCTAACTGAGCTAGATTATCGGACTCATTAATCAATTCCACACCTTCAGTATTATTTTTGCTGACCCAATCCCAGTCTTTGTCGACATTCGCAGCATTAGGTACCATCATCCATTTATCTTCTGAAAACCGATAAATCAGTGTATCATCCACGATCCCTCCCTTTTCGTTGGGCATGCAGGTATATTGCACCTGTCCATCGTCGAGTTTATTCACATCATTAACGGTAATTTTCTGCATCAGATCTTTGGCTTTGGGACCTTTGAACCAAAATTCACCCATGTGTGAAACATCAAAGACACCAACTTTTTCCCGTACGGTCATATGTTCAGCAGTAACACCTTCAAATTGTACCGGCATTTCAAAACCTGCAAAAGGAACCATTTTTCCGCCGTAAGCTCTGTGCTTCGCATTAAATGCTGTTTTTTTCATCTTTTGTTTTTTTTATCATTTGTGCAAACCGGCCATTATCGAATTGCTCTGTGCAATAATAACTTATAGATGGTCAGTTTTATAAATAGATTTCTGACTACCATAATTTTTGTTATGGTTTTCCGCACAAAATTAAAAAAAACTATCCATTCAGCAACCCCCCTCTTTGGTAGATATCGTGCTGAACATCATAAAAAGGATCAATAGCAGCTGTCTTGTTATTTTTCAGGTTGGTAATTTTTCCATTAATAAAATCAACGCGCACCTTATCTCCATTTTGATAATCAATTTCCTGGAGAGCTTCAGGGTCATAAGTAAGTACCGGCATTGCAGCGTTAATTGCATTTCTTTCATAAATAGCTCCATAGGATTGAGCTAAAATACAAGTTATCCCCAGGGACTTAAAGCAGTCCACTGCTTGTTGGCGGGAACTACCGGCACCAAAATTCTTACCCGTAATAATAATATCGCCGGGTTGGGCTTTTTCGGAAAAATCTTCCCATCCTTCGAGATTATCAAATGTATATTGTCCCATTTCATGCATATCGGTGATATGCAGATAACGATTATGGAAAATCATGTCTGTATCAATATCATCTTTATCGACGAACCAACTTTTGCCTTCCACTACTGTAGGCTTTTTCTTTTCTTGCGTTTTAGATTTTCCGGCTGTATCCTTTCCGGTGTCTATCGGTTCACTATCAAATACCATGGGTTCCTCCGGGATTTGATCCGGAGTAGTAATATAGCCGGCAACGGCACTTGCGGTAACTACAGCCGGTGAGGCCAGGTACACTTCTCCTTTGCCTTGCTTACCGGCAAAGTTGCGATTTCCGGTGGATATGGTTACTTCTCCGGGACCATTTTGGCCGACCTGGCCGGCTGCGCAACCTGCGCAACCCGCATTAGAAACCAGCACTCCTGCCTCTTTAAATGTAGCAATCAAACCTTCTTCCATGGCTTGTTGCCAGATAGCATCTGTTGAAGGAACAATTTTTAAAACCACTCCCGGGGCCACTTTGCGATTTTCTAAAATAGCGGCAGCTACACGTAAATCTTCCATCCTGCCATTTGTGCAGGAACCAATAAATGCGGAGTCAATTTTTGTTTTTTTAAGACTCTTCAAAGCCACGTCATCATGGGGATGTCCGGGCCTGGCAACCATGGGTTCAAATTCTTCAATATTGATCTGATATTCCTCTCTGTATTGCGCATCATCATCGGCCTGGATCATCTGATATTCATTGCCGGAGCGTTGTTTTAGTGTTTCCAGAATATGATTGTTGGGAGTAAACAACAAACTGATGGCTCCCATTTCGGTACCCATGGAAGCAATTGTAATACGCTCATCCAGGGAAAGCTTTTCAATTGATTCTCCGGTAAATTCCACGGCGGTTCCCAGCAATGTACTTGCTCCAAAGCGGGAAAGCAGATTTAAAACAATATCTTTTGCAGTAACATCTGCCGGACGTTTTCCCTGAAAATTGAGTTTTACAGAGGGAGGCACTTTGTACCAGATAGACCCATAAGCCCAGACAGCGGCCATATCTTTATCGCCAAGTCCCTGGCCAAAAGCTCCGATAGCTCCCATGATATTGGAATGTGAGTCCGTGGAAACAAAAGTACTCCCCGGCCACACCAGTCCGTCATCAATAGCCTGATGTGTCCCTATCCCTTTGTTGATATCAAAGATTTTTATATTATTCCGCCGTGCAAAAAGCCGGCAATACTGCTGATTAGCAGCATATTTCTGATCGCTGCCACCAGGGTTCGTATCAAAAGTAAAAAACGTTTTTTCCGGGTTGTCAACAGATAAATTATGATTTTCCAGATTTTTCACGACGTTAGCTCCTCCAAAGTCTCTTGCTACCCGTGTATCAATTGCAATATCAATAATTTCACCCGGATTTACTTCTTCTTTATCTGAATGGTTTGCCAGAATTTTTTCAATTAGTGTTTTCCCCATGGTAATATCAATTTTAAATTCTTATTTCTTTATTTCCAGGCGCTCTTTAAACGGTAAAAAAGTCATAAAGTCAGCGTGATGCACCAGATAAGCTTCCGTTGTTCTTTTCACCATGTCGCCTTCTTTGGCGTGTGTGGCAATAATGTGGCAAACTTCAGGCGGCACTCCTGCTTCTTCGGCGAGGGAAACCCCACTGAAAGGATGCCTGAGATATTTACCATAATCTCCCTGTATCGCGTTGCCTTGTTCATCAAGCACATATTCCAGTAGCTTTCCCACATCAGCAAGAATAGCTCCGGCGATAAGTACATCCATATCCGCTTTAAGCTCCCCGTGATACATGTCATTAATTTTTTCACCTGCTTCTTTGGCAATATGGACTACGGAACGTTTATGATCCATAAACGTTACTTTTAATTCCGGTCCGACAAGCAAAGTAAAAGGGATACGCTTTAGATCTTCTGCTTTTAGCACACTTCGTTCCAAAGCTAATTCCCAGGTTCTGGCTGTTTGTGCCTGCAGCTCATCATTGTGGATCCATTTTATTTCAGGCCATAATTCTAGCACTTCTTTATTCATAAGCTATAATTTTTATACTTATAAAAACCAGAAAAATAGCTATGCTATTTTCCTGGTTTTCGTTAGTCCACTATAATTTTCTGATAATTGCGTCTGCCATTTGTTGAGTAGAAGCAGCGCCTTGCTTTGTTACATCGGGGCTTCCCTTAAGTTTCATCATATCATAGGTGCGCACCTCTCCTTCAGCTATAACCTGAGCAACAGCATTTCTTATTCGCTCAGCCATATCATATTCTTTAACATGATCAAGCATCAGGCATGCAGAGGCGATCATAGCCACCGGATTCGTGATCGAGACATCATATTGGGCATATTTTGGAGCAGAGCCATGTGTCGGCTCAAACACACCAATACCATTATCGGGATTGATCTGAGCGGAACATGCAAAGCCGAGTCCTCCGATTAATCCGGCATAGCCATCAGATACGATATCGCCGAACATATTACCGGAAACAATAACGCCGTAGTTTTCCGGAGTTTTTGTCAGCCACATCATTTGTGCATCTATATTGGTATTCCAAAGTTCAATATTGGGATAATCTTTCTTTTGGATTTCTTTGGCCATGGCAAACATCATTCCGGAGGTTTCGCGGATGACGTTCGGTTTTTCGCAAACAGTAACCGACTTATAGCCAAACTTTTTAGCATGCTCAAAAGCGGCTCTGAGAATACGTTCCGTAGCCTTTTGGGTAAATATTCGTGTAGATATTGAAATTTCTTCTTTAGCCACCTCACCGAAATTTTTCTGGAACTTCGGATGTGTCATCAGCGCATCATGAATTTGCTTTGGCGGATCAGACCATTCCACACCGCCATATAAACCTTCTGTATTTTGACGGAAAATCACTGCGTCAATCTCCGGTTCTTCAGTACCGCCCTTGCCATCGCGGCGAATGAAATTCAATGGATTGCCTTTGTATGTTTTACAGGGACGTTGACAAATATCAAGATTAAAATGCTGGCGAAGTCCTACAATAGGACTGCTATAAACATACCCTTTGTTTTGCAATTCAGGGTTTAGCTCTTCCAGAGCTGCATCTTTAGGTTTAGAAGTAATTGCACCAAAAAGAGCCGTTTTGTGTTTCTTAATCAAATCGATGGTGCGTTGCGGTAACGGATTTCCTTCGGTTTTCCAAAACTCCCATCCGATATCACCTTCAACATAATCTGCATCAAAACCCGCGGCTTCCAGAACGCGAATAGCTTCTTCAAGAACAACCCTGCCAATTCCATCGCCGGGTAATTTTACAATAGTGTGTTTTTTTGCCATAAATATTATTTTTTTAGTTCTGTTCTCAAATATACAAAATTCCTTTTTGGTATTGAAAAGAATAAGAAAAGAAAAATTAAAAGGTGCACTCATCAAATGAATGCACCTTAATGTATCTATCTATTAAGAAATAAAACAGAACCTTATTATTCCTCTTCAACAAAGAAATGAACTGTAGTATTGGCTTCATTTCCAAGTTTATCTTCTACTTTAATATCAACCTTATAAAATTTCTCTTCTTTAAAATGGTCTACCTCAGAAACATCTAAAGTATAAGGACTTGAGTATTCTTCAAATTCACTACCATTTATCGAATAATAAATTTTATTGTTTCCGGAATATTTATCTGTAGCACCTATATATAAGCGTGTATATCTTGGATAAACGTTATAGCTTTTACCATCTTTTTGTTTTTTCCCGATGGAATTGATGCTAAAGTTTGTATAAATATCCGGAGGAGTATTATCTACAAAGACGTTGCTTTCTTTGAAACTCTCCAGATTGTTCACATTATCTTTTGTGCGGAACTCAATTGTATGATATCCTTCTTGGGATATTGTGAAAGGACTATTATAGGTTTTTTCTGAACCACCGTCTACTTTATAATGAGTGATCTTTACTCCTGAATGAGCATCTCTTGGAGATAGAGTAATATCCGTGGTTTTATTCACAAAGAGCGTGTCTCTGTTAAAAAATTGTGGTTTGCCATAGCTAATGGATGTTGATGGTTTTCTGTTGTCCATATATAATGGACCGGAGGAAGGTACATTTACGTATTTTGCTTTGTTTCTGTTGGTTACCTTATCTTCAGAATAATATTTCACAGAATGACTACCCGTATTATCCGGCATCTTAAAAGTGTTATTATAGGTTGTATAGCTTTGTCCGTCGACTGAGTAGCGGATTTCTTTTACACCTGCTTTATTATCTTTGGCTTTCAATTTAATTTTTGTGCGGGAAGATATATATGTATTTCTTCCTTTGTGCATGTCGCCAACAATTTCACTTGAGATTTCGGGTGGCGTTCTGTCCAGATAAAAATCATAAGTATTGGCTGTTTCTTTATTATCTACATTATCAGTAGTATGGAATGTCAGGGTATGATTTCCATCACTTAATTTGGACAAAGAAATGGAGTTATAATACGTTCTATTGGCCTCGCCATCAAACCCATAGCGTGTAACCTTAACTCCTGACAAATTATCTGATTTAGAAAGCGATATTTTTGCTTTAGGAGAAAGAATATCATTGAGTTTAGGCTGACTGGTGGAATAATTTGTTTCCGGAGCGCTCCTGTCAACAACGAATTGTTTTTCATTTGGTTCTTCAGCGTTACCCACCATGTCATTGGCATAATACAACAATGTGAAATTGCCTTCAGAATTCATATTGATATCACTGTTGTATTTTTTGTAACTCTCCTGATTAATTGACTGCCAAATATTTTCCACGCCGGAAACGCCGTCATTGGATGTCAGTTCAACTTTAAGTCCTTTACCATAATAACGTGTCCCACTACTATAATGTGTTGGGGCTCCATAAAATTTTGAAGATGTATTTGGCGCAATACCATCGGCATAAACTTCGAAAACAATATCACGTTTAGGATAAACCGTTTGTTTCGATTCCTGATCAACAGCATGAGGGCTGCGAATGGTGTTCTTTCCTTCTGTATCAAAGTACATCGGGTTAGCATATTCTTTTGTGCTTTCGCTTTCCAGCAGATGAGAATCCGCATCTTTTTCTTTGGAAGTTGATAATCTTAAATACACAGGCAAGTCTTTATTAATATAAAACTTACCATCCGAGTCGGTATATGAACGTTTCTCATGGTCTTTTTGCGATTGCGAGAAACTCACATTAAAGGAAATAAGTACTATTAGCGGAATTAATAATAAGGTAATTTTTTTAAACATAACTTTTCTTTTTAGATTATTTGTCAAATTTAATAAAAAGAAAAGGCAAATACCAAATATTACAAGAGTTTTCTTACCCAAACCAACAGCTAGATGAATACTATACTTCTATTTCTTAGCCATTTTCACAATACCTTTGGCCGTGTGTTGCGATGCGCCGCTTCCTCCTAATTTTTCTTCTAACAGCTGATAAGAATCATGCATGTTTTTACGATACGACTGATCGACTAACAATCGATACAATTCGCCTGAAACATTGGACACATTGCAATCATTTTGTATAAACTCTTTAAAAACCTCACGGTCAAACACTAAATTAGCTACGGAGATATAATTTAGATTAACCAGTTTTTTTGCAATCCAATAGGATAAGCGGGAAGCTTTATACATAACAAGCTGAGGAACATAAAAAAGGGCAGTCTCCAAAGAAGCCGTTCCTGAGGTAATCATGCCGGCTTTAGCAATTTGCAATATGGGATATGTCTTATCCGTAAGTAATGTCACATCGCGGTTTTTAATAATACTGCGATATAACTGTTCAGGAATGTGTTTTGTGCCGGCAATAACATATTGATATTCCGGATATTTATTTGCCACATCAACCATAACCGGGAGCATTCGTTTTATCTCTTGTTTCCTGCTTCCGGGTAATAAAGCAACCACAGGTCGCTCATCTAATTCGTTTTCTTTTTTAAATTGTTCGTGATCAAATGTCTGTCTGCGTGCCTTTAATTCATCTAATAACGGATGACCTACAAAGGTAACATCCATATCATGTTTCTTATAAAATTCTTTTTCAAAAGGCAATATAACAAACATGCTATCAACATTTTTCTTTATTTTATGGACGCGATTTTCTTTCCATGCCCATATTTGAGGAGAAATATAATAGGCTACTTTTATCCCTTGTTTATGGGCAAATTCTGCTATTCTCAGGTTAAACCCGGGATAGTCGACTAAGATCAATACATCCGGCTTATATTTCAGGATATCTTGTTTACAGCGATTTAAATTTTTTAAAATCACAGGCAGGTGAGTAAGCACTTCTGCAAACCCCATAAAGGAATGGTATTTATAATGTTTAACCAGAAATCCTCCTTTTTCTTGCATCCGGTCACCACCCCAAAAGCGAAAGTCCCACTGAGTGTCTAGGTTTTGAATTTCACCCATTAAATTCGCTGCATGCATATCACCGGAAGCTTCTCCTGCTATAATGTAATAGCGCATATTAAAAAGATTTCATGAAAACGATAAAAAAGAAAATACTATATGCAAATGTTGCCATCAACACTCCTCGTCCGGTTTTTTCCCTGTTTTTGTTGACTAAAAAATAGCGTAACACAAACACATTCAACACAATACTAATCAGCATTGTCGTATTTTGTGTCAAAAAATCCTTACCCGTACTGTCTTCCAGAAAACCATTTACGTAAAAAATGATAAAATACAGTACTACTGGCACCAGAAGGCCCAGAATAATTCCTAAGAGAAAGGTGTCTTTTTTCAAAAAGCTAATCATCGGTTTCCCATTTTTTAAGCTGTTTCAATGCATAATGAGCTGTAAAGTCAAATTCAACAGGGACTATGGATACATATCCATTTTCCAGTGCGTGTTCATCTGTATCCTGCCCACCATCTAAATTTTGAAACTTTCCTTTTAACCAAAAATATTCACGGCCATGGGGATCTTGTCTTATTTCAAAGTCTTCTTCCCAGTTGGCCTTAGCTTGCCGGCAAACTCGCATGCCTTTAAGTGGTTTTTCATTCGTATATGGAAAGTTAACATTTAATGCCGTTCCTTCGGGTAATCCTTCTTCAAGCACTTTGTTAACAATCTTTTGCACATAAAGTTTTGCCGGTTGAAAGTCGGCAAAAGGAGAATAATCCAACAACGAAAATCCAATGGATGGGATCCCGCCCATTGCTCCTTCAAGCACAGCGGCAACTGTTCCGGAATAAATAATATTCACCGATGAGTTGGATCCATGATTAATCCCGGAAACGAGTAAGTCGGGTTTTCTGTCAAGAATATAATGAGAAGCTATTTTAACTGCATCTACCGGTGTCCCGTTACACGTATACAATGGATATTTCGACTCCCGGTTTAACCGCTGATATTTTAGTGGTATTTCAATCGTAATTGAATGACTTTGTCCTGAGCGTGGTTGGTCAGGTGCCACAACAACTACATCTCCTATTTCGCTGACAAAATCCGCCAGGGCATTAACTCCTGCAGCATTTATTCCATCATCGTTGGTAACTAATATCAATGGTCTACTCATAATATCTCCTTTTGGTCGTGTGCAAAAATAAGTATTTATTCATGAATTTAGTAAGATTCTTTAATGCTGTTGATGTAATCATAGAATACTGTTTTTTATATGTTTCATTATGCTTTGCATCATTTTGCTTGTACTCCTTCAATCTGATTACATCATAAATTTTAACATTTGCCGGCGATCTTTTTAAATCAGGGTAAACGATGAATGCAGAACTACGTTAGCGGTTGATTATAAAAAATGGGTTATTTTTGCATCATGGAAGAATTCACAATAGAAACAGAATACATTCAGCTTATCCAGTTATTAAAAGCCTTAAACTGGGTTGAGTCCGGAGGTATGGCAAAAGCCATTGTAGAGGAAGGTCTTGTAAAAGTCAATGGCAGACAAGAAGCTCAAAAACGCAAAAAGATCACCCCAGGAGATATTGTCAGTCTGGATGATCTTGAAGTTAGAGTTGTAAAAGAATAAGACCCTTTTAACCTTTCATTTTGATATCTTCCATAATATGAAGAGCTTCTTCCAGGTGAACGTCTTTCTTAAGGTTCTTTTTCCATTTATCAAAACGTTCTTGTTTCAGCGTATCTTGCTTAAAGGTTGTTTTATCTTCTTTTAGATAATGTACATCAATCGGAGCAACTTGTTTCCTGGCTTCACGAAGTTCTTCCGAAGCTTGCTGTAATTTTTCTTGCTCTTCGATAAACTCTTCCAGATTGAGTGTTTTTTCCGTATTTTCCCTGTTGTCCTGTACTCTTTTAGCATTATCGTCAATCAGATCAAATACGGAACTTTTTTTTACTCTTTTATGACTTTTCTTTTTCGCTTTATCAATATTGTAAGATTTTGGCCATGACTTATAATCAAGCCCTTCAATTTCCGACCATGGCATAGCATTATCCATTTCTTTTTCACCCACATCGACATATCTATAGCGGTCGGGTAGCACAATATCCGGTGTAACACCTTTTAATTGCGTAGCTCCGCCATTGATCCGGTAGAATTTTTGTGTTGTAAGCTTAACGGAACCTAAGGGTTTATACTGATCATATTCCGTGGAACCAATTACCCGGTCCAGATCATAAAATCGTTGGACAGTACCTTTTCCAAAAGTAGAAGGGCTTCCGACAATCACTGCACGGCCATAGTCCTGCATTGCTGCTGCCAGAATTTCACTTGCACTGGCGCTTCCCTGGTTGACCATTATCATTAAAGGACCATCATATTCTGTTCCGCGGTCACGGTCTTTCAATATCCTTGGATCACCGCTGTTTCCTTTAATTTGTACAACAGGCCCTTTGTCAATAAAAAATCCAGCAATTTTTACCACATCAGGTAATGAGCCTCCCCCATTATTTCTCAGATCCAGAATTAATCCGTCGATATTCTCATCTTTCAACTTTTCCAATTCTTTTTCCACATCTTCAGAACATCTGCGTCCATTTTTATCATTAAAATCCACGTAAAACTTCGGCAAATGAATATAGCCAGTTTTGTGCTCCTCGCCTTCGCTTTGTAAGACGGTTGAACGAGCATAAGTCTCTTCCAGAACAACCACATCCCTTTCAATGGGGATTTCCTCGATTGCCCCGTCAGGCTTTTCCACGGTGAGTGTAACTGTAGTTCCTTTTTTTCCACGAATGAGCTGAACTACATCATCCAGGCGCATACCAACGACATCCACGGGCTCTTCATCTTCCTGAGCAACTTTTAATATTTTGTCTCCGGATGCCAGATCGCCTTGTTTCCAGGAGGCACTACCCGGCACAATGCGCGTAACAGTAATATATCCATCACGTCTTGTGAGCTGAGCTCCTATACCTTCCAGTTTTCCTGACATATTGATATCAAAATTCTCCTTGTCTTTGGGAGGATAGTATCCCGTATGAGGGCCATAGGAATGAGCTACAGCATTGTAATAGGCGGAAAAACGGTCCCGGCGTTCCAACTGGTTCAGGTTTTCAAACCAGTTTTCCTGTCGTTCTCCGACTTTCTCCCGGGCTTCTTTTTCCATTTCGGCAAAACTCTTTTCCTCATAAGTACTGTCCTGACGTTCTTCGGCTTTCTCTTGTTGGTCCATCATATTTTTAATCCGAACCATTGTTTGATATTTTAATGCTTTTCGCCATTCTTCCTTAAGCTCTTCACGATTGGCCGCATAATCACTTTTGTCCGGATCCAATTCAATTTTTTCCTGTTTTTCAAAATCGAATGGCTTCTTAAGTACTTCTTTATAAATGGACTCAGTCTGCTTTATCCGCTGCTCTATGAGTTTCACGGACTCATTAAAAAAACCAAACTCAGCATATTTTAACTGATCATCTATCTTGTCTTTGAAATTTCTCAGCTTATCTATATCCTCTTGCAAAAGAAATTTTTTGGTAGGATCTAAACTTCTTATATACATATCAAAAACAAGAGACGAGAACTTATCATCAATTCGCTTATCCAGATAATGACCTGTATTTAACGTAAGTAATACAGATTGCCCGATAATTTTTTCTTTTTCCTTCTGATTTGTTGTATCGCCTTCCGGCTGAAAAGCAAATCCTACAGTCAAAATAAATGAAATAAGAAGTAATGCAGTTATCTTTTTCTTCATCATAATTCTAAATTTTATCTACGCCAAACAAAATGCATAGATTACATCGCTATAATCTACAAAGGACGAAAGTACAAAATTTCTATTTAATAAAGGAAAGCTTAACATATTTTAACTCCATATTTAGCCTTCCATTAACTATCAACGCTGGATTCACTTTTCGGGATTAAAAACAGAGACATTTATTGTCAATGGATTGGGATTTCCATAAAAATAGATTTTGACTTTTTCCTGCCATTCCCGGTTATTAGCAGATACAATCTGAAAATAAAGTTTTGTTTGCTCACCGGCTAAAATTCGCCGCGATTCAATGTAATGAGAAATTTTAAATTTATCTGTTTCAATGTTTTCAATAAATACATCTTCGCTCGAGTTATTCGTGACGGTTACTTTATACAACTGGCTTTTGTTTTGCCGTTTGAGTCGTAGGTTAAGGTCATCTTTATCCACCTCAATATCTCTTATATCAAAATCAGCATCTGCAAACTCCATACTTTTTTTTACATCATTAATAACAATCTTACGAGATTTTGCTGCTGCCATGCTGTATACGGAATTACGCTTATCCGCAGGATTATCACTGATATTTTGGTTCGTAACTTCCCCCATGGGTTCAGAATAAATTTTCAACTGTGCGTTTGTACTGTCATTCGAACGTATAAAAGGACTAAGTTTTTGATCTTTGGCTTCTTCAAGGTAGTTAGTTAAAGCAATTATTCGACGTTTGGATAACTTTAGATTGTACTCCTCGTTAGTCAGAGGGCTTGCATATCCACGAACGACAAGGAAAATATCCTGACCTGTGTGTAATATTTTATACAAAGAGTCTACTAAGCTATCCAATTGCATTTTACTGCGCCTGACAGTGTCAAAAAAAGCCTGCATTCTTTTTTTATTTAAAGCGCTGCGGGGCGAGTTTTTCCGGATATAGTTTTTTAAATACGTATCTTTTTGCTGAGTATAAGATTCCAATAACTCATCTACTCTTTGAGTTGTTGTATCTTCTGTTTCCGCCGGAACCGGTATGTCATTATCAAAATATATCATAAGCGGAAGCAACTGTTTGGTTCTGTTGATTACGATATCAACAGAGTCGGGTTGTGGTGTTGTAGCAGTATCCTCGTCTTCCGGCAGAAACTCATAATAAAAGATATCATTACAGCAATTCTGATTTGTAATAAAATAAGATCCAACACGGTTGGAAGTAATATAACCACTATACTCATCATTGTTAATTGAAAAATATAGATCGTTAGCCGGAGAATTCAGCGGATAACCAATATTTTCAGGTTCTGTCCAACTGGCAAAACCTCCTTTCGAAGAGAAAATATCAAATCCTCCCAGTCCGGCATGCCAGTCGGAACTAAAATATAAAACACTGTCTTTCTGATCATAAAAAGGAGTTATTTCATCTCCTTCTTTATTAATAGTTGACCCCAGGTTAACAGGAGTTGTATAATCATCATCCTGTATAATGGAATACCAGATATCCATCCCTCCGTGTCCGCCTCTTCTGTCGGAAGCAAAATACAAGACTTCCTGTCCGGAAGTTACTGTATGAAAAGGATGAGTTGTTGTTGCATTTTCAGCATTGATGCTTGCGGGCAGTTTTTCTGGTTTCGACCAATTTTCCCCTTCCTTTTCACTGACGAACAATTGGCATATCATTTCATTTTTCACTCTGTTGCATCTGGTAAAATAGATCCTTTCTTCATTATGGCTAAAATTAATATTGGCCGTATGCGTTTTCCGTTTATTAACAGAAGCATTCCACACCTTAGCAGGCTCATATCCTGCTGCTGAGATCCGGGAAATATAAATATCTGTTTGAAAAGCTTTGGGTATAATACCGGAACTCCCGGATTTGTCCGTAGGTCTGAGGCTTGAAAAATAGATTTTACCGTTCGAAAGCTGTACCGCGCCAAAATCTGTATACGATGAATTGAGATTTTTGCCAGGCTGTTCAATTTTGACAGCCAAAGAATCTTTAATTAATTCCACAGCCAATGAGCATGACTTAAGCTCCTCTGAAACGCGGGCATCACTGAAAGTTTTGTCGTTTGTTAATGAATACGCAAGAAATTGCTCAGATGCTTTTTCATAATGCTTCTGGCATTTATACATTAATCCCGCATAAAAACGGGCTTCCGGGAATTTATCTTTTGTGGTATTTATTAATTCCAGATAAAGGTCCAAAGCCTTCCTGCAATCATAAACCTGTCGCTTAGCTTCAGCCAACACAAAAAGAACAGTATCTCCTTCGGCTCCTGCTTGTTGTGCTTCTTCCAAATAGTTTATTGCCAAATTAAAGCGGCCATTTTCATAGGCCTGAAGACCTTGTTTCTTCAGTTCTTTGGCATTCTGTGCATTGAGGAAGTTAGAGCAAAACAAACCCAAAATGATGACAAGAAAATATTTCTTCATAAAAGAGCATTGATTTTGAAGGCAAAATAACCTGTCATGTTAATAATTTTGCGTGTTTACTGTTTAACATAGTGGCATTTGAAATTTTTGTTATGCGCATTTTTTCAACTCAATCCACATTTAAAAAATCGGACAAGGAATAACTTTTCTTCGATGAATATCTTTCCTCGGGAGCTTATAGCTCAGTGAAATTTCAAAACCTCCTCTACCCTGGCTGGCAGTGTTTAGATCTGATACATTAATATCATAGCTGATACCCAAATGCCAGCGTTGATATTCCAGAGCAGTAGTCAGGATTATGGCATCTCCGAACCGATAATACACGCCGGATTGCAAAGCAGAATAAGTCATTCTTTTAGAAGACAAAACATATTTATAAGCAGAGCCTAAAACAATTTCAGCAGCTGATCCCTGAAAAGCAGACATAAAGCCGGGGATTAAACTTTGACCCTGCATTAACGGCAGAGACATATCTCCATAAAAGATTCCCTTGACAGGAAGTCGATTTGTATTATCATTTTTAAACGATTGATGAGGGCGTGTAATATGATTTAGGCTTAAGCCCAGGTTGTAATACTGCTCTTTTTGTGGTTTATATTTCCAGTGAGCGCCCAAATTAAAGTCAAAATAATTAAAAGATTTGCCACCAGCTTCTTCTCCGGAGTAAAGCGAAGGATCATAAAATTCTCCGTTATACTGTTGATCAAAATAAAGTTTATTGTAATTCATGCTTCGTTCCGCCCATGACCCCATAAAGCCAAAGCTCAGATAGTTATTGTCTTTTGCACTCAGGCTAAAAATATAAGAAAGACTCAGGCTGGCCTGAATCGTTCCAAATTCAGAGTCACCGGCCTTATCTCCATACATCCAGAAACCCACTCCCAGCATATCATTTTGCAACAACCTGTAGGCCGGCTGCATGTCATAGCTAAACGAATAGGTTCTGTATGGCACTGTCACCGAACTCCATTGAGAACGACTGTTGAGCACAAACCGATGAGCATCTTCAAAAAAACCTGTGTTTGCCGGATTGATCATAACCGGGGCATTCTTGAATTGCGAGAAATGGATATCCTGGGCAAAAGTGAAAACACCATGCATCAATAAAATAGTCAATATCAGGAGTCGTCGTTTCATCGTATCAATGTTACATTTCCACTTTTTTCGAATATTTCATCGGTAAAACAAAAAACCTGCAGCTTGTATACATAAACACCTTGTTCTGCTTTTTTTCCATTGATTGTGCCATCCCAGCCTTTGTTTTTGTCTTTTGTTTCAAATACCTTTTCACCCCATCGATTATAGACTGCAAAATATATATCTTCAGCAACCTGGGTTCTTACGTACAAAACATCATTTTTCCCGTCGCCATCGGGAGAAAATGCATTAGGCACAAATATAAAGGGTTCTCCACAGTTAACTTCTTTAACATAAATAGTGACACTATCTTTGAAAACACATCCATATTGATCTGTAATGGTTACTACATAGGTTGTCGTTTCCATGGGGGAAGCTTTAGTGGAAGGTGCTGAAGGGTTTTCCAGCGATGCGCCGGGGTTCCAGCTATAGCTATAGTTCAGGGTGTCGTTTACATGAATTGTCGTTGACTCTCCCTGATAAATGGTATCTTTATCTGCCCAGGCAGTAAAGTCAATGCCTTCCGAAGTATTTTCAACTTCCACTGTGTCGATTTGCTGACATCCTCTATTATCCGTTACGGTAAGCTGGTAATTTCCAACACAAAGCTGACTTTCTGTTGCAGAAGAGCCGCCATTGCTCCACTGATAGTCATAAGGCTTTACTCCCCCGGAAGTATTAGTATTAATTTCACCGATACAAACTTCTTCACATGGAGCATTTGTTACCTGAAAGTCATTTTTTATTTCTGCGGGCTCGGAAATTTTGAAATTTTTAATTGCCAGACAGGAGTCGTCATCATATACTTTAACCGAATAATCATCAGCGCATAAGTTGTCAATCACTTTGCCGGTTTGCCCGTTACTCCAGTGATAGGAATACGGAGCTTTGCCTCCGCTGGCATTTACCGAAATTCTTCCATTACAATCTCCATGGCAGGTCGGATGTGATAATGAATCTTCAATATTGATCAAGAAATCCACATTCATCGTGTCTATATCAGAACATTTCCCATCCGTTACTTTTAAAAACAGATTCCCTGTTTGATCCATATCATATACGAATGTACCATTGGTTATATCTTTATTAAGCGTATCCGCAAAAGAAGCTGTATCGGACCATATATACTGAATATTTGCCCCGTTACCTTGTCCCTGAATAGACACAACACTATCGCAAACCACACGATCAGGGCCTGCATCTGCCTTTATATCAATAACATTAACGTATTGAACCAGGGTATCTTTGCACAATTGATTATCAATTGTTAAATAGAAGGTTGTATCATTTCTTGGCAATACTTTTGTCTGCGACTTATGGATATTCCCTGTTGGCATAAAAGTAGTGCTCCCCTGCCAGACGGTCGGGCTCCACTCATAAGTCAAAGAAGGATCACTATAAGGCGAAATACCAATTTGCACTGAGTCTCCTTTACAAACGTCAACATCAGGCAAGGTATCTACATCGTCACCCAACACTAATATTTGAAATTTCGTACTGTCACTGATGTTACATGAGGTTGAATCGACAACGGTGAGTGTAATTTCATACGTTCCTTTTTGGGTATACGTATGAGAGGGCTGGTAAGCCATAGAGGTGTCGCCATCGCCAAAGTCCCAGAGGTAATAAGTGTTTGTCCCCGAGCTAAAAGAGCGGTTTTCGGTCTGTATGGTATAAGGAGCACATCCTGAATAAGGTCTTTTAAAATCAGCAATTACGGCTTTTACATCAAAGTCAAATTTTACAACTGCCAAATTACAATTGGAACTATTATTGGTGGTAGACCATGCGTTTGCTGAGGTTGGCATATCAGAGTAGCCTCCACAGCCACTACAAATAGCCTGATAAATAGCTCCCTTCTTAGAAAATCTGCTTGTGCCTCCATCTACATGTTCACCTGTGTTTTGCGTTCCTCCGAAAAAAGAAGCATATTGCAAGTCTTGAGCATCCTGCTCTAACACCATAAAATAGTAATCATTATTATCCGTAGTCGTTTGAAATGCATTTGAGGTCACGGGTAATCCGGAAGTGCCACCGAAATTATTGAGTCCTCCTCCCCAGCCTGCAATATAAATACTGCCACAATAATCAACCATAAATGAAGTCGGGGAAATGTCCGGTTTCAGATTACTGGCATTACCAAAAGCTGTAGAAAAGACCCAATCATCAAGACCTTTTGTAAGCTGACTGACAAACTGCCCTCCTCCGGGTTGGTTCCAGGGCGCATTGTAAATGAATATATTACCAGAAGCACCGGTTTGTCCTAATGCGTAAACATTTCCTTTTAAGTCTGTATCAACAAAATAAACCTGATCATACTTGTCCGACCCATAATAAGTAGATGCCTGTAGCTGACTGCCATCATTGGTGATTTTTGTAACAAATCCATCGGCAGAGCCTCCCTGAAATGAAGACTGATGAGCCCCTAAAGTGACAGGAAAATCGTTAGAGTTCGTACCGCCTCCTATATAAACTCCGGCTTGTTCAACCACAGAAATGTTATACGCCGCATCATCATCCGATCCACCAAGATATGTAGACCATAACATATCCTTCAGCGATGCTGACATTTTAAACACAACTCCTTCCTGCCCACCGTGATTGGATTGCTGCAGAGCATTTCCCGTTACAGGAAAATCCATTGAATTGGTTGATGAAGCAACATATATATCGTCATTTTCATCAACCATTACTTCTCCTCTAACTTCATCGGCATAATTATAACGTAAAACCGAAGATGCATTCAATCCGTCATTACCAGAACCGCCTACATAGGTTGAGTTTTGCAGCTGAGTACCGTCCTGGGAAAGTTTAGTGAGTGTTATATCAGAACCACTCGTATAATTGATGACTGAAGTAAGTATATATGGGGTGCCTCCGGCAAAATTAGCATCAAAAGATGATGCCGTTATCGGAAAATCCGTTGACCCGGTAGTCCCGAGTACTATTAGCTCATCAAAACTATTACAAATTAAGCTGTGCGGTACATCAGCGCCGGAACCACCTAAAAAGGTAGAGTACAATAAATTTGAACCTGTGGAGTCAAATTTTGTAATCACCATATCACAGCTTCCGGAACTGTAGTTTTCACTATAAGCGCCTGTTGTTGTTGGATATCCTGATCCAAACACCGTTCCTCCTCCATAAGCATATCCTTCGGAGTCGTAAGTAGCTGTATATCCCCAATTGTCGGAAGTAGCACCTGAATAGGTCGAAAATACTAAAGTCGGATCAATGAATAATTTCCTGGAGCGATCATAACCATTGGGTAAATTGTAGGAAACGACATTTTCATTTACGGAAAAGTTGCAGGCTACATCAACAGTATCGCCTTCAATTAACTGATAGGCATAAGGTTCCATTTCGACAATATCATGAACGGAATTTTTAATTACCAGACGATTGTCCTTAAGCTTTATTTTTCTGACCGCTTCATATTGCATTTTAATCTGCTCCGCATCCGCAGTTTGGCCTACTTCAAAAGTATATTTTAAAAAGCCATGATGTTCATTAAACTGAAGGTCAATTCCATTATACAACTCCCGGTAAGTTATTTTTCTGTATTTCTGAACCCGGGAAGCCCATTTTGAACGATCGTTTCCTAAATAATAGTTATTATAATCTTTGGTTTTATCTTCCGGAATTACAGCAGCATTTTTATTCGCTCCTTTAAAATATACACGATATGCATGATGATCAATCTCCGGATCAGGATTGTTGTTTTTTTTATATTCTCCGGGTTTCATCTTAAACCCCAAAAACTCAGACAAATCTTCCATATCTTTGACAACATAGGTAATGCGTCCTTCTTCAAAATAAGCATAACCTCCATGAAACTGTGTGCGAAACAATGGCCTTTCGCCCCATTGACCTTTGTTTTCCACAAATGAGATCTGTCTGGGCTTATGCTCAGAGGAATGAGCATAAACTACCTGAGCAATAGAAAGTAGAATAAAAAAGTAGATATATTTAAACAACGTCGATCTCATCGGATTGATTTTTGATAGCTATAGCTATGTTTTTTTAGGTTTTAACCTGGATGTACAATTGCCCTGCATTAGATATATAGCTCATGGAATATACATATATAATTAACAAAAATAATTTAAAATCAAGATAAAACCAAATATGAATAACTTAATAATACTGGATCGTTTTTATCATTCTTCTTTTCGCTGCAAAACATTTCTATCTCAAATGCCCTTAAACACAAAGAAGACAGGAACAGTCCTAAAAAGGTTGTTTTAAACATAAAAAAAATAGAGCCACAACTTATGTTATGGCTCTAAGAATGTCTGTCAAAAAAACACTATCATATAGACCTGTTAATCAACATGTTTCTTTCTTTGTTTTTGGATAAGCACACCCAAATAAATGTTGCTTTATGAAAAACCAAGCATTTTTACCAGGAAATGTTCCAATTGACCCCGGCTCTGAAAAACCTGCCGGGCTGAGGCACATTACCTACATCATAATATGTTTTATCCAGCAGATTTTTAGCGTCCGCATAAATATTCCAATTTTGTCCATGATAGGTCACTCTCAAATCGACAAGCCAAAACGGATCATATTCTTTTTCTTTTCCATATTCACCATTCTCATATAATATAAACCCTCCTGCCCTGTCCTGCCAGGTAAGTGAAGTATTGACACTTACATTTGTCAGCAATTGTGTTTTCAGTGTGATATTGGCTTTATGTTTTAAATAATCCAGCGCATATTTCGAAATATAAGCTTCTGTCTCTTTCTCCTGATGAGCAAAACTATAATCAAAAGTTGCAGATTGGAGAATATTTTGTGAAAAGATTTTTTCAAGATCAGCTTTAGACTGAATTGAAAATCCTCTGGTATTTAAGCTCGTCAAATTCATTGTTTGCCAGGTACTTTGTTCATTAAGTTTCACCCAATCAATGATATTGGTTCCCCAGCGCATAAAACCACTGGAGCGCACCATAAATTTCTTGCGCAATATTTTTATTCCGGTTTCCACCGAAGTATTTTCTTCCGGCTTCAAATTTTCATTTCCAATATTCGTTGGACTTTCATAATAGAGATCGGTAAAAGTTGGCAGACGCATACCATAACTACTTGTTGCAAAAACATGCAGGCTTCGACTAATTTTATAGTTCACGTCTATACCCGGAAAAAACTTCCATTTCTGTTGGATTTCGGGATTATGATTTGCCATGAGACCGGCTGCCACATAAAAATCGTTCCAGTTTACTGCATATTCAGCAAAAGCACTAAGGTTGCCCCGGTATTTATATTTCGTAAAAAAACCATCTTTTTCTCCCGGAGCCATAGTCGTATCGGAAGTGGGTTCACCTAAAACATTGCTATTAATTTGTTCTCCCCGATATTCAGCTCCCAAAGAAATTTTTCCCAAACTGACAGGAATAACAGTGTTTGCAGATATTCCGCCTACATCAGTCATGTGGTAATTATGATGCTGATACCAGGCCGGTGATTCATCCCGGAAAAGTTCAAACCGGTCGTAATGTCTTCTCCAGTATGCTTGTAACTCCCATTTGTTTTTGCCTCCGAATTTATATTGCAAACTGGCAAATTTTGTCCGGGTCTCTTCAAACTGATCAGGATATTCCGGCGTATAGAAGCTATTGGCTCCAAACTGTTTTTGGTTATATCCGGCCTGAAAATCGATTTTTTGATATTTTGCAGGTTTCCATGTCGCCTGATAGAATGCAGATCCCATAGCAAAGTCTGTATTATCGATGTATCCGTCGCTTCTGGCATAATCAGCAGCGGCAAAATGTGTAAGCTTGTTTGTTTTCAGTGAAGTTACTGCAGTAGCTTTGGCATACCCATGTTGGCCCGTATGTAAGCCTGCTTTTACGGAAGGGGTATTTTTGGTTCCTGTGATGATGTTAATGGCTCCACTGAAAGCATTGGGACCAAAAATACGTGAACCTGGTCCGGAAAGAATTTCAATGCGTTTTACAGCGGAAAGATCAACGGGGATATTCAGGTTGTGGTGTCCGGTTTGTGGGTCTGTTATGTTGACACCGTTTAATAAGATCATCACCTGATCGAATGATCCTGCTCTGATGGAAACATCCGCCTGTACGTTCATACCTCCACGCTGGCGAATATCTGCATTCATAGCATAATTCAGTAATTCATCAATTGTTTGCACGGGTAATTGTGCAATCTCATCTTCATCCAATACTTCCACCATCCGGGCCATCTCACTATAGATAACCTTATTACGCTGTGCCGAAACTACGACCTCATCCATTTCGATACGAGCACTTGTTAGGTTCGTATCTGTGTCTTGAGCATCTGCTTTTTTGGGCATCATACCGGCTGCTATGGCAAGCGATAAGCCTGCAATATTAATCACTGCTCCCAGGGAACGGAATATTCCGTAGGATTTTCTGCTCCAGCGTTTGAATGTGAAAGTATCCGGGTTTGTTTTGTTTTTGGATACTTGCATTTTAAAAATTTTATTGGTTTTTGCTTTCAGGATTTTCCTGAAATGCGCAGCAAAAGTAATAAAAGCAGCAATCCACAACAGAATAAAATAAAAAAAGCCTCACTGTTATGCGAGGCTTTTTTTGATTGTCTTAATGGCCTTAGGACCATCAAATTTACGATTATTCAGTTTCTTTCTTTTTACCCAGCAAAACATCGTCAATTGCCTGGATAAGTGTTTCTTTCGGAAGTGCTCCCTGCGCCATTTGCGGTTGTCCTTCTTTCGGACAGAATAACATGGAAGGAATACTACGAATTCCAAAAGCAGCAGCCAATTCCTGTTCTGCTTCTGTATCAATTTTATAGATATTGATTTTTCCTTCGTATTCTTTCTCCAGTTCTTCTAAGATTGGGGCAACTATTTTACAAGGCTGACACCAGTCAGCGTAAAAATCTATGATGCATGGAAGGTCTCCTTCGAATTTCCATTCTTTATTTTCTTCAAAGTTAAATACTTTTTCAAGAAATGTTTGTTTTGTTAAATGCTCCATTGTACTAATTTTTATTGTTTTCTGATTTATAATTCAAAGTGTTTATTTACTAATTCTAAGTATTTGGATTTGGGAAAAGCACCCCGGTACATAGCTGGTTTGCCTTCTTTAGGACAAAACATGATCGAAGGGATACTTTGAATACCAAAAACCTGCGCTAATTCTTTTTGCTTATCCGTATCAACTTTATAGATATCAATTTTTCCTTCGTATTTTGCGGCCAAATCTTCCATTATAGGTTCTACTTTTTTACATGGGCCGCACCAATCTGCATAAAAATCTATGATACAGGGACGATCACCTTCAAATTTCCATTGTTCGGGATTATTTTCATAATCAAAAACCCGGGCCAAAAACATAGCCTTATCCATTTGTACGGGCTCTGCACTTGCTGAAGACTCGTTTCCGCTTTCATTATCATTGTCTGACTCAGAGTCTTTACTTTCATTTGACTCATTGTCAGAAATTGCCACAGCCTTCTCTTCAGTCTCAGTTTGAGCTTTTTCACCAGACTGTTGGGTGTCATCTTGATTAGCCGCAGAATTACCGCATGCTATGAAGGCAAACAAGGCTGCAGTGAGCAAGGTGATTTTAAATGTTGTCATATGTTTAAATTTTTCAAAATATTGATAATGTCATTATTATGTTTTTTTGCTTTTATCTCTTACTGTCATTTGCTTCGCGTCATTTATCCGTCTTCGACGGATGTCATTTGGAGTCATTTGCGCTTCGCGCGTCATTTTGCTTTACTATATTCTAAGTCATTTACTTCAGGGCTTTCTGAGACGGTTATATTTGACAGCAACCGGACACAGAAGTATAGAAAATGACCATTAATGACCATCAATGACAACAAATGACTACTAATGACAATAAATGTCATTGTTTTCTTTGCATTATCCAACTCGTCCAGCCCTTTAATCATTCTCCTGTGTGTTGAAGGCTATCATGTTCGTTTCATATGTTTACTTTCTTTTATTTTTGCGGGTGCAAATATACAATAATTTTATAAATATATCGCTTTAGTATCACTAATTTTCTATAAATTTGCACTTCCTTTTCAACTAATTTTAACAAGTTAATAAGTAAATTGTTTTGAAAGAATTATTTAAACACCTCGATATACAGGATTTTAATCGGCAATTTTCGACAGAGGAAGCCTGTCTGAAATTTTTAGCTGAATATAAATGGAAGGACGGCTTCAAATGCAAAAAGTGCGGTCATACAAATTATTGCAAAGGAAAGAATCCCCATTCCCGTCGGTGTACTCGCTGCAAGTCAGAAGAGTCGGCCACAGCACATACCATGTTTCATCGTTGCCGGATTAACCTTCCGGATGCTTTTAAAATCACTTTTTTAGTTTGTAATAATCCTCAAATTTCCATCAACGAATTATCGCAGGAAATCAATCTCAGGCAAATGACTTGCTGGCGTCTTAAAACCCGGATAATGGATTGCATTGAAAACAATTCCTCGTTTACAGAACCACAAAAAGCAGAATTCAGGAAAAAATTAATGTAACGCTGCAGATCACATTTGCTCAGGCACTTCAATGCCTAAAATAGCCATTGAAGAACGTACAACATTAGCCACAAAGACGGACATCGCCAGGCGGAAATCAATTACTAACTGATTATCATTTTTCAAAACAGGCACATCCTGATAAAACTGATTATACAACTTGACCAGCTCAAAAGTATAATTCGCTACGATAGCCGGGCTCATCTCTTTAGCTGCTTCTTTAACAACAGCAGGATAAGCTGCTAATTTTTTGATCACATCTTTTTCTGGTAAAATCAAGTCCTCCGGATTATAAGCATCTAAATCAAAGGAACTTTTGCCTGATCTTCTCAACAAGGACTTGATCCTGGCATGTGTATATTGGATAAAGGGGCCTGTGTTGCCGGTAAAATTGATTGACTTTTCCGGATTAAAAAGCATATTCTTTTTGGGATCAACTTTAAGGATAAAATATTTTAAAGCTCCCTGGCTAATCATATTCACAAGGTTTTCAGCTTCTGCGTTGCTCAGGCCATCAATTTTCCCTAACTCTTCGGTCATTGCTTTGGCCGTATGATACATTTCATCCATCAGGTCATCCGCGTCGACTACTGTACCCTCGCGGCTTTTCATTTTGCCGTCGGGAAGTTCTACCATTCCGTATGATACATGCTCAATACGATCGGCCCATTCATAGTTCATTTTTTTCAAAACAAGCTTCAACACGCCAAAATGATAATCCTGTTCATTCCCGACAACATATAACATGTTGGAAGGATCAAAATCTTCATATCGCAATTTTGCTGTTCCCAGGTCTTGTGTCATATACACCGAGGTACCATCTTTGCGCAGCAGCAGTTTTTTATCCAGATCAAATTCACTCAAGTCCGCCCATACGGAACCATCTTCCGCTTTTTCGAGCTGATTTCTTTTCAGGGCTTCCAGAACCATTTGTTTCCCGATAAGATAAGTCTCGGATTCGTGGTAAACCTTATCAAATGATATACCCATTCGTTCATAAGTCTCGTCAAACCCTTCGTAAACCCAGTTGTTCATTTTTTTCCAGAGCTCCAGAACTTTTTCATCGCGGTTTTCCCATTTTCGAAGCATCTCACGGGCCTGTTTCATTAATTCAGAAGCCTCGTCCAGGTTATCTTCTGCAACACCTTGCTGACGCAATGTTTCTTTTTCTTCTTTCAATTTTTGATCAAACAACACATAATATTTTCCGACCAGCTGATCCCCTTTGAGGCCTGTCGATTCCGGTGTTTCTTCTTCGCCCCATTTCTGCCATGCTAACATCGACTTGCAAATATGAATGCCGCGATCATTGACAAGGTTTACTTTTTTAACATTTCTGCCCGCAGCTTTCATAACTCTGGCTACACTCTCGCCCAGCAAATTATTCCGCACATGGCCTAAATGTAGCGGTTTGTTTGTATTGGGTGATGAAAATTCAATAACAACCGGCTTTTGCTCCTGGCTCTCGTTAATGCCATAATTTTCATCATTGTAATTGGTTGATAAAAATTGTGTCCAGACCTCATTCCGAAACACCAGATTTAAAAATCCTTTGATCACATTATAATCTGCAACCTCATCCATGTTCTTTTTCAGGTATTTCCCCAGATCTTCTCCAATTTCAACAGGAGATTTTTTTGCACTTTTGGCAAAAGGAAAGACAACTACCGTAAAATCACCTTCGTAATCAGGAAGCGTCTTTTGCAACAACAACTGTTTCTCTGTTGCTTCTATAGCGTACAATTCTTTTACGGCCTTTTTTACGGTATCTAATATTTTCTTTTCCATGGGTTGCTGAATTTAAAGTGCAAAATTAGCTATTTTCATGTTTCAGAGAAAGCCTTTATTATTATTTATCCGGGAAAAGTTCACTTCTTCCCTATTTTGTCTCTGTCCATAAAGTCCCATTTACTGCGTTATGCTTGCCCGAAAATTGCTCATTTACCTGAGTAAACTGCGCATTTTCGGGCTGCGCAAGCCTTGTAAATGGAACCTTCTGAACAGAGACATAGACATGTTCACTAAGACACCTTGTCCACGTTATAGAAAGACACTATTTTGTCTCTGTCCATAATGTCCAATTTCTGCGTTATGCTCGTATTTAAAACAGTCATCCCGATGTTACAATCGGGACTCCTTGGTTTTAAATACTTCTCAAGCCCCCGATAAATGCGGGGCAGGCCCCGATAAAAAAACGGGGTAAACTTTGAACTAGAACATTATGAATCAAATACTCGACATTATAGACAGACACTAAATAGAGTCTGTCTATAATGTCCGATTTCTGCGTTACGCTCGTTTTTTATCACAGTCATTTACGAAAGTAAACTCCTGATGATAAAAAACTTCGCAAGCCTTGAACTCGAACATTATAAACCAGACACTGACTTTATTGACAAACACTATTTATCTAAAAAAAAACCGCAAAGCATTTTACTTTGCGGTTAATAAAAGATAACTTATCTTATTTTTTTGGCATAATATGAATTATGCACCTAATGTAGCAACCATAACAGCTTTAATGGTATGTAAGCGATTTTCGGCCTCATCAAAAACAATAGATGCCGGAGATTCAAATACATCTTCGGTCACTTCCATTCCATTCAGGTTAAACTTCTGATAGATTTCTTCTCCAACGGTAGTTTCGCGATTATGGAAAGCCGGCAGGCAATGCATAAACTTCACTTTAGGATTACCGGTTTTCTTCATTAGTTCCGGGTTCACCTGATAGGGTTTTAACATTTCGATACGTTCTTTCCATACTTCGTCAGGTTCTCCCATGGATACCCATACGTCGGTGTATAAGAAATCACAATCTTTCACTCCACTATCGGGATCATCTGTAACGGTGATCTTAGCTCCGGTTTCTTTTGCTATTTCTTTTGCTGTGTCTACCAGTTCCTTTTCTGGTTGCACTTCTTTAGGAGCAACAGAACGAAAGTCCATACCCATCAAAGCAGCACCGATCAGTAAGGAATTCCCCATATTATTACGTGCATCACCCAAGTAAGCAAAGGAGATCTGATGAATTGGTTTATCGGAATGTTCCATCATTGTAAGGAAATCCGCAAGTATTTGGGTAGGATGATATTCGTTTGTCAGTCCATTCCAAACAGGAACACCAGCATACTCGCCGAGTGCTTCAACTACTTCCTGTCCAAATCCGCGATACTCAATACCGTCATACATACGTCCCAGGACACGAGCCGTATCTTTCATGGATTCTTTTTTACCGATTTGCGAACCGGTGGGCCCTAAATACGTTACGTGAGCACCCTGGTCAAGGGCAGCTACCTCAAAGGCGCAACGTGTTCTTGTAGAGGCTTTTTCGAAAATCAAAGCAATGTTTTTGCCTTTTAGCTTTTGTTGCTCTGTTCCTGTATACTTGGCTTTTTTCAAATCTGCCGACAGGTCAAGCAAAAACTTCATTTCTTTTGGAGTAAAATCCAAAAGCTTAAGAAAATTACGATTTCTAAGATTAAATGCCATAATTATTTGATTTTAAATGACTAATTTTTTTGAATTGCTGTTCCGGCTTTTTCATCACTTAACTTATCAGCCATAGTAATGATACATTCTTTGCCGCCTTTTTCTATAAAATGCAAACCGGCCCGTACTTTTGGAGCCATAGATCCTTCCGTAAAATGTCCTTCATCCAGATATCCTTTTATTTCACTGGCTTTTACTTGTCCCAGTGCTTTCTGATCTGGTTTATTAAAATTAATATAAACCTGAGGCACGTCAGTAAGGATATAAAACTCGTCAGCTTTAATGTTTCCGGCCAGGTGCGCTGATGCAAGGTCTTTATCAATAACGGCGTCAATGCCAACCGTTTCGCCTTTATCATTCATATAAGCCGGAATTCCGCCTCCACCAACAGTAATCACGATATTACCTTCACGGGCCAGATTTTCAATAACCTCACGATTATTTACTTTTACCGGCTTAGGTGAAGCAACAACACGTCTCCATCCACGACCTCTGGGGTCTTCTTTAAAAACCCATCCATTTTTTTCGGTCAGGTCATCAGCTTCTTTCTTGCTGTAAAATGGTCCTACAGGTTTTGCCGGAGCCTGGAAAGCCGGGTCATTTTTATCTACAATTACCTCAGTTACTATCGTTACAATATTTCGCTCGATGCCATGCTTGGCCAAAACATTTTTTAATTGCTGTTCAATCATTAAGCCAATTGCCCCCTGTGTTTCAGCAACACAGATATCCATTGGCATTTTGGGAATACCATACATTTTCTGGCCGGCTTCATGCTGCAACAAAACATTGCCCACCTGCGGGCCGTTTCCGTGACCTATAATAATATCATAACCCTGTTTGATTAGATTTACAAGGTTTGTACACGTATCATAGACATTGGACTCCTGTTCTTCTATTGTCCCTTTCTGGTCGCCCCGGAGAAGAGCATTTCCTCCGAAAGCAACTACTGCTAACTTGTTATTTTCCATTTTTTTATGTTATATTTATTTATGTCATTTTAAGAGAAATGCAAAACTATAAAAGTTTACGAAATTTCAAACGAAATCTTAAGGAAAAAGGTATGTATAAATGGTTAAAAAAGCTAAAAACCCGGAAAAATATGTTCGGACATACTTCCCGGGTAAATAATATTTGTAAATTCTTTTCGCTTAAAACTCCATATCCATTCCTTCTTCTCTGTCTTTGTTGTTTTGATTACTACGTTTAAAGTTATTAATTTTATAAGTAATGCCTAGAGAAATTCGTGGGATAGTGTGTATGTGTTCCATTTTCACATAATAATTGGGTTGGTCAGTAATCATTTCACGTCCGCGCGTACCAAAGATATCATGAACTCTAAACATAATATTCATCTGATCATCCAGAAGATCCTGTCGCACGGCTAAGGAAGTCATAAACATACCTCCGCGTGAACCTGTGGAAGTAACAGAGGGCCCGGAATAAAAGGCTGTTAACTGTACTTTTGTTGATTTTGTGATGTCAAAAGTTGTATTCCCGCGCAGCCTCCAGTTATTGCTTTCTTTTGTTACATCTTTACCGTTTTCTGTTGTATAAATCTTGTAATTGTAGTATGAACCAGATGTATTTAACTTGAACCAATCCGTTACAGGCATGTTCAGCATCAGTTCAGAACCTAAAGATTGGTCCTTGTCTACATTCTGAAAGCTCATAATGATAATGTTATCATCAAACAGTTCAGGTACTCTTTCAATCCGGTTTGTTGTTTCTTTGAAAAAAGTTTCCAATGATATAAACCCTTTCTTAAAAGATCTCAGATAAGTTAACTCATAGCTATCGGTATATTCCGGTTCCAGGTCGGGATTACCTTTACGTAGTGTATATTGGTCCCGGTAACTCAGGAAAGGATCGAGATACCAACTTCTTGGACGGTTTATGCGTCGCGAATAGCTGGCCATCAATTGATTTTTATCATTAAACTTTTTGGATAAGTGCAGGGAAGGGAACAAATCAATTCTATTTATTCCATAAGTTTCAGAACTATCTTTGTTGTTCAGCTCACGATCGGTATATTCTCCACGCACGCCTGCTTTAGCGCTCATAAAAGAAAACTCTTTTGAAAACATTGCATAAGCTGAATGAATGTTTTGGTGAAATACAAACGAACGGCTGGTAAAATCGCCGGTGTTTATGCCTCCTGAGGCAGGATTGTATGTATCGAGGGAATAGTCAATATCGTCTTCATTTATTTTGGACTGAAGACCAACCTCGAATTCAGCTGTTTTTCGAATTGGCAGTGTATAATCGGCATTAAAGCGCATCCGGTATGTACTTTCTTCTTCACTTGTTCTCACTTCATTATCCGGATCTTCGTTAGTGTCATAATTCTGATCCGTAAAATAGGTTTCTTGATTATCTTCTTCGTCTCCGCTACGTCGGCTAAAATGAGCTGATAATTCAAATTTTTGCCCATTGTTATCCAGTTGATAATCATAAGTAGTTGTAGCTTCCCAATACAATCCGGTACGGCTGAAATTGCTTATGTCTTTTGTAAATTCTTTTTGTAGACTTTGATCAGAAGAATATTTTTGGGTTTCCGACTCCATATCATGTCCAAAAGTATATTCCCCAAATCGTGTAGATAAGGAAATGGTCTGGTCATCGGTAACATAATAATCAACTCCTGCCTGTCCTGATTTTCCGCTGCGTTTCCAGACACGTTCTCTATCGGAGTCAATATAGAGCGTATCATCAGGATTGTAGGTTTCCCGGTTCATCACAGCATCCGAAAAATAGTTCCGGTTGCTGTATTCTCCACCAACATACCAGTTTGTTTTGCCAGTACGGTAATTTAAAAGAAAATCCCCTTTGTATGTATTTTGGTTTCCTCCACTGGCGTTGACGATGCCATTAAAACCTGTTCTTTTGCGTTTTTTTGTAATGATATTAATAATTCCGGCACCTCCCTCCGGATCATATTTCACCGATGGATTTGTGATGATTTCGATTTGCTGAATATTGGAAGCCGGAGTTTGTTTCAAAACATCGTTGGCGTCCAGCGAAGTAGGTTTACCATCAATTAAAACAGTAAATGAAGAGCTTCCGCGCAGGGTAACATTATCTTCAATGTCCACTTCTACAGAAGGAGTATTCTGCAACACATCCACAGCAGTTCCTCCGGAAGAATTTAAGTCTTCAGCCACGTTAACGATTTTTCGATCAATCTTATATTCAATACGGTCTTCATCAGCTACAATTTCAACTCCTTCTAATTCCTGATTGGCCGGACTCAACTGTATCGTATTCAGATTGGCTACGGGTGAGTTGCGGTTAATCGTTATTCCGGTAATCCTCTTTTTCTGAAAGCCTATAAAATTAACCTCCAGAAAATAACTTCCTGGTTTCACTCCATTAATGCTAAAACTTCCATTTTTCTCTGTTATCGTTCCGGTTAGTAAAACGGAATCCTGAACTTTATACAGTGCAACATTCACGAATTCCATGGGAAGCCCGTTGCTTTGATCGACAACAACTCCTTTTATTTCTCCTCCTCTGCTTTGTGACTCACGTTCGCTAGCCTGGCCGCTTGCCTGGGATATTATACTGACAATCATCAGCAGCAACAAAATACTTTTCCTCATCTTCATACTAATTATTTATATTTTCTTTTTCTTATGACAATATTACAAAGAAAAACTTGTGGTTTTTTTATATGTTTTGAAATTAAGAGATTTTAACAATCGCAAGAGCAAAAATGTTTCACCCGGTACACCCATAAACAAACCTATTTAACGCAAGATTATTTTATCTCCCCGGTTTTATTCTATATTCTTTTTGTTGATCTGTCGAATTGTTTACGGGTTTTAACAAAGTTCTTCTTCATTCCCTTAGTTCACATCATCGAAATCGCCCACCCCTTTTAGTCATTCACGTGTGTGTCGAAAAAAATCGCCTTAGAGGGTTCAAATATTTTTTAAAAAATTTACAAATAAATGGTTGATTAAAAATATTTTTGTATTTTTATTATTGGAACCAATAAAACTTAAGTTTTAATATCTAAAAACCATCCGGATGGAATCAGAACAATCGGCAGCACTCATAGCCTCCTCATACATCAACAGCACCAATTGCCACATTTTTTTAACAGGAAAAGCGGGAACAGGAAAAACGACTTTTCTAAAAAACATTGTCGAGCGCACTCATAAAAGCTGCATTGTAGCAGCACCTACAGGTGTTGCCGCTATCAATGCCGGTGGAGTTACTCTGCACAGTCTCTTTCAGCTCCCTTTTGGCGCTTATGTGCCGGAGGACGGTGGATTATTTGCCGGTGAAATCAACAGTCTTATCAATACGCCCACATCCTTAAAAAAACAGCTAAAAATCAATTCCAGCAAGCGACAGATGTTGCGTGAGATGGAACTACTCATCATTGATGAAGTAAGTATGCTGAGAGCAGACATCATGGATGCCATTGATTTGGTTTTAAGAGTTGTCAGACGAAACAGAAATACTCCTTTTGGCGGTGTTCAGTTGCTGTTAATTGGAGATATGCTTCAACTACCACCGGTTGTCAAAAATAATGAATGGCGCCATTTGTCAAGCTTTTATGATAGTGCCTATTTCTTCGATTCTATGGCTCTGCAACAAGAAAAGCCTGTTTATATTGAGCTTGAAAAAATTTACCGTCAGTCAGATCATCAGTTTATATCCTTACTGTCGCATCTTCGGGATAATCAACTCACTAATGAAGATATGGAGCTGCTAAACCAGCATTATTATACTGAATTGAGCCAAAAACAAAAAAAAGGAGCGGTTTTTTTAACTACTCATAATAAACAAGCCGACAGCATCAACAGACAGCATTTAGATAATCTGAAAGGCAAAGCTTATCATTTTCATGCTGAAATAAAAGGTGATTTCCCGGAATACTATTATCCACTGGAAGAAACCCTGACATTGAAAAAAGGAGCTCAGGTGATGTTCATAAAAAATGACTATTCCGGCGAACAGCGCTATTACAATGGGAAAATAGGTACTGTTTCTGAATTAGACAACGAGGGTGTAACCGTAAGTTTTGATGATGAAGCTATGACAGTAGATGTAGAAACCTATACATGGGAAAACAAGCGCTTTGTTATGAATAAAGAATCCGGTGAAATTGAAGAAAAAATAAACGGAGAGTTTAAACATTTTCCGTTAAAGCTGGCCTGGGCTATCACAGTGCATAAAAGCCAGGGATTAACATTCGACAAAGCAATTATTGATGTTTCAAAAGCATTTGCTCCGGGACAGATTTATGTTGCACTATCCCGTTTGCGGAACCTGGACGGACTTATCCTTACTAATCCTATGCCTGCCGGAGGAATTTCCCCGGATAACAGGCTTTCTGAATTTGCTGAAAACAAACAAGAAGAGGAAAAACTGAAAGAAAAGCTGAAACATGAATCTTTTCGCTACACACAAAGCTATCTTCTTACGGCCTATAATCTAAGAGAATTAAGTTATCAATTGCAGGAACATATCAAATCATACAACAAAGAAGAGAACCTGTCGGAAAAACAAAAGCATAAAAAATGGGCCATAGAATTAAAACAGAAAATTGATGAACCGGTAAAAATAGCTGAAAAATTTCAGGTTCAAGTTCGGAAACTTACTTCACAACCGGAAAACACAGATACGGAACAATTAAAAGAACGGGTTCAGGCGGCAAAAAAATATTTTGAACCTTTACTTAATGAGTTTTCAGAGAGCATTCATGAACATATAGCAGGATTAGACAAAAAGAAAGGCACCAAAAAATATGTTAAAGAATTGATGAATCTGGAAGCTTATTTTTTCCGTCAAATAAAAAAATTATACAAAGCGGAACAACTGGTTGAAGCTTTGAACCAGAACAAAGAACTGACAAAAGCGGAAATGAAAGATGTCCAGAATAAACTGGAACAGCAGCATACCGATCAGCTTAAGCATTCTGCAGGCAATACTAAAGAACGTAAAAAGAAACCTAAGGCTGTCAAAGGAAGTTCCGCAGCTCATTCGTTTGAATTATATCAGAAGTATAAAAACATAGAAAAAATCGCAAACGAACGGGAATTAGCTGTTACAACCATTGAAGGACATTTAGCACAGTATGTTGCAAAAGAAAAGATCCCGGCCTCAGACTTTGTCAGCAAAAAAAAGCAGGAACAAATCATAAAAGCATCCAAAGCTGTTGACAGTCTGTTTATGAACGAAATAAAAGCGGTATTGGGTGATGAATTCACCTATAGTGACATTCGCTTTACTATGGCCGGATATCTGGGTGAATCATCAAAATAAATTTAAAAGCAGAAATATAAAGGAAGAAACAGGACACAACCCGTTTCTTCCTTTATTTTAATGGTTATTGCAACTAAATCCATAGTTTTGCAATTGACAAACTCTATTTGTCTTCTACTTTTATGGAACAACCAATAGCTTTTGTGCTTTCCGGTTCAGGCTTCTCCCCTGCTATTAAAGCATCAATAGCATCTGCCAAATAAGTTTCCGAAACTTTATCTGCAGCTTTATAATTGTTATCTACAGCGCCAATATAGCGCACTATAAACTCATTGTCTATATTCTCCAACAAATAGACATGGGGGGTTTTAGTTGCTCCGTATGCCGGGAAAATATTTTGTTTGGCATCCAGCAAATACGGAAAAGGATAATTTTTCTCTTCCGCCCTCTGCTGCATAGCTGTATAAGAATCAGCGGCTACAACATTGGAATCGTTCGGATTGATTGCAACGACAGGATAACCTTTGCCGGCATAATCCTGATGCAAATCGATAATACGCTGTTCCCAGGCTTGTGCATAAGGACAATGATTACAAGTAAAGATAACGACCACACCTTTCTTGTCTTGATAATCCTCCAGAGAGACATATTCTCCATCAACGTTTAACAAGTTAAAATCAATGGCCTTGTCGCCAACTTCCAGCCCCTGCTGGGCTGATACCGTCGTAGCAATTCCTATAAAAACTGCTAATAATAAAATAACCTTCATATGTTTATTTTTTTACTAATTGTTCATATTCAATTGTTTATGTTTTTTTGCTGCAGAAGAACGCTAAGAAAGTTAAAATTTCATATTCGTGCTCTATGGCGACAGTCCTGTGTGCTTAGCGTTGATGTCAGT
>JAIPBW010000095.1 GCA_021738505.1 Bacteroidales bacterium | reverse complement strand
AAAACCCCGGAAAAGGAAAACTGTCAAAATTGTCGACATTATGGACAGACACTAATTAGTGTCTGTCAATAAAGTTAGTGTTTAGTTCATAATGTTCAAGTTCAAAGCCTGCCCCGCATTTATCGGGGGCTTGCGAAGTATTTAAAACCAAGGATTTTACTCTAGTAAATGACTGTTTTAAATACGAGCATAACGCAGAAATTGGACATTATGGACTAACACTAATTAGACACGATAGTAATTATTCAGGTTGTATCATAAGTTTAAATTAATTTTAATAATACTATGAACTGCTATAGTTTGTGTGGCTTAACTTAAATACATCCTTATGAATGAAAGGCTAAAGATAATAAATTTTAAGATATTATCTTTTTTGTCAGGTATTTTTATTTTTGAAAGTAATCGGGACTACAGATGCACAAGTGAATCATTTCAGGTTTTTGTTTATATGGAATCTCCATGGCGACAATTTTTTCGATGCATAGGGGAATGATTAAACGCGAAGCGGCGAGTTGGCGATGATGCGATGATGTGATGATGCGATGATGTGATGATGCGTATCTTGAATTATGAATTATGAATTACGAATTACGAATTACATTTGCGAATAAGAATATACTAAATCCGCGTTAATTGGTGTGTAATTAGGGAAATTAGCGGACAAACAACGAACACAGAACAAAAATTTAAACTTATGAAAAGGATGATGGAATTTTTCTATATGCCAGATAAACAGTGCTTTAAAGGCATGTAAAAAATGCATCACAAAATAATATGCAAGAGATATTTCCCCATTTGCTAAAGGTTTTTTATCTTTACGCAAACAAAAAAAATAAATTATGGAAAATGTAAAGCAATACATCGAAGAAAACAAAGATCGTTTTCTTGAAGAATTATTCGAATTAATTCGGATTCCTTCTATTAGTTCCCTGGAGGATCACAAACCGGAAATGGAACGCTGTGCTAATGCTTTGAAAGGAAAGTTGTTGGATGCGGGCGCTGATAAAGCCGAAGTAATGCCCTCAAAGGGAAATCCGGTAGTTTATGGAGAGAAGATTATCGATGAAAATAAACCTACTGTTTTGGTCTATGGACATTATGACGTTATGCCTGTGGATCCTTTGGATTTGTGGAATACGGAGCCATTTGAGCCTGTTGTAAAAGATGGTAAGATATGGGCACGTGGTGCTGACGATGACAAGGGTCAGTCTTTTATGCATATCAAAGCATTTGAGTTTATGGTAAAAACCAACCAGCTTCCCTGTAATGTGAAGTTTATGCTGGAAGGTGAAGAAGAAATTGGCTCTCCCAGTTTAGGTCAGTTCTGTTCTGATCATAAAGATATGCTGACAGCTGATGTTATCCTTGTTTCGGATACCAGTATGCTTGCACCGGACAAACCTTCAATCACTACAGGATTGAGAGGATTGAGTTATATGGAAGTTGAAGTAACCGGCCCGAACAAAGACCTGCACTCAGGTATTTTTGGCGGAGCTGTTGCTAACCCGGCAAATGTGCTGGCAGAAATGATTGCTGCACTGAAAGATGAAAACAACAAAATTACTATTCCCGGCTTTTATGATGATGTAATTGAAGCCAGCGAAGAAGAAAGAAAAGAAATGGCAAAAGCGCCTTTTGATCTGGAAGAGTATAAAAAATCATTAGGAGTAGCAGAAGTCGATGGCGAGAAAGGTTATACAACTCCCGAGCGCACCGGCATCCGCCCATCTTTGGATGTTAATGGTATGTGGAGCGGGTATACCGGTGAAGGAGCGAAAACGGTTCTCCCTTCCAAGGCTACAGCCAAAATCTCCATGCGTCTGGTGCCTAATCAGAACAATGAAAAAATCAGCGAATTGTTTGAGAAGCACATTAAAAATATCGCTCCCAATACCGTTAAGGTTAATGTTAAGGCTCTTCATGGCGGGCTTGGCTATGTTTCCCCGATTGAAACAAAAGAATATAAAGCAGCAAGCAAAGCCATGGCAGAAGCTTATGGTAAGGAACCTATCCCGGTTCGCTCAGGCGGTTCCATTCCTATCATTGCACAGTTTGAACAAATTCTGGGTATCAAATCCATACTGATGGGATTCGGCCTGGAGTCTGATGCTATTCATTCTCCAAATGAAAACTATCCGCTGGAGCAATTCTTTAAAGGAATTGAAGCATTACCATATTTCTATAAATACTATGCGAAATAAATCCACATAGTATCCGGTGAAGGAATTTGTCACCGGGTGATTATGAAAAATTAATAAATCCTAAAAAAGCTGCTTGTTTTGCAAGCGGCTTTTTTTGTAGGTTGATTATTTAGTGTCTGTGTATAAAGTAAGTGTTTAGTTAATAATGTTCAAGTTCAAAGCCTGCCCCGCAATTATCGGGGGCTTGCGAAGTATTTAAAACCAAGGAGTCCCGATTGTAACATCGGGATGACTGTTTTAAATACGAGCATAACGCAGAAATTGGACTTTATGGACAGAGACTATTTAAGACAAGATGACCAATATGGCGCCGGTTATCATAATAACGACAGCTAAGGTTTTTCGTAACAGATTTTTTTCGCGGAAGATTTGACCGCCGATTATTGTTGCAAAAAATACGGAAGTACGTTTCATGGATAATACTAATGCCACAGGGCCTGCTTTGACAGCCAGGATGTGCGAGTACCGGTAGATAACTGCAAACACAGCAATTAGCAAAATCCATTTCCACGAATGATTTATGTGTTCTTTTATTGCTGATGTTTTTTTCTTTGTCAGCAGAAAAATTATCAGGAAAGTAATCGTGTAGAAAAATTGCTGAAAGGGCAGAAATGCTTCGGGTTGGAGCTGATAAGTGCTAAGCAGGGCTTTGTCAAGTATTGATGTTGTTGTAAACAGAAGAATAGCGCCAAGGATATACAGGTAGGCATTGTTCTTTTTTACAAAAAGGAATGGTTCTAAAAGGGAACTGTTTTTTCTGATTTGAAGTACATACGTTCCGCTAAGCAGGAATAACATTCCAAAAATGTCGCGGTTGCTGAGTGGTTCATTGAGCAAAATATATGCAAAAATAGCCACCACGCCGGGCGTAAGAACCAGCAGCGGCAAAGAGCTGCTGATCTCAAGACGTTTAAGGCCATTCATGACAAGTAAAAAAGCTATAGATCCCAGTATTGACTTGCCCAAAAGGACCAATAAGTTAAATGAGGATAAAGCCGCAAAATCAACCCAAAACAATAAAGGAATGGTTAATCCCAGCGTAAAAGCAGAAAGTATAAGCGAAAAGACCAGAGGTTGGCTTTTGAGCAATACTTTCTTCTCTGTTACAGCTGCCAGGGCAGAGAAGATTGCTGAATTTAACGCCAGGATTTGCCACATGATAAAAAAGAGCTTACAAAAAAGCCATTATTTTTTTACTTTCTTGTAAATTATTCCTGCTTTTCAAACTCTCGTAATCCTGTTTGCAGCCATTGGATGTATTTCGGAACGCTCTTGTTGTAGGCATAAGGCCTGGCTAAGAGATTTCCTTTATGATCAAGGATAACATAGAATGGCTGAGAATTATTTCCGAATTTCATTCTTTGGAGGTAACTCCATTTCCGTCCTACTGTTGTAAGCTCTTTTTCCTGACCTCCTTCTGTTACTGTGATCGATTTGTTTTCCGGCAGATCTGTTTTATCATCCACATAAAGGGAGATTAACACAAAATCATTTGTTAACATATCGTGTACGCGGGGATCTGTCCAGACAGAATTTTCCATTTTGCGACAGTTGACGCAACCCCAGCCTGTGAAATCAACCAATACCGGCATATCATTCTGACGGGCATATTCCATACCTTCGTTGTAATCATTAAATTCAGCGTGTACTTCGGCATCATATAAGCTGAAATCTTGTGTTACTGGTGGAGGAGCAAAGGCTGCAACAGCTTTTACCGGTGCTCCCCACATACCCGGGATCATATATACAGCAAACGAAAAGGCTACTATACCCAGGAATAAACGGGAAACAGGGATTTTTTTCATCTCGGTGTCTCCCGGGAATCGTAATTTTCCAAGGAAATAAAATCCAAGTAATGTAAAAATCACAATCCAGATGGCCAGAAATACATCACGGTCTAGTATGCCCCAGTGATAAGATAGGTCGGCTACGGATAAGAATTTAAAGGCAAGAGCGAGTTCCAAAAACCCTAAAACAACTTTAACTGAATTTAACCATCCGCCGGATTTCGGCATAGTATTTAGCCATGAGGGGAAGATAGCAAAAAGAGTAAACGGGATAGCTAATGCAATAGAAAATCCAAGCATACCTAAGAATGGGCCTAAGCGAGCTCCTGTGATAGCTGCTTCAACCAATAAAGTACCTATAATCGGGCCGGTGCAGGAAAACGAGACCAGAGCCAGCGTGAAAGCCATGAAAAAGATGCTCAGGAATCCGCTGGTCTTGTCAGCGCGGCTGTCCATAGCATTGGTCCATTTTGAGGGAAGCGTCAGTTCGAAACCTCCCAAAAAGGCAATCGCAAATAATACCAGTAATAAGAAGAATAAGAGATTGAAAAATGCATTTGTTGAAAGACTGTTCAGGGCATCAGCCCCAAATATCAGAGTGACGCCTAAACCAATGGAAACATAAATGATAATGATGCCTAACCCATAAATAAATGCATCACGAATACCTTTTTTCTTGTCATCTCCGGAACGTTTCAAGAAAAACGAAACGGTCATTGGTATCATAGGCCAGACACAGGGAGTGACTAACGCAATAAGTCCTCCCACGAAGCCCATAAAAAATATGACCCACCAGGCTCGGTTGCCTTGCTGGTCTTCCTCTTTTTTGTATGACTTAACCTGATCGATAACCGGCTCCCAGAGCTTTTTATCGGAAACTTTTTCGGTTGAGGTAGCAGAACCAGCCTGAGCTGTTTTTTGCTGTACCAGATCTTCTGTATCAGTCTGCTTTGTGTCATCTTCAGCCGCTTCTGATTCCGGTTCTGTTGACTCTTCCGTTTCGGAAGGTGTTTCCTGCTGTTCTGCTGGGTTACCGGTACCCGCTACTCCTGAGATGTCAAAAGAAAAAGGAACATAGTCCGGGGGTAAACAACGGGTATCATCACAACACATATATTCCAACTCACCGGAAATGGTAAAGTCTTCTTCTGAAGTAATTTTTATCTTTTGCGTAAATGTAGCCGATTCATCAAAGAATTTTAGCTCCATATCAAAGTTGGAGTCGAATTCTTTAATAGGATCTGGTTCGGATGTTTCGCCTACGAGTTCATAATGATTGCTTTCTTCAAAACTAAAGGAAGTCGGGATGGGGCCACCTTCCGGAATATCCTGAGAATACAAATGCCAGCCGTCATCCATTTCGGCATGGAATTGCAGTTCTATGGTGGTTTCATTAATCTGTTCCTTGTCGAAAGACCATTTGACAGGTTCAAGAACCTGTGCATGGGAAAATGAACTTATAAACATCATCAGGGTGATGATGGTCAATGAAAAAATTGAATTTGTTACTTGTTTCATACAATTTATTATCGATTGTTATTAGCCTCTGCAAAAGTACAAAAACACAATAAACATATAAAAGTTTACATGTGTTTATACGCAACTGTCTTACAAACTCTTAAAAGTTTTTGTGTAAGTTCCTTAGCCGTATATGTTATTTTTACAATCCATAAAAGAGACCGGAGGAAAAAGGTATTTTTTCAATTTTTAACGGTTTTCTTTTGGATAATCAATGGAATAATGTAATCCTCTGCTTTCTTTTCGTTGCATCGCCATTTTTATCACCAGATAGGCAACGTTGATCATATTACGTAATTCGCAAATTTCCACCGAAAGAACTGACTTTTCGTACAGGTCTTCGGTTTCATTATAAATGATTCTTAAACGGTCAAATGCTCTTTTTAGTCTAAGGTCAGATCGTACAATGCCAACGTAATTACTCATAATAGATTGTAATTCCTTGGTAGACTGCGTGATGAGTACCATTTCTTCATTCAGGGTTGTTCCTTTGTCATCCCAGTCGGGAATTTCTTCTTTTAACTTAACCTTTCTGACTTTCTCAATAGCTTTCAGGCTAGCCCGGTGAGAGAACACCAGCGATTCGAGCAAAGAGTTTGATGCCAGCCGGTTTGCACCGTGCAGTCCTGTGGATGCTGTTTCTCCGGAGGCAAACAGGTTTTGAATGGAGGTCCGTGCATATTCGTCTACACGAATACCACCTACCATATAATGAGCCGCCGGCACGACGGGTATCATTTCTTTAGTGATGTCAATGTTGATGCTCATACATTTGGCGTAGATGCCGGGGAAGTGATTGATAAGTTCATTTTTGTTAAGATGGGTACAGTCCAGGCAAACGTGGTCATCTCCGCTGATCTTCATTTCATTGTCTATCGCCCGAGCTACAATATCGCGAGGGGCAAGCGAACCGCGTTTGTCGTAATTTTCCATAAAAGCTTCCCCTTTTTTGCTGCGCAAAATCGCACCAAACCCCCGGAGGGCCTCTGTGATTAAAAAGGAAGGTGTCTCTCCCGGGTTGTATAACGAAGTGGGGTGGAATTGTACAAATTCCATTTTTTCTACTGCGCCTTTTGCGCGATACAACATGGCCACTCCGTCTCCTGTATTTATGAGCGGGTTGGTGGTGGAGCTGTAAATGTTTCCTGCTCCTCCGGTGGCAAGCATTGTGCAGCGGGCTAAAACCGTATAAACTTTTCTTTGCTCAGGATTTAAAATGTAAGCACCGTAGCATGTGACCTCCGGTGTTCGACGCGTGACTTTCATCCCCAAATGATGCTGCGTGATGATATCGACAGAAAAATGGCCTTCCGCCACTTCTATGTTGGGATGCATCCTGGATGCATTCAGAAGGGCTTGTTGGATTTCAAAGCCGGTTCGGTCTTTATGGTGAAGGACACGTTTTTCAGAATGCCCTCCTTCTCTTCCCAATTCATAAAGACCATCTGTGTTGCGGTCAAAACGAACACCCCAGTGAACCAATTCCCGGATGCGTTCCGGAGCTTCATAAATGGTCATCTTAACGATATCATCATCGCTTAATTTGTCACCGGCATCAATGGTATCGCGAATATGTTTTTCAAAATTATCCGGATTATAAGTAACGGCTGCAATGCCGCCCTGAGCATAACGTGTAGCCGTTTCGTCAAGTTTGCCTTTGGCAATAACCAGCACTTTACCGTAATCCGCTACCTTTAGTGCATAGCTTAAGCCTGCTATGCCGGAACCCAGTACAAGAAAATCAACTTTCTTCCTCATTTACCCTTTTGTTATGTTTGTTGGCAAAGTTAACGAAATCGTTTTTAAGTGAAAAGTATATGAAATCCCCCATGGCGAATTTTTTTTTAACATACAGGTGAATGATTAAACGGGCCGGACGAATTGGATAATGCAAAGAAAACAATGTCATTTATTGTCATTTATAGTCATTGGTAGTCATTTGTTGTCATTTTCTATATTTCTGTGTCGGGCTGCTGTCAAATATAACCGTCTCAGAAAGCCCTGAAGTAAATGACTTAGAATATAGTATAGCAAAATGACGCACGAAGCGCAAATGATTACAAATGACAGCCGTCACAAGACGTATAAATGACGCGAAGCAGATGACAGTATGAGTATTTTGAAAAATTTAAACATATGGAAAAGTAGTCTTCTTATTTTTTCTTTAGGAGTCCATCCCGGATCACCTGATCTGCCTGTTCTTTTAGTGATTCTTCTACTGGTCTATAGCTAATATCAAGCTGTCTTTTAGCTCTTGAATTGTCAAAGTACACCGGAATACCGATATTTCTTTTAATAAACTTTCGTGAAAATCCGGCAAACGGACCGGCAAGGTATAACATTGCCTTGGGTAATTTCTTTTTTGGAATGGGATAGGAGGCTCCCAAATGGCTTTGTAAAATTTTTGCCATGTCCAGTGTGCTTTTTGTTTCGCTAACCATAATATAGCGTCCTTCGGCATTCTCATTCAGGGCTGCCTTAACATGAGCCTGTGCTACATCCCGTACATCAACAACACCAAAATATAATTCAGGAACACCCATTTTAAACTCTCCGTTCAAGAAAGAAATCATGAAGTTTATGCTTGTGCTGTCTTTTCTTTTCGTCAGAGAAGGGCCAATGACAAATCCGGGATTTATAACAGCTAGTTTCCACCGCAGTTGTTCATTAGCAAGTTGCCAGGCTGTTTTTTCTGCTGCTGTTTTAGAGTAAGAATAGGCCTGATGGTTTTCACTGCTGCTGGTATTCCAGTGGTCTTCATTAAATTTATCTTCTTTTATGTCCTGAATGTCAGCATTGTCTCCGTGAATAGAAGCTACGGAAGATGTAAGGACGACTTTTTTTACTGATGGCGTTTGATTTACAGCTTTCAAAACATTTTCTGTGCCTTTCACTGCCGGGTTAATCAATTGCTCTTTTGCATTTTTGATGCCGCTGATTTTAAAAGGAGATGCCGTATGGATTACGACATCACACTCCTGCATAGGAGCTTTGAATGATCCTTCTTGCAGAAGATCGGCCTCGGCAAGATCTAACGTATATTTATCTTCTTTGGCTAATTCTTCCAAATGACTGATCTTTTCTTTATCGTTCAGGTTGCGAACTGTTGTTACAACATGATGCCCGTCTTTTAAAAGAAGGGAAATGATATGGGAAGCGATGAAGCCGCTCCCGCCGGTGACTAATATCTTCATAATAAGTTTTTTAGTGTTTATCAGATAGAATAACAGATAAATAGAGATTAGGTTTCTTAAAAATTCTAAAAAACGTGAATGCAAATTTCACACAAGAAATTTAGCTGCAAATTGTCAAAGTAACCGATAAAATAAATAATATATTATGAAACACCGATGCCGAGGCGTTCGGCACACAGGAGGATGATTAAAAGGCTGGACGAGTTGGATAATGCAAAGAAAACAATGTCATTTATTGTCATTAATAGTCATTGGTAGTCATTTGTTGTCATTGATGGTCATTGGTAGTCATTAATGGTCATTTTCTATATTTCTGTGTCCGGCTGCTGTCAAATATAACCATCTCAGAAAGCCCTGAAATAAATGACTTATAGTAAAGCAAAATAACGCGCGAAGCGCAAATGACTACAGATGACGCGAAGCAAATGACAGTAAAAGAAAAAAGCAAGAAAACATAATAATGACATTATCAATATTTTGAAAAATTTAAACATATGAAACATCCATGGCGAAAATTTTTTCGACACACAGGAGAATGATTATTTAGCAAAATTCCGACCTTAGCGCAAAAAGATATAAGTTATGGCTAAAAAAGAAAACACCGTAGAATTTGAACAAGTCATT
>JAIPBW010000094.1 GCA_021738505.1 Bacteroidales bacterium | reverse complement strand
ACGACAGGCAAAAAGCACTAATCGGGTTTCGGCCACACTGTATAAAACTTTATTTACTAATCATAACAGTCTGCGTGGAAAATTGTCATTTGATAAAGTGAAGTTTTGTTACAAAAGTTTGAAAATTCGACATGACAGTATTTTGGGGGCAGAGAGGAAAAATGGAAGAAATCAGAAGGCACAAATCCCAAAGCCATTGCCCCTGCCTTGGAGCAACTCTTTTCCGGCAACTGGAAAACCGGCGCTATTCCCCCAAAATGGGGCAGGCACACTGCAGAGCGGATTGTAGAGTTACTATTGAAAGTTGCGTCAGCACTCTGCAATGGTGATTTCGGCTCCGCTCAGCCATCTTTACACATTAGGTGATTGAGCGAAGCCGAAATCACCGACACCCGAAACCATTTCACTACTGTCATTTTTTTCTGTTTTTAATATTTTTTTACTATATTTGAGACAACAATTTCATCTACTCATGCGTTTTATGAATAAAACAAAACACAGCTATGAATAAGATTCAGAAACAAATAGGACAAAACATAAAATATTTCAGGGAACAAAACGAATTGTCACAAATTGTTACTTCTAACTACCTTGGCATTGATCGCAGTCTAATTAGCAAATATGAGCAGGGTGAAAGGGAGGTGCCATTGCCCATACTTGAAAAACTGGCAAGTTTGTTTGGTGTTGACATCTCTGTATTTCTGGAAAGTGAACCTGAACATGCTGCCTTACATCAGGCGCTGGCATTCCGCAAAGACAAAATGCAGCCAGAAGACCTTCCGCAACTCGCGAATTTTAGGCAGATCGTAATGAATTATATTGACATCCGGAAGCTGGCCGCACATGAGTAAAAAGTTAATTACACAGGATATTGCATACAAAGCCGAGCGTTTCCGCGAAAGTTACGGTCTGGGAAAATTTGCAGCGATTGATTTTGACCGGTTTTTGCTAAAAACCAACGTCATTACGGTGTACAAACCACTATCTGATGATTTTAGCGGCATGTCAATTCGCTATCACGATACATATCGCTTTATGCTGATCAACAGCAAGCAGATACTTAGCCGGCAACGTTTTACCATTGCCCATGAACTGTATCATCTGTTTGTTCAGGAAAATTTTCATTCCCACACCTGCACACCCGGCAATTCTGATTATGCTTCACATCCGGAAGAGTACAAAGCGGATGTGTTTGCCTCCAATCTGCTGCTACCCGAAAATGGTGTATTGCAAATCATCCCGGAGCAGGAAAAGCATAAGAAAAACAACATCACGCGGGAAAGCATTTTTAAAACTCATCAATATTTTGGCGTTTCTGTAAAAGCTGTGATTATGCGCTTGCGGGAGCTTAACCTTGTTGACAATTCATATTTTGATACATATTCATCTGAACTGAAAAGTACTGCCATCAAACTCGGATACAACACCAAACTGTATGAAAGCACAGGTGAAAGCTATGTGATTGGCGATTATGCAAGTCTTGCCAGGCAATTGTACGAATCCGGCAAAATTTCAGAAAGTCATTATCTGGAACTCATGAATGCCATTGGTCTGGATCCGTATAAAAACCACAATGCAAAATGATAGGACGCCAGGTGCTTATATTACTGGATGCCGATGTGTTGAATCACTTTGCACATGCTGACAAAATCAGCCTCCTTAACCAACTTTTTCCAGATAGATTACGGATGCTGGACATGGTACTTGATGAGTTACGATCAAACCAGCATATCAGCGCAAAGCTGGATATGATTTTCACACTGTCCGGGATCAAAGAAATAGCTTTCCCAACCAATGAACTTTTACCGGAATACATCAATCTGAAAAAAGAAATTATGGGTAAAGGAGAAAGCGCATGTCTGGTTTACTGTAAAAATTATCAACACATCATTGCCAGCAGCAACACCAGCGACACGTTGGATTATTGCAGGCAACATGATATTGCATATCTGACAACGCTGGATATATTTTGCATTGCATCGCATCGTAAAATATTGACGACATCTGAGATAAACCGGCTCATCAAATTAATTCAAAGCAAGGGAAGTCATTTATGTTGTAATACGATACAGGAACATCAGAAAAAACATTTTGACTCCAACATGTTGAATTATTAAATTATCAGGACTTCGTGCATAACGCTATCAAAACTATCCTCTGGCTACTCTTCATCATTGCTCTTTTCCTCCCGGCGCATTGTCGCGAGTTGGCGTGCCGATAGTACGAGGAAAGCGGTGAGTAGTGAGTTGTGAGTCGATAGTACGATGGTACGATAGTACGGTGGTGAGAGGGGGCGAGGTGATGGCTATCGGGACATTTTTTTTGCAAAGACAGAGGAAGAATGGAAAACAAAAATGCCGCGACTATTCGCCGGGAGATCCCTCTCCCGATTGCTATCGGGACGGTTTTTTTCCGTTTCACTCCAAAAAACCTCCATCGAAATGACAGGGTTTTTGGGGACAGAGAGGAAAAATGGAAAAACGGCCACGCCTTTGAAAAATAAACACGATGTGGCCGTTTTTCCATTTTTCCCCATCTTTATTACATACAATCTGTCACCTCGATGGATGAAAACCGAAGCGGAGCGGAGGTTTGAAGACTGAGCTGCGTCCGCCGGAGGCGCGAAGGTCTCCCGGCGTAACGTCGCGATGTTTTTAAAATGGCTGTTGTACATCAGCCGAATTGCAAATCCGGCTGAGCGGGGGCTTAGCGGAAAAAAACTGATTACAATAGCTAGGAAAAACTACTTGAAGTTAGTTAATAATTTGTATATTTTTGTTCAAAACATTTTTGATATGCAAACGATAAGGCTAAGAATAAATGATAAGATATTCAATCACTTTTTGTGGTTACTGCAAAGGTTTGGAAAGGACGAAATTGAAATTATTAATGAGGATCATGAATATCGCTCCGTACAGGAGTATTTAAAGGAAGAATTGCAGCTGCTGGAAGAAGGAAAACAGAAATACCTTACGCCGGAGGAACTGGATAAACACTTGGAGCAAACGATCAATAAGCATGAAGATTAAAATTACTGCTTCATTCATGGATAAATTAAATAAACAGATTGATTACATTGCTCAAGACAAACCATCTGCAGCAAGGAAATTTAAATCTGAACTTCTTTCTCTTATCAACAGATTAGCTCAGATGCCTTATCAAAACAGACGATCAATATTTTTCGAAAGAGAAGATATCCGAGATTTTATTTATAAAGGATACATAATCGTATATAAAATAAACGAAGAAGAGAACTCAATTGAAGTATTTGGTTTTTCCAAATGGACAGCAAAATTCTGATCATTAAACGAGTTCAATCTTTTTTTACTTATCTTTTCTAACGACTCTGTTATCCCGAAACGCTTGGCGCTCCGTTGCGACGTTTTTAAACTGGCTTTCCTGTCATCAGCCGAATTGCAAATCCGGCTGAGATGGGTGTCGCCTTTTCAAGGCTTATCGCTTGAAGGTTTTTGTGGCTTTTTTTTACAAAGTAAAGGTTATGGAAGCAAAAAAGCCTGCAAACATTGTTTACAGGCTTTTTTATGCGGTCTGGACGAGACTCGAACTCGCGACCTCCGGCGTGACAGGCCGGCATTCTAACCAAACTGAACTACCAGACCAAATTAGAATTGCTTAAAGAACTTTTTCCCTTAAAGCGATTGCAAATATAAGTTAGTTTTTTTATTCTGCAAAGACTTTTTATAAAAAAAATTTAAAAAAAGTTTTTAAAATTTATTCCCGTTTAAAGTCAGCTGTTTATGAACTAAAATAATTTTAAAAAAGTGTATGACCTCTGCTAATCCATGCTTTTATCGCACAGGACGGAACATTTTATTAAACCTGATTTTATCAAAACCGCGTTTACTGTAATCTAACGACAACCAAACAAACGAGGCTTTTCCAACAATATGATTCATCGGGACAAAGCCCCAATATCTTGAGTCCAGGGAGTTGTGACGGTTGTCACCCATCATCCAGAAATAATCCATTTTAAATGTATAAGTGTCTGCTTCTTCTCCGTTGATAAAGATCTTGCTGTCACGGATATCCAAATCATTTCTTTCATAAACATCAATAATACGTTCATAAAGCACAATGTTTTGCGTGTTGATGTTAATCGTTTTCCCTTTTTCCGGAATATATAATGGTCCGAAATTATCCAGTGTCCATTGATAATTGGGATCATGGGGGAATATTGCTTCACGCCATTGACCTTTTTTCTGCACAATTGAATCTACGGACTTAACAATAGGCAGTTTCTCAATGCTGTTTTTGGCTTCGTCGGTCATTACGTAAATAAATTCTGTGAACGATGGATCTAATGTATCACCTTCGGTAATGTTGTTTTTGTCTAAAATTCTAGGGTGTATAGGACCGCCTTTTGTTGTTACCCGGTAGCGGAATTGAGCATTTTCCGGTTTTTCTTGTTTTTTATTGTTGATATACAGGTGCTGGTTAACAATTTCCAGTGTGTCTCCCGGCATGGCTACGCAACGTTTCACATAATTTTCGCGTTTATCTACCGGACGATAAATTACTTCACCAAATTGTTGTGGGTTATTCCAAACGGCTTCACGTCCTACCTGTCGAACGATAGAGCTATAGGTTTGTGCCGGGAAGTTGGTTACTACCGTATCTCCGGCCGGGAAGTTAAAGACGACAACATCTTTACGCTCTATTTCCGATAGCCCCGGAAAACGATAATAGGGGAGTTTTATCCATTCTACATAGGATTTAATATTTGTTCCCGGAAAAGAATGATGCATAAACGGAACAGATAAAGGTGTATTAGGAACTTTGGGCCCATAAGCAATTTTGCTTACAAATAGAAAATCCCCTACAAGCATTGATTTTTCCATGGAAGAAGTTGGTATGGTATAAGCTTCCACTAAAAAAGTGCGGATGATTGTAGCGGCAATAACTGCAAATATGATGGCATCCACCCATTCGCGGATCCATGTTTTTCTGATTTTTGGCAATTCGGATGTCGCTGTATATGTTTCCTTTTTACTGAATCCGAGATAGGGCAAATATATATAAGGAAAGATAACAGCCAAAGCCTGTTGGCCAAGACTGAACTTGTGAAAGTTTTTCAGAAACTCCACTACCATGAGCATTACCGTAAAGACATTGATAAACGGGATAAGCAGAAAAATATACCACCACAGGGGTTTGTCAATGATTTTTAACCATACATAAAAGTTATATAAAGGGATCAGGATTTTCCAACCAGGTTCCCCGGCTTTTTCAAACATTCCCCAAAGCCCGATTACGGAAGCAATAAAGAAAATTATAGTTAAAATTACATAAATGCTCATAGTGAAAAATTTTATAATGCGAAAATGATAAAAATACTAAAAGGAAGTTGTTAAATAACCTTAATTAAGCAAATAACATGTCTGTCATTTCGTAATACCCTTTTTTGTCCCTGACCCATTCTGCAGCAATAATGGCTCCTAATCCAAAGCCATTACGGTTTTTTGCGTGGTGTGCAATAGTTAAAGTATCTACGTCGGAATCCCAGGTTACTTTATGATCTCCAATGACTTCATCAATGCGTTCGGAGTGTACCGGTAATTCATTGGTGTTTTGTGATTGTTCTTTTGTCCATTTGGCGTATGCTTTGTGATTGGAGATGATATCATTGGCAAGAGCAATTGCTGTTCCGCTTGGGGCATCTACTTTATGGATATGATGGGTTTCATCAATTTTTCCGGCATATTGGGTATGACCTTGTATCAGATGACTTAACTTCCGATTTAGTTCGAAAAGCAAATTAACCCCGATACTAAAATTGGGAGCATAGAATAATGTATGGCCGCTGTTTTTCAAAGGTTCGATCATTTTCAGGCGTTGGTCATCCCAGCCGGTCGTCCCTGTTACTACCGGGATATTTAATTCATGACAACGCTCTATGTTTTGAACAACCACGTCGGCCATAGAAAAGTCAATGGCAACATCGCAATCTTTTAGTTCCTGATGCTTTTTCTGCCAGTCTTCTTCTTTATCAATTATGCAATGTATAGAATGACCTCTCTGTGGGGCAACGTTTTCCACAGTTTTGCCCATTCTGCCGTGTCCGATAATAGCAATTTTCATTTCTTTTATATTTTAATTCTGCTGCGCAAGTTTAGAAAAGCTTACTTAAAAAAACAAACTAATCTTCAGTCCACCATTATAACCTGGCATAAAAGCATTGGCCTGAGGTTCAATGCGCATGCTTAAGTTTTCGTTTACATTAAAATCAAATAAGTGGGCATCGACAGCAGCATCTACGATATTTAAAACATAAATGCCTGCTGTAATTACAATGCTAAGTTCCAAATTTCTCCTGTAGTAATCCCGTCTTAGTTTGATATTTTCAGTTTTAAATTTTAGCGAAGTTACGGTAGTGCTGTCATCGTCTGTGCGGGCAATATAGGCATTTTTATATTTCTGGTACTCTTTATTGTTGTTGATAATAAAATAGGTTGAAGTCCCTAATGCTGCATAAACGACAGGGATTTTCCAGTATTTTTCATTGTAGGCTTGCCCTAACCCCGGAAGCATAGCCGAAAGACGGGCTGCTTTCTTGGGCGAGTGTTTTTTTGTCGTCGTATCTTCTTTTGTATTTAAGTCTTGTCTCTGAGATTCTTGGTCCCGGGAATTATAAGTGTCAGTCGTGTCAGTTTGTGCATTTACATTTATTGAAAACATAGCCATCAGTAGTATCATGAAAATGAGTTTGTATTTTCTCATGATCGTACAAATAGCTTTTAATTTCAAGTGAATGCTCACAAGTTTAGGTATTAAGAATGTAGTTTATTCAGGGCTTCAATCAAATTTTCAAGCTCTTCATCTGAGGAGAAGGAGATACTAATGGTTCCTTTTCCTTTAGGATTACGTTTCATTGCAACTTTTTTGCCCAACTTTTCCGTTAAACGTTCAGCTTCGTGTTGATATTTTTCGGGTAACTGATTTTGTTGTTTTGATTTTTGTTTTGCTCCGGAATTTTCTGGACGTTCCGAATTAATATTTTTAACAATCTGTTCCACTTCTCTTACGGAAAGTGCGTTTTCCGTAATTTCCTTCAAAATATCCAGTTGAACTTCTTCATCTTCCACGTTGATTAATGTACGGGCATGTCCCATGCTGATGGTTCCGTCGCGGAGAGCAATCTGAACATCCGGCGGGAGTTTTAAAAGCCGGAGGTAGTTGGTGATGGTTGAACGCTTTTTGCCTACACGTGAAGATAGTTTTTCTTGTGTTAAGCTGCATTCTTCCATGAGCCGTTGATAACTGATTGCCACCTCGATTGCATTGAGGTCGCGGCGTTGTATATTTTCCACCAGCGACATCTCCAGCATCTGCTGATCGTCTGCAATTCGGATAAACGAAGGGACGCGTTCCAGCCCCGCAAGTTTTGAAGCTCTTAAGCGGCGTTCGCCGGAGATAAGCTGATATTTTTCGTAGCCTACCTTTCGTACTGTTAAGGGTTGAATAACACCTTGTTCGGTAATCGACTGGGCCAGTTCCTGTAATCCTTCTTCGGCGAATTCCGAGCGGGGTTGAAAGGGATTGGCCTCAATGCTGTTAATCGGAATTTCGGCTACAGAGCCGGCAACATATTTACCGGATTCCACGCCTTTTGTTGTGATGTCTGTATCAGGGTTTTCCAGTAATGCGCCTAAACCTTTTCCAAGTGCTTTTTTCTTTGCATTCATTCGTTAGTCGCTTGTCTTAATTTGTTTGTCTTCATTTTTCATGTTCGTCATATCATTGCGCTGCAATATTTCCCGTGCCAGATTGAGGTAGTTGATGGCACCGGTACTGGAGGCATCATGCATGATGATACTTGTGCCATAACTCGGGGCTTCTCCTAAATTGGTGTTGCGGTGGATGATTGTGTCAAAGACCATTTGCTGGAAATGAGTTTTGACTTCTTTGACAACTTGCTTTGCTAATCGTAATCTTTTATCGAACATAGTTAATAATAAACCTTCGATTTCCAGATCTGAATTCAGGCGGGATTGGACAATCTTAATTGTATTTAACAGTTTTCCCAATCCTTCTAAAGCAAAATATTCACATTGTACCGGTACGATAACCGAATGAGCTGCTGTTAGTGCGTTTACAGTAATCAGGCCTAATGACGGCGAGCAGTCAATGATGATGAAATCGTAATCGTCAATAATTTTACCGACGACTTTTCGCATGATCTTTTCCCGGTTGGGCATATTGATCATTTCGATCTCGGCACCTACCAGGTCGATATGAGCCGGCAATAAATAAAGGTTGGGTGTTTCTGTTTCTAATATGATGCTGCCAGGTTCCTGTTCATCTACCATGCATTCATATATCGATGTTTTGATGTTTTTGGGATCAAAACCTACCCCTGAAGTAGCGTTAGCCTGCGGATCTGCATCAATCAGCAAGGTTTTTTTATCCAGAACCGCTAATCCAGCAGCCAGGTTAATGGCTGTTGTTGTTTTGCCAACTCCACCTTTTTGGTTTGCTATGGTAATTACCTTTCCCATGTATAATGTGCCTATAAATTTATGGTTTTGCCAATATCAAATAATATGAGTTCTTTTTGTACGGAAGAGAACTGTTCAACGGCTTCCTCTTTGTCAATTTTAATCAGGTCAAAAGTGTCATAATGCATACCGATTATGGTTTTGCAATTGATGAAATCTGAAGCCATGATGGCCGCCTCCGTATTCATTGTGAAGTTTCCACCAATGGGAAGGAAAGCAAACGACAGGTCTTTGAACTCAGTAATAAGTTTCATATTTGTTGTTAGTCCGGTATCGCCGGCAAAATAAAAACTGCCTTCACTGCTTTCGATGATAAAACCTCCGGCCAATCCGCCATAAGTGCCATCAGGGAAACTGCTGGAATGGACTGCCTGAACGTAACTTACCAGGCCAAAATCAAAATCGAAAGAGCCACCTATATTCATAGGATGTGTGTTTTTGAGCCCTCTGGCATTGTACCAATTGACGATTTCGTAATTGGAAATGATCTTGGCTTTGGTGCGTTTAGCTATGGTTTCTACATCAGCAATGTGGTCTTCATGCGCATGAGTAATTAAAATGTAATCCGCCTGAACTTTGTTTACATCTATTTCTTTGGCATTGGGGTTGGGGCTGATATAGGGGTCAAAAAGGAGACGTTTTCCTTTGACTTCCACCATAAAGCAAGAATGCCCATAACTTGTAACTTTCATATGTTTAAAATTTTGTTCTGTGTTCCTTGTTCGTTGTTCCGTGTTGTGCTTGCCCCGCTTGTCCCATTGATTTTACTCCAATCAAACGGGATGAAACGCGACGGCTGGAGCTGTTTCACCGGGGTTCGCTTTTC
>JAIPBW010000093.1 GCA_021738505.1 Bacteroidales bacterium | reverse complement strand
CTTTCAAATTTTATCTTAATATCATCAAATAGCTTCATCTGCTTTTTTTAGTAAAATTACAAATATTTGAAAACGATTGTCAGTGATTACTCTTTTAATTATCAACATTTTGATGTTTATTGACAGACTCTAAATAGATATTGTATTTTGCTGTCAGAGGTTAAGCAGGGAAAGTACTTTTTCGCAGGTTTTTAAACTTACGAATAATACATGCTCACTGAAATATCGCTTACAAATTTATATCTTTGCACCAAAATTCTGACCATTGAACCGCAAAGTTTACGGCATACTATTGCTTTTTGTACTGATCGCTCCCACTGTGATGACTTTCACTTGGTTGCATCATCAAAAGCATATTGTCAAAAAACAGGTAAAACGACAGATGATCAATGGAATAGACAAAGAAGAACTTGAGTTATTAAAATTTTCCAAAAAAGAAATTCATACACAGCTTCGCTGGGAACATTCTAAAGAGTTTGAATATAAAGGTCAGATGTATGATATTGTTGAGAAAATAGTAAAAGAAGATTCCATTTTTTATTGGTGTTGGTGGGATCATGAAGAAACCAAATTAAACAAAAAACTCAGCAACCTTGCAAACAATGCATTTCGTGACAATCCTAAAAAACAGAAAAAAAATCAACAACTTTTTTCTTATCTGAAATCATTATATTTTGATGAACCATTTATATGGCATTCAAACAATCCGATGCAATATAAAGCAGCTAATTTTTATTATTCTGATTTTTATAAATCAATAAATTTAACACCTCCCTCTCCTCCACCGAATAATACATTATAACATATCATTTTTCTTGCAATTCATTTTTGAGTAAAACAATCATGATCCTATATTCATTATAAATTCTTTTGGATAACAGGATCTGGATTAGTCTGCCCTTTTATAATGGTTTTATCTCCATTGATATAAGATAAAAACGCTTCTTTGATTTTTAGGGCAGTGATTTTTCTATTGGGTATAACCTGCACTTGAAAAATGAATTGCCTCATGACTGTTCGAATTCATTCAAATTATAACATCAAATTAGTTAACATATGAAACGAATATTGTCTTTATGTTTGCTTTTAGGGATATCACAAATAATTTTATCCCAGGAAGTAATCATAAAAGATAAAGAATATAAAGAACCTTTAGATTTAGTAACCCTTGTAAGTAATAATCCCAAAGCATTTGCTTTAACCAACCGGGAGGGGAAAGCTAACATCTCAGGTTTTGAAGGAGCTAACGTTATAGAAATTCGTAAGCTCGGATATAAAACAACAACACTAAGTTATTCAGAGCTTAAAAAGGATTCTTTTCAGGTACTGCTTGAAAAAGCCAATTTGAATCTGGATGAGGTTGTTGTTTCTGCCACGCGTTGGCGTCAAACTTCCGGAAGAATACCGTCCAAAATCACGACGGTTTCTGCTGACCAAATAGACATTCAAAATCCGCAAACAGCTGCTGATCTTTTAGGCGTTTCCGGTGAGGTGTATGTTCAGAAAAGCCAACAGGGAGGCGGGAGCCCAATGATAAGGGGATTTGCCACAAACCGCTTGCTATATACGGTAGACGGAGTTCGAATGAATACGGCAATTTTCCGTGGAGGTAATCTGCAAAATGTAATTTCGCTCGATCCATTTGCTACAGAAAACACTGAAATACTCTTTGGCCCGGGTTCCGTAATTTATGGTAGTGATGCCATTGGCGGTGTGATGAGTTTTCAGACACTCACACCTCAACTGTCAACCTCGGAAAAACCTCTGATAACAGGGAAAGCCAACACACGCTATTCCTCAGCGAATAGCGAAATCACCAATCATTTTGACGTCAACATTGGATGGAAAAAATGGGCGATTGTAACCAGTATTAGTTCTTTTGATTTTGGGCATGTCCGTCAGGGAAGCCATGGACCGGAAGATTATATAAAATCTTATCATGTTCAGCGAATTGATAGCACAGACAGGATGGTCCATCAGGACGATCCGTTGCTTCAAAAACCATCGGCATATTCCCAAAAGAATATCATGCAAAAAGTACGGTTTAAGCCCAATCATAATTGGGATTTTGAATATGGCTTTCATTATTCCGAAACGTCTGATTATGGCAGATATGACCGTCATAACCGAACCAGAAACGGGCAACCGCGTTATGGGAAATGGGATTATGGCCCTCAGGTCTGGTCAATGAATAATTTGAAAATCAATCACCTAAATATGAATACCATTTATGATGAAATGACAATCAGGCTGGCCCATCAATATTTTGAGGAAAGCAGGATTGATCGTGATTTCAATGATCCTTTAGAGCGCAACAGGATTGAGAAAATTGATGCTTATTCAGTTAATCTTGACCTGACAAAATCGTTAAGTTCAGATCATAAACTTTTCTATGGAGCAGAAGTAGTTAGAAATGAAGTCCGGTCTAATGCTTATAACGAGCATATCTATTCCGGTTCGAAAGCATCGATTTTGTCACGTTATCCTCAGGCTGATTGGTCATCCTATGGTATTTATTTAAAGGATCAACTGTCCTTATCCGATCAATTCATTTTACAGGGAGGACTCCGGTATAATCAGTATGTTATTAATGCTGATTTTGACACGACTTATCTCAAAGTTCCGTTCACAGAAGCAAATATTAACAATGGTTCTTTAACCGGAAGCATTGGCATCAGCTATCGCCCTAATGAAGAATGGATTTTGAAAGCCAATGCTTCTACCGGCTTCCGTTCCCCGAATGTTGATGATATCGGAAAAGTTTTTGACTCGGAACCAGGTTCGGTTGTAGTCCCAAATCCTGACTTGCAAGCAGAATACGCTTATAATATAGATGCAGGTATTGCAAAAGTATTTGATGACTTTATAAAACTCAATTTCACTACATACTACACAATACTTGAAAATGCGATGGTAAGACGCAATTATCAACTAAATGGACAGGATAGCATTGTTTATGATGGAACAATGAGTCAGGTGCAAGCTTTACAGAACGCTGCTAAAGCTACACGTTATGGTGTCCAGTTTGGGCTTGAGATGAAACTTCCCGGTAATTTTTCTTTGTCCTCCAAACTTAATTTTCAGGATGGCGAAGACGAAATGGACGATGGCTCGAAAAGCCCACCACGGCATGCAGCCCCTGTATTTGGGGTATCCCGGCTTAGCTACGACTTCAAAGATCTGAACCTGCAATTTTACTCTATGTATCAGGGTGAAAGAACACATGAGGAGTTAGCCCTTAGCGAAAGGGATAAAACAGAAATTTATGCTCTGGATGAAAATGGCAACACTTTTGCTCCTTCCTGGTATACACTAAACATCAAAGCCTTGTATCAAATTACAGATACATTTACTATCAGCGCAGGATTAGAAAACCTTCTGGATAAGCGTTATCGCCCTTATAGCTCAGGGATATCAGCTCCCGGGAGGAATTTCTTTATCTCAGTTAAAGCAAATTTCTAAATGAATTTAAAATAAAAACTGCCATCAATTCCGATGGCAGTTTTTTTATTTCTGAATAGTTTTAAGGACACAAAGCTTAACCCGGTATATTTTGCGGGGAAGTCTACAAGCTATAGCTTTGTCTGATCGCTTAAGGCAAACATAAAAGTTTCTTATAAAACATTACCTTTTCTGATTTCTAAGACCAAAAATCATCGGTAAAAAGAAAGCAAAAAACATCACCCCTGCCTGCCGATTGATCATAGATTCAAAAAACAAGGAAACAAGAAGTATTAAAACCAAAGAGAGTAAAAGATAATGTCCTTTTTTTATAGCATAAATAAAAGGCCAGAGAAGCAACGCCAGTAATACAAGCAGCCCCGGAAGTCCTAAGGCCACGAATGTATCAATATACTGATTATGTGCATTATAATGTCGCTTAAGGTTAATATCCGGACCAAAAAGTTCTTTCGCTTTATGCATGAGTCCATCTTTAACATCGCCATTTCCTATCCCTGCCGGCCAGTGATTTTTTACAATCTCCAGTCCACTTTTCCAGACGACAAAACGAACTTTCATACTATTTAAATCACTATCCAAACGTTCTCCGGAATTAATATTTTTTAAATTATTAACGCCTTGTTGTACCCGTTGATTTTGGCTTGCAGAAAGCACCAATATGGCCAACAAAAAAACAACGGCTCCAAATTTTAAATACGTATTTATTTTCAGGGATGAAATTAAATGTATGATCTTAAGTACTACTAATATAAAGAGCACTAAAATTCCGGCCCGTGAGGAAAGCAAAATTATAAAGCCACCCAGCATAATTGACGATAATATAATTAAGACAATCCGACCGGCATATTCTTTTTTATTATAATTCGGTAAAAAATAGAATAAGAGGATTGATAAAGCAAAAGCCAGATACATGGCAAAATAAGCAGGGTGATGAAAATAAGAAAGTTCTACATATAAAAAATTGGACATAGCCAACTGGTCGTGGCCCCAAAAAGCATTACCCAAACATATAAATATTGCCACGAAATTACCCAGCACAAATGCTAGTAGAATTTTTTCTTTTCGCTTTGTTTTTCCTCTCAAGATTAATAACGTTGATAATAACGGAAAAAAGAACAACGGTAGCTTTATTTCAAGATCAAACCAGGCTGCACCAGTATCATTAGAATAAAACACTGATATGATATGCAGGATATAGAAAGCAAAAAACAAACCAATATACTTCCACCGTAAGCCTTTGTTTTTCAAATAATCCCGATGCAGAGTAAAGACACCCGTCAAAACCCAGATAAAACTTAAAAAAGGAATATAATTTTTATCCAATGGTAACCAAAAGATTAACAAAAGGCCGATCCAACAATGAAGCGTTTCAATTCGATCCCGGATTACACTTGCTATCATAAGGACAAAAATACAAATTAATCTAACCTGCCGGTTTTTCATTTCATCTCTGTTCTCATTAAATCATTATATTTGTCATGAAGATGTCAAAAACTGCCATCCAAAACAATGACCTGAAGGATATGAATGCGTCCGATAAATTTTCCAGAATATATCTTTTAGGATATATGGGAAGTGGTAAGTCTACATTAGGTAAACGATTAGCAAATCTATTGGATTATAATTTCATGGATACGGATCAGGTTTTTGAACAAAACTTCCAGACCTCTATCAATGATTTTTTTCAACATTCGGGCGAAACAGTTTTCCGGCAATATGAAAAACAAATCCTTCACAAAACATTTAACCTACAAAATACAATCATTTCTTTAGGTGGCGGAACTCCCTGTTATTTTGACAACATGGAGCAAATAAGCAAAAATGGCCTGTCAATTTATTTGCAGATGCCGCCAAAAGCTATACAAAAGCGATTATTAAAAACAAAACGACAAAGACCTTTAACTTCCGGGTTAAATGAAGATGAACTTCTCCAGCAAATTGAACAAAACCTGCCGAAAAGAGAATACTACTATAAACAAGCAGACATATGCATTTCAGGGCTTAGCCTTAAACCTGCGGATCTTACAAAAATTATTGCTTACTACCAGAATCCATGATTCGCTTTTGCAATTAACAAATACTCTTTTGAGTTTTTCGCAAATAATAAACTGCTTATGCAACAAATCAGATCTTTGTTTACGTTCAATAAATTATTCCTATTTTTATCCCCAAAATTAAGGACCATTGCATAAGCTGATCAAAAAAATTCTTGCCATAATAAGTATTTTGCTATTATTACAAGCTTGTAATTTATATAATCCGGCGAGTAAGATTAATATTGCAGACACTTATAAGCTCGCAGAGAAAGAACTAAATCCGAACTATTCTTTTTTTCATTACAAAAAAGACAGCTCCTCTTTGTATGTAAAACAGGCCCGGAAGGATCTTGAATACGATGACAAATTAACTGCTCAAATAAAGTTGAAGTGGGTAATATTATCGGACTATGAATCAAACAAAATTATTGACAGTGCCAGCACGATCATTTATGATACGCTGGACGGCACACAAGGCAACCATCTTGAACACATTCAACACATAGAGTTAGCTCCGGGAAATGATTACGTGATCAAAACTATTTTTACTGATATCCATCAGGAAGTCAAAAAAGAAGTGTTTCATACCATCAAAAAAGAAAATGCTTACCAGCGTGGCTTTTTTGAAATACGCCATAATGAGAAGCATCAATATAGATCGTTAATCCGGCCAAATGATACTATTGAAATTCACTACAACTTTTCGGACAAACTAATCGTTCGTTATTTCGACAAAACTTTTGAGCCTCCACGTCCGCCTTATTTAAACGCCCGTTCCTACAAAAACATGTATAACCCGGACAGCACTTTTAGTATCCCCTTAAATGAAGATCAGAAAAAAAGACTTCATTTGCCTGCTGAAGGAATATATCATATCCAGGCAGATACAAGTCAACCTGCCGGCTTGACTCTATTTAATTTTGGAAGCTCCTACCCTTTGATTGCTAACCATAATGATATGATTGGGCCGCTTCGGTATATAGCTACAGAAAATGAATACAAAAAACTGATTAATACTCAAAATTCAAAAAAAGCAATCGACGAATTCTGGATTAACCGAAGTGGTAATCCGGAGCGAGCGCGCATTTTAATTCGGGATTACTACTCACGTGTAGAAAGAGCCAATAAACTATTTTACACTCAACGACCAGGCTGGAAGACAGATCGCGGAATGGTATATATTGTTCTCGGCACTCCTAAGATCGTTTACCGATCAAATAAAAAGGAGACCTGGATTTACGGGGAATCAGCACAGTATAATGCTCTCCGGTTTGATTTCACAAAGTCCGAAAGCCCATTTACAAATGAAAAATATAAACTGGAACGTTCACCCAGATATAAAGATCAATGGTTTTATGCTATTGATATATGGAGAAGATAGATAATATGGCAACAAAAAAAGATTTGATCTACGGGATACACCCCATGCTCGAAGCAGCGAAAAGCGGACAATCTTTCGACAAGGTATTTTTCCGTAAAGGGATAAGCGGGGAAAATATTTCAACGTTAAAACAATTGTTACATCAAAACCATGTCCCCATCCAATACGTTCCGGTCGAAAAACTAAATCGCATCACCGGAAAATTTCACCAGGGTGTCATTGGTTTGATATCCCCCATTCCGTTTCAGGACATAGAAACTATTTTGCCTTCCCTTTTTGAAGAAGGCAAAAATCCATTTTTTCTGATACTGGATCAGATTTCAGATGTCCGCAATTTTGGAGCAATAACAAGAACAGCAGAAGCAGCCGGAATTGATGCAATCATTATTCCTTCCAAAGGATCAGCAAGCATCAACTCTGATGCTATGAAAACATCGGCAGGGGCATTAAGTTATATTCCCATCTGCCGTAGTAACAATTTGAACAGAACCTGCGAATATTTAAAAAACAGCGGACTCCAAATTGCTGCAGCCACAGAAAAATCAAAAGAATACTATTATAACCAAAAACTGGATGGCCCTCTGGCTTTAATCATGGGTTCGGAAGGAGAAGGAATTTCAAACAGCTTACTCGACTATTGTGATCTCTTCCTGACATTGCCTATGAGCGGGAAAATTGCTTCCTTAAATGTTTCTGTAGCAGCCGGAATTCTTATCTATGAAGTAATAAGGCAACGAAAAAACACATTTAAGAAGATTTAACAATTTTTTTTCTGATCACATCGTTTAATAATAAACAAATTGTCAAACATTTAGACCGAATACTTGTTTTTTCTTATGTTAAAATTGAACAGCAGATATTGAAATCACTCTAAATTTTCGTTAAATTTGACCGTTGATATGATATGTTAAATTCAAAATCTAGATAAATATGGAACAGGACTTAGAAGCAACTGAGCGCAAACAAGTGCTTGCGTTCTCATCTTCAAAAGACATTGTAAATCAAGCACTTAAAAACACGATTTATAACACCAATTCTTTCCCTAACAATGCCGTTTCTTCAGGCTTTCACAAATTAGATCAGAAAACTTCAGGATTTAAAAATGCAGAACTAACAGCCATAGCTGTTCGCCCTGGTATGGGAAAAACTTCGTTTCTGCTATCTCTGATTAACAACATCGCTATAAAGCAAAGACGTTCCGTAGCCGTATTTAGTTATGAACGCTCTGCCGGAAAAATCATTCAGCGTTTGATTGAAACAGAGACGGGGGTTTCATTAAATAAAATCCGCGATGGAAAACTCAAAGACAGTGAAAAAGACCACGCCCAAACGATGGTCGATAACATCTCCAACGCAGATATCAACATTAACGACGAGCCCAACCCAACAGTAGAAAATGTAGTTCAGTACAGCCGGGAACTTACCGCCCAACAAAAACCTGAAATTATTTTTATTGACTATCTGGAAATGCTGGCAGCGAACATTCAAGAACCAGAAACGCGCAAAGAAGAATGCGCTCATATTTTGGATGAGTTGCGGAATATGGCTAAAGAATTAAATATTCCGGTTGTCGTTTTTTCTCAAATTTCACGCACGAACTCACCTCATCGACCATCAATTAATGACATTGGTGAAATTCTGAAAGAAAAAGCCCACAACTTGTTGTTTTTGCATCGCAACGACAATACGGAAGCAATAAACCTGGACTTACCTATGGGACACACAGAACTTATCATAGCCCGGGATTCTTATTGCGAAAAGCCCGGAAAAATCAACATAAAATTTATTGACAGTATCGATAAGTTTGTTAATATGGAAGTTGATTAATCCATCACTTTTATCTGAATAATAAAAAAGCAGCCCCGAATTTTCAAATTCAGGGCTGCTTTTTTATTGTATATTTTGACAAAATGGTTTCTTTTTCTTCATCTTAGAAAGTAAGTCTTCGATATCTGATTTTCCAATCTTACTTTGTTTATTACACTACTATTAAAATAGCTTTGAAGCCAAAGCGATAAAAATCAGAAAAAGAGCGCATCCAATATATCGTTGTAATTACTGGATATCAACCAATTGAATATCAAAAACTAATTCTTTCCCTGCTAACGGATGATTTCCATTTAGGACAACATCATCGTCTTTGATGTCTTCTACTTCTACTACTACAGTATTTCCATCCTGTTGGGGAACTTCGAATTTCTGTCCCACTTTTACATCCATATCTTTAAAGACTTCATCTTTACTGACGGTGAGTAATAACTCATCTCTTTTGGGACCGTAAGCTTCTTCGGGCTTCAGTGTTATGGTTTTCTTCTCATTCAATTCCATTCCTTCCACTGCTTTATCAAAACCTTCAATCATTTGGCCGGCTCCTACTTCAAATTCTAAGGGTTCCTTAGTAACTGAAGAATCGAATACAGTGTCATCTGTGAATTTTCCTGTATAATGTACTTTTACCTTATTTCCTTTTTTTACTGGTGTCATAATAATTCCTTTTCAATTTTTTTCAAATATAATAAACAAGTGACAATAAATCCAATGATTTCTCTAATTAATTTTCTGAGTATCCATGAATTTTATGTTCGGAGTTATTTATTGTCCGGGTAGAGCGGCTCGTTACCTTGCCGCTCCCCCACAGACCCGTACGAGCGGATTTCCCGCATACGGTTCCTCTCAATTTGGTTTTGCTAAAAGACAAGAGTGGTATATCTTGGGTTTTAGCAAAGGTAGCCACT
>JAIPBW010000092.1 GCA_021738505.1 Bacteroidales bacterium | reverse complement strand
GGATTAAAATTATAAAATAGCTAAAAAATGGATTAAAAAAGCAAAAACATATAGAACAATACTATATAACTAACCGGGATAAAACCCCGGAAAAGGAAAACTGTCAAAATTGTCGACATTATGGACAGACACTAATTAAGGAATAAAATTTTGTAAAATCCTTTAGATTATTAGGTTAATTTAATTTTGAATTGTATATTTGCAGATATTTAGAAAACATATAAATGTATCAAATAGAATCCGTTATGAGAAAAACTAAAATTTTATTGACGTTTATTGCTGCAACTGCTTTATTAGCAGGATGTATCAATACCCAGTTGCCTGAAGATTATGCTGTAGAACCCGAACCGCTTGAAGTACATGGGAATACAGTAGATGTTAAAGTTTCAGGAACAATTCCCGAGAAGTCTTTTCACAAAAAGGCTGTTGTGAAGTTTACTCCTGTTTTGCGTTATGATAATCAGGAAAAACAATTAGAACCTATGACGCTTAAAGGTGAAAAAGTTGAAGGCGTTGATGGCAAGGTTATTAACAGTAAAGAAGGTGGTAAAATTGAATATAATGATTCTTTTGAGTGGGATCCTGATATGAAGGTTTCTGAACTTTACGTTACAGCCGAAGTTACGAAAAACGACAATACAGAAACTTTCCCTGATTACAAAGTTGCCGATGGTGTGATTATGACCTCCAAGCGCGTGGCTAAATCAGGAGATATGAGTATTGCCAAACATGGTTACGAGAAAGAAACAATTGTAAAAGAATCCGGAAATATTTACTATGCCTATAATCGGTCAAATTTAAACTGGAATCTTGACCTGAATGAAAATAATAAAGAAGAGATGAAACAGCTTAAAAGTTTCATGAGCAGAGGTTGGGAACTCCAGAAAATAAATATTGATGCATGGGCTTCTCCCGAAGGTGAGCTATCTTTAAACGAAGAACTGTCACAGGAGCGTGCCAAAGTTGCAAAAAATTATATTATTGATTGGTACGAAGACAAAAGTGGAGACGAGGATAATAACATTAGCTATGAGGAAGTAGAAGATGAAATTAAATTTAATGTTGAAGCTAAAGGCGAAGATTATGATGGCTTTATGAAGGCATTACAAGCTTCTGACATCAAAGAGAAAAATACTATCGCAAATGTGATCAAATCACAAGCTACCAAAAGAGAACGTGAGCAGCGCATCAAGGACATGACCGTTATTTATAAGGAAATTGAAGAGATGCTGGAAGTTCTAAGAAGAGCTGAAATTACTGTTTTTGCTTATGAGCCGAAACGTACGGATGAAGAAATTGCTGAATTAGCAACAACACATCCGGACTCACTCTCTAAAAATGAAATTCTTTATGCCGCTACCCTAACTGATAACATGAAAGCTAAGCATAAGATTTATCAAAATGCTGTGGATGTTTATTCCGATAGCTGGAAAGCACATAATAATTTAGCTGCTATTCTTTTAGAAATGGGTAAAGAAGATAAAGCTGCTGAACATTTGGAAAGAGCTAATACCTTAGAACCCAATAACGGCCATATTGCCAATAATATGGGTGTGTTAGCTGCATGGAAAAAAGATTATAAATCAGCCGCTGATTATTATTCAACGGCTAAAGAACAGGGCGTTAATACCAGTTATAACACAGCTACGCTGAAAATTATCAATGGTAATTACAGTGCTGCCATAAGTGCTTATGAGAATGTTAAATGTGAATATAATAAGGCACTTGCATTATTGATGAACGGACAAACCAATGAAGCTACTCAGGTGCTCGACTGTGCTGATGAAACAGCTAAGAAACACTATCTGATGGCAATTATTGGTGCCCGCACTGATAATGATAATATGTTGTATACAAATCTGAAGAAAGCCATCAATATGGATGAGTCTTATAAAGAAGAAGCATCTTTTGATCGCGAATTTGTCGACTATTTTGATAAAGCAGATTTTAAAGAAATTGTAAAATAATTTAGTTTTTCTTAATTATTTTAAACCGCCTGTTCAGAATCTGTTCAGGCGGTTTTTTTTATGAATAAATAGGTGTTATACCGTATGGCTTTCCTACCTTTGCAAAAAAAATAGACAATGGAGAAGTTAGTTTCTCATATTTCCGGCCTTACTCAGATTAATGAAAGGAATATTCAACGCGTACTTGAGCTGCTGGACGAAGGTGCCACCATTCCTTTTATAGCGCGATATCGCAAGGGAAAGACAGGTAATCTTGATGAGCAGCAAGTTGTCAGTATTCGTGATACATATCATCAGCTTATAAAGCGTGAAGACCGGAGGGAAAGTATACTCCGTAGCATAGATGAACAAGGAAAGCTCACCCCGGAACTGGAAAAGCAAATTAATAACATTCAGACGTTGAATGAACTGGAGGATTTATATCTTCCATTCAAAAAGAAGCGGAAAACGCGTGCTTCTAAAGCCATAGAACAAGGACTTGAGCCTTTAGCAGGCTATATTATGAATCAGGCGGACGGCGATCCTTATAAAAAAGCTTTAATGTTTGTTGATGAATCCAAAGATATTCATAATGCTGATGATGCTATTGGCGGAGCCTTGGATATAATGGCGGCATGGATCAATGAGCGTTTGCAGGCACGCAATAGAATGCGGAAGTTTGTATGGGAAAATTCTGTGCTTTTTAGTCAGAAATCTAAAGAATATACAGAGGAGAAAGCGCACAAGTATAAAACCTATGCTGATTACCGGGAATATGTAAAGAAAATACCATCCCATCGCTATCTGGCCATTACGCGTGGCGAAAAAGAAGGATATTTGAATGTTCGCTTTGAAGTTGATAATAATCTAGCAGCGAAACGAATTGAGCCATTGTTTGTGAAGACTTCTGGTAAGAAAGCTGAGCTTATTCGCACTGCCTTAATGGATTCTTTAAAACGATTAATGCTGCCTTCCCTGGAGACGGAAATACGGAGTGAACTGAAGCAGCGCAGCGATAAAAAGGCCATTGAGATATTTCAGTCTAATCTTTATCAATTATTGATGTCACCCGGCATGGGCGAAAAACGAGTGTTGGCTATTGATCCGGGGTTTAAAAGTGGTTGTAAAATTGTTTGCCTGGATGAATCCGGCAATTTATTGGATAATGATACTATCTATCCTCATCCGCCGCAAAAGGATACAGTGCAAGCCGCTAAAAAACTGCGTTCTCTCACAGATGCTTATAAAATTGATGCGATTGCTATTGGAAATGGCACTGCCGGACGCGAAACGGAAGTATTTGTTCAGTCGAAAGTCAAATTTAATAAAGATATTGTAGCGGCAATGGTTGATGAAAGCGGGGCTTCAGTGTATTCTGCATCAAAAGTTGCACGCGAGGAGTTTCCGGAATATGATGTGACAGTTAGAGGTGCAGTCTCTATCGGAAGAAGACTTATGGATCCGTTGGCTGAATTGGTGAAAATTGATCCCAAATCAATTGGTGTTGGACAGTACCAGCATGATGTGGATCAAAAAGATCTTGCCAAAAGCCTTGAGGATATTGTGATACAATGTGTTAATAGGGTTGGGGTAGATGTTAATACAGCAAGTAAAGAATTGTTGACTTATGTTTCCGGTATAGGACCTGGTTTGGCGCAAAATATCGTCGATTACCGGAAAAATACTGCTTTTGTTTCACGAGATGAGCTAAAAAAAGTGCCCAAACTTGGCCCGAAAGCTTTTGAGCAGGCTGCCGGTTTTTTGCGAATCAAAAACGGAAAGCAACCCCTGGATGAGTCGGCTGTTCATCCGGAAAGTTATTATATTGTCAGAAAAATAGCCAAATCTTTAGGTGTAAAACCAGAAAAACTGATTCGTAATTCCGAGTTGCTTCAACAGATTAATCCAAAAGATTTTGTTGAGGCTGACGTGGGTTTGCCTACTGTTCAGGATATACTGAAAGAACTGGAAAAACCCGGCCGTGACCCTAGAGAAAACCTTAAAACTTTTGAGTTTGACCGTTCGCTCAGAACAATAGAAGATGTTAAGCCCGGAATGGTAGTCCCGGGACAAGTGAATAATATTACAGCTTTTGGTTGTTTTGTAGATATAGGGATCAAAGAAAACGGACTTATTCATGTCTCAGAACTGGCTGACCGCTTCATTAGTGATCCCGCTGAAGTGGTAGTACTACATCAACAGTTACGTGTAAAAGTAATATCAGTAGATACTGAGCGTAAACGTATACAATTATCATTAAAACAAGTTGAATAACATTTTTCGACCTAAGTGCGTTATAAATTTGTAATTACTTTTAAGCAGGTTTCATCAAATAGTAAATAATGAAAATACGAATTCTAAGTCTAATATTATTGATTTCCCTGGGTTCCGGACTATATAGTCAAAATATAAAAGGAGCCGGCATACTTGGAACCAACTTAACTCAGGTAGATGGTGATGAAATCTATGGCTTTCATAAATTTGGTTTAAACGTAGGAGCATCTGCCATCATTCCTCTCAATGAAAACTGGTCGATAAGCCTTGAAACTTTGTATAGTGAAAAAGGTTCCTTCCGGGGATCACAGCTAAGTTCCGCCAAAGATGGTTCTTATTTGTTAAAACTGAATTATGCCGAAGTTCCTTTGCTAATACATTTTGAAGACCGTGAAACCATGACTTTTGGTTTGGGTGCCAGCTGGGGACGCCTGGTGAAAATGGAGGAGTATGAGCATTCGCATAGAATTCCATGGAATACATTAAGCGGTCCATACGATACCGATGATTTTAATTTTCTGGTTGATATCCGTTTCAGAGTTCATAAAAGACTTTGGGGAAATGTACGCTATGCTTATTCTTTTGCTAAAATTCGTACAAGGCATTATGAAAATATTGTCGGAGACAAATGGCAACGTGATCAATATAATAATGTTATAACAGTAAGGCTAATATATATTTTTAACGAAGAATTAGAAGTGAATGAAAACAGCAAATAAGGAAATTCAGGATATAGACTCGGCCCAATATTGGATAGATAAGTTTCAGTTGGAACCTCACCCGGAAGGAGGTTATTTCAGGCAAATCTATCGCTCCGAATATCAAATTCCGGACAAAAATTTACCCGATCGCTTTGATAACGAACGTTCCGTAGGAACAGTAATTTATTATCTGCTTGAGGGAGATACATTTTCAGCTTTTCATCGGTTAAAATCAGATGAGATGTGGTTTTTTCTTGGAGGAGACTCATTAGTTATACATAAGTTAGAAGAGCCTAAAGCCCAGTCTATAAAATTAGATCGTAAAACTCCTTCAACATTAATTCCTCATGATGTGTGGTTTGCTGCAGAAACGGAATCAGCAGATTCTTTTGCTTTAGTTTCCTGCGTGGTTTTCCCCGGCTTTGATTATGCTGACTTTGAACTGGCTGATAAGCAGGAGCTAAAAAAACATTTTCCCGAAGCAACGGAGCTTATTGAAAGGCTTTCAATTAATAAAACGTAAGGGCTGTAATAGCCAGAAGGAAAATACTTAATCCGATCATCCATAATGAAACAGAGCGGTTAGTGCTCAATGGTTGATCCTCATTAAGGAAATAAAACAATACATGAATAGCTTCAGCCATGATCATAAAAAGGGCAAAGAAGGAAGCTAACTGTGTGTGATGCTCAGTCAATATCCAGGGAAGAAAAAAGGAAGCGGAAAAAACTACCGACAAATTGCCGATAACAGATAGTATCTCTTTAGAAGCAAATGAAATTGCAAACTGAAAGAGGTAATGGAAAATTAACAGGATGAATAAAATAGAACTTAGTGTAAAACTCGGGCTGAAATCTTCTGTGTCTGCAGCTAAATAAAGCTTTAACACTTGCCATCCCAATACTAAAGTGGATATTTTAATCAACCATGATAAGGTACCACTAATTTTCCAATTATGAATGTGCCAGCGCATTTGTGATTTCTTTGGTTATCTGACCAGAAGTCATATTTCTTTTTTGGACAGAGATGGTTTTTTTATTTGGCTTGTAAAATTGTATCCGTAAAGTACTTTTTGTTGTCATAAATATGATCAACAATAGAAAATCCGGTGGAATTTGCTAACTCTTCGATTGCCGGAATATCAAATTTTCTGGATATTTCTGTATGGATATACTCCCATTGATTAAAGTGAAAAGTCTTATTTAGTTTTTTAATGTAAACGGATTGCTCTTTTGTACTATATAAGTTGCTGCTCACAATTCCGGTTTCCGGATTATAATATGCATAATACCTGAAATTATCCGGATTAAAATCAGCTCCTAATTCCCTGTTGATTCGGTTTAAAATGTTCAGATTAAAAGAAGCGGTTATTCCCTGTGGGTCGTCATAAGCTTTTTGAATAACTCTCGGATCTTTTTTTAAATCAAAGCCTATTATCAAAAGGTCTCCGCTATTTATATTCTTTCGGATGTTTTTCAGAAAATCGATCGATAATTTACGCGTAAAATTTCCAATATTTCCACCAAGAAATAGGTAGACCGGGTGTACAGTGTTTTGACTATTTATATTCTGTAGGGCACGGAAAAAATCATCATGGATACAGTTGATGTTCAACTTTGGTAATGCCTTATTGATTCGTTCTTTTAAACTTTCTAAGGCTGAGGATGAAATGTCGACGGGCTTATAGTAAAAATCCGTATTGTTATCCAGGAAGTACTTTAAAAAAGGGACGATTTTCATGCCGTCGCCGGCTCCTAACTCTATAAATTCAAGAGGTTTATGGTTGGGGAAATGTTGATAAAAATTAGCTTGTTTTTCAGATAATATCTCGTGTTCGCTTTGAGTAGGGTAATATTCGGGCATCTGCATAATTGACTGAAAGATCAAGGAGCCTTTGCTGTCATATAAGTATTTTGATGACAGCATTTTTGGGTGCTTCGACAGTCCTTCATTAACATGGGCTGCAAACTCTTTATCCGGCATAAGGGTTTAAGGTTTTTGTACAAAAAATATATTTAATACAACAGATGTTTTTTGCTATTGTTTTCCCAGCCTGCATTATATTTCTTATCAGTAAAATAAATTATTAAATCGGCATTATACTTTTTGTCTTCAAAAAAGATGAGCTTATCGGCATTGTATTTTTTGTCAACAAAGAACCAAAGCCCTTGATTATTGTCAGCTTGATATTGTTTGTCTACTTTAAAAACTACTAAATCCGCATTGTATTTTTTATCTGTTACGAAGACACTAATATCAGCGTTATATTTTTTGTTGCATGAATAAATATTCTGCGCATTGATATGGCTGGTAAAGATAAAAAGCAAAAGGAAGGTTGTGATTAAACCGTTTTTCATGGGATTAAATAATTTGGTAATTCAACAAGCCAATTGCGCACTTATTGATTGTTCGTTTTTTGTGAAGCAACTAATTTAGTCACCTCCCAACGATCACTGATCAATAAATTTTTAATAATTTTTCTTACGCTATAAACTTCAAATATATGGAAAATTACAAGGTAAATCAACCGGGACATTAAAAATACAGCAGGAAGTCACTCATTAATGAAATATAACCGGATGAATATTCACCGTTTTTGTTACGTATACTGAATGTTTCTGAATGGCTATCTTTTGAACTGTTGTTTTTATCCAATTCTAAAACGATACGATTCGGTGGTTTGTCTTCCCGTGGCAGAATATAGATCGTATCCCGCGGGAAAAGGTTTTGGACTTTCGCAATTTCAACAATATTTCGTTCTTCAGTGGCCGGCAGGATCAGTGAAAGCTTTCCACCAGGATTTAACAGTTGGGCGGAGAGACTGAGCAAAGTTTCAAAAGAAAGATTGTCATTATGTCTGGCAAGAGCTTTTGATGCGTCTGGATTTTTCAGGGCTTTTGTAAAAAACGGGGGATTAGAAACGATCAGGTCAAATTTCGAACGGGTTGATTGGGACAGGCTTTGAAGCGAACAATTTTCAGAAGATAATCTTTCTTTCCAGGGCGATTTAGTGAAGTTTTCTGTAGCTTCCTTAACAGAGGCTTCGTCAATATCTATAGCATGAATGGAGGCATTGCTGCGTTGTGCCATCATAAGGGCAATCACCCCGGAGCCGGTTCCGATGTCCAGAATATTCTGTGCACAGCCAATTTTTGTAATGGCGCCCAGCAAAACAGCATCCGTACCTACTTTCATGGTGGAAAATTGATGGTTGACACGAAATTGTTTAAAATCAAACGGATGAGTCATCATTCATTAATATCAAGTAATCCTTCTGGTAGTTGAGTATACATTGTTTTTTGATCAGAGTCGGCGTTTAGAATGTAGTCTGTGACTAAAGGGATCATAATTTCGCGGGTTTCCGATTCGATGATCATTAAATCCTGAGCGGGTTGTTCAATAATTTCTTTGATTTTGCCTAATGGACCTGCTGTCTCGTCAATTATCTGAAATCCAACCAGGTCATAGAATTGGATGTTGTTTTCATCGTCTTCCAGAAGAGACAGGGGAAGATAAAAGGCATATCCTGTAAATTGCTCGGCCGTTTCTTTGGAGTTTATATCTTCCAGTTTTAGCCGAAGCTCATTGTCATTGTGCCATTGAAAATTTTCAATAAAAAAAGGAACCAGATTTCCTTCGATTTCGGGAAATACTGGTTCCTTTTCTTTAATCTTAACTTGGAATTCCTTTAGGAAAAGAAAAATTAATTCACCTTCAACGCCAAAAGTTTTTTTGATAACACCAGCGTGGAAAAAATCCTTGCGGTTGATCATGGCGTTTTCAGGTTAAGTTATTCTTTCTTATCTTCTTCAGCATTTTGCTCTGTGGAATCTTCTGCTTTCTTCTCTTCTTCTGCTGGTTTTTCTTCAGCTTTTTCCTCAGGTTTAGCTTCAGCTTTTTCTGCTTTTTCCTCTTGGGGTTCAGCTTTTTCTTCTGTAGCTTCAGCAGCAGTCTCTTCCTTTGCTTCTTCTGCTTCTGTTTCTGCTTCTTCTCCTTCGCTTTGAGCTTCCATTTCTTCCTTGCGTTGTTTTGCAATTTCGGCAGCCCGCTCTTCGTTAATCTTACGTTCAGCCTCTAAGATCTTTTTCTTTTCTTCTTTTTGCTTCAAAGAAATGTCTTTGGCTTCACTTTCGATTTTCTCCTCTTTTTCTTTCTTCCAGGCTTCAAACTTTGCATCAGCTTGTTCCTGAGTAAGAGCTCCTTTGGTTACTCCTTTTTGCAGGTGATTCTTGTATAGAATACCTTTGTAAGATAAAATTGCACGACATGTTGCTGAAGGTTGCGCGCCTTTTTGCAGCCAGTCTAATGCTTTGTCGAAATCAATATCGATTTCGGCTGGTTGGGGAAGCGGATCGTAGGTGCCAATCTTCTCAATATATCTTCCATCTCGTGGTGCACGACCATCCGCAATTACAATATGAAAGAAAGGTCTTTTCTTTCTTCCGCGCCTCTGTAATCTGATTTTTGTTGGCATAACTTCCTGTTTTTAATGAACTTTTTATAAATGAGCCGCAAAAGTAATACTATTTTTTTATATATAAAACTTTTTAAGCTAAAAAAATGAGCCTACTCCAAAAAGTAGGTTTTAAAATTTCGACTAAAAATACATAAAGCAATCCAGAAAGCAAAATCACTTGCATTTTGCTTAAAAATTCGTTTGACAGTTTTATAGAGCTCGAATATCGTTTGGAAAATGATT
>JAIPBW010000028.1 GCA_021738505.1 Bacteroidales bacterium | reverse complement strand
GTCGTGTCACTTCTTCTCGCAAGTGGTCATCTGGTATTAAATCTTTTAATTTTCTTTTTTCTTTTTTGCGTACCATATTTTTCAAAGTTAAAATTCTTATTTTAATTTAACTTTGACACACTTTTTTAAACAGTCTCAAAATTCAACCCTTTAGTTCCTTCTTTTCCGGTTCTAGTTAAAGAAAATTCAATCTCTATATTATCTGCATAAAATTCAAACAATTCTTGTGAATCATCATCTCCTCTTAAACGATAAACATCACCATCATTATCAAGGATATCTTCATCAATATTTTCAATAAAACCATCATCAAATGTTCTTGATTCTTTTCTTTTACCATCTTCCATAATGAAAAATACATCATCTCCCTCTTTTGTTTCTATATGGTTTTCTATCTCTCCTTTTTCTGAGGAGATTTCAACAGTATCTAAACCAACAGGATCAACAAACCAAAACGGATTATTTGCAAATGATGCATAGGAGCTTTCATGAGGTTTATTTACCGGATCCACATTCCACCTTCTCCCCAACCTCGCGTCATACTGCCAAAACTCTGCGCTGTAGCTGTTTCCCTGTCCGTAAATCTCATCGTCTTTTTCCTGGGAATTAAACCCAAACCGGTAATCCCCGCTGCTGTAATTTCCATCGGTCAGGAGCTGGCCGAATGGATAATAATCCGAGGCGGAGTTGATTTGGCTGTAATAGATTACTTCCTGGCCGTCGGCTTCTTTTTTGCGGCGGTAGTCGCTTAGGGTGAGGTGGACATTGCCTAAGCCGTCTCCGCCCGCCGGCTGGTGGCTAACTGGTTTATGGGATTTGTTTTCCATCTCACCAGCAAATGTACGATCCTGCCTGCTATTTTCCAAATCCGGCCAGGGAATTCCTGATTTTTCTTTGCCTAAGCACCTTTGGCCGGTTGGCAGGAGGCAGGCAATAGGGCTGTGTAGCTGCTACTTTTGAATAAAAAGTAATAATAAGAAACTAAGGACTGTTTATTGGCAGTGCGTATGAGACCGTTGTTGCTTTTTCAAAATATTTTGTAATTTTTTCTTTTGTTTCTCATTTTCTATATCTTTACTATAAAAATACCAATGATCCTTAAGTTTAATGAAATTTGGTGTCGATACATCTACATTTGAAGGAGGTTCATTTTTATAGTAATGAATTGCTGTACCAGGTTGATAATGAAACATTATCCAATTATCATACCCTTTAAATGGATTAGATTTACTTAGTGCACAAATCCTGGCATTAATGACCTTGTAACCTATATACTTGAACCGTTTTATCATTTTCTGATCATTAAATACATTACTATCTAAACCATATATATTTGAAGATGAAAGATTTATACTATAGGTATTTAGATTATCGTAATTATCAAATACATAAAATAGTTTTATTTTTCCATTAATACTATCTGAAAAAACAGAGTCAAGCGCCTTAACGTTAAAGGAAACTCTGGCACAATTTTGATCAGTAGCAAATTCTCCTCGATTCTGGAATAGAATTTCAGTATTAAATAAATATTTTAAATTTTTCTTATTTCTGTGGATATTCGAATAAAGCTTATAACTCTTTTTAAACTCTAACTTACGTTCATACGTAGAGCACCCCCTGACATTAAACTAATTAAAAATAATAGTAAAAAAATATACCACATCCTTTTTAAATTGTACCAACTCATAATTCTAATTATTATTTTACTAAAAGGAATTACCCTCAACCATCGCACAATCCTCAGATCATAAATCCGCGCCACGAAATTATAGCTATTTTGGGTTAATCTATACTGTTATCCAACTGGCAAATAACCTCATTCATTTATACTCTCTATAATTATGTTTTCCAATCATTTTGCCCTTACAATCATAAAAACGCCATAAGCCTTTTTTAAGTTGAGGTTCAATACTTTTATACTTTAAATCATGAGGCGTAAAGTTTGAAGTTTGACATGTATCACTAAAAAACTTGAAAGGTATACTATCTCTCTTCCAGGCCTTATTATTTGTTTTAGCAAATTTACCAATAGCTTGTAAATATCCATTTTTATAATAATATTTCCAAATCCCTGTTTTCAAGCCTTCTTCGAATTGACCTTCAATTTTAACATTGCCATTTGAATAAAAATTAAAAAATTTACCATCTAGTACTCCATTATCATATATTTTTACCCCACGAATTTGGCCACTTATCCAGTAATACTGAAAAACCGGTCCATTAATTTTTCCATTTTCATAATTACTTTTGCTCATCATTCTACCTGCTGTATCATTTTCAATTGTTTTACCATGTCGAATCAAGGAATCCTTATCGTATTTAAAAGTTATTAATTCAAATAATTTTCCGTTATAATATGTGCGCTTCTCAACCTTTGTACTATCATACATTAAATATTTTACATTTAATTTCAGGTTTTTCCCAAAATAATAATAACTTGGAATTGTTTTTGTTTTGATTAATTCTTGCGTGAATGCTTTTTGATTTACAAAAATCATCAATGATATTAAAATAACTAAACATCTAATTACCTTAATCGACTGGTTCATAACTCGGCACGTCATAAGTTGTTTTTTCCTGTGTATTTTGAATTCTTAAATCATATGTCCATCCATCTTTTTTTCTTCCTTCTTCTTTTGTTTTGCCATCAGACTTACCAATTATATTAATTATGTATTTTTCTAACCCTTCTAACTCAATAGCTCTAATCACATCATTCTCACTAAAAGCATAAGGCGAATTATAGGGATATTTCTTCGCCAGCGGATCCACCGCAAAGAACCTTCCTATCCTTGGGTCATGCATGCGGTACTTGAAGTTGATGGAATTGCCGGTGCCTTTGATCTCGTTATCCATTTCCTGCCCCTGGAACCCAAACCGGTAATCCCCGCTGCTGTAACTTCCATCGGTAAGCAACATGCCAAATGAGTAGTGATCCGAGGCGGAGTTGATTTGGCTGTAATAGATTACTTCCTGGCCGTCTTTTTCTTTGCGGCGGTAGTCGCTTAACGTCATGTGGACATTGCCTAAACCGTGTCCGTCCACCGGCTGGTGGCTGCCTGATTTATGGGATTTGTTTTCCATCTCACCAGCAAATGTACAATCCTGCCTGCTATTTTCCAAATCGTGCCAGGGGATTTTTGGTTTTTCTTCGCTAAGCGCCCTTTGGACAGTTGCAGTTGGTAGGGTGCAGTAGGTAATAAGCAGCATCAATCCTGAAAAATTTTAAGATGTTTTACCAAATTAATAAGTCAAATAGATACTTCGTTATTCTGATAATCGTTGATTAATGCTTACCAAAAGTTACCTTTGATACACTACCGGAAAGTCCCTCTCCCCTATGGGACATTTCCATTATCAATCTTTACTCAGAATTTCTTCTGCTTCGCTAAATCCATAAATATCAGTCTTCCTTTTATATAACATTTCGCATATTTGACATGTAAAATATGGAGTTATATATTTTCCCTTTGAAGTTTTTATATCTAAAAATACCCTGGCCATTTCAAGAAATCCATTATTCTTATATCTCGGCTCCCCTAATATATGGTCCAATCTATAAATATTGCATTGTTTTACGAGTAAAACATATGAATATTTTAATGGTTTATAATTTGAGTTCCTTATACATTTAAACAAATATTTATTAATTGCAGGAGGAGGTTCCGGTATTTTAGGTACAGCCAGACTGTCCCCTTCCTCTACATATATTGGAGTATAGTTAATTACATAACGTCTACAAGAATCCATCATAGTTTTATGACAGTTATCCTGAGACTGTCCATCCAAAAAAGACAAGGTAAATACAGTTACTAAAATAAGTATGGATTTATTCATTTATTTATATCATTTTATAATTAAACATCATCAGATTGTGAATCTATATCAATTTGTGTAGCCCCCCTAGTAGGCATTGCTTCAGGTTTATCAACTTTTAACCTTGCTCTTTCAATTGTGTATGGGTTCAATTTCTTGCCCATTTCAGTTTTTGTAACATTTCCATTGTCATCTTTCATGAAGAGATAATAATTATAATCTGCTTTTCTATAATTATTTGATCCTTGTGGTGAAGTATAACCATCCGCGCCAATAGTCGCTACACCATATTTTTTTGTTATATATTCTGCTACATTATCTGTTTTTTTTCCATTTATTTTTTGTCTAGCGGTATTACATCCTGCAAAGAGAATTAAAGCATCACTATGAAATTTAATATTGTCATTTTCAAAAACTGTTTCCAAATCAGTATGAGAATATCCTTGCCATTGACTGACACCTAAAGTTTGCTTGTCAAATTGTCCATTATCCAATATTATATTAGAATTATTAGAATGGGAAAAAACTGACAAATAGCCAACACTTCCTTCCTCTTTTGTTTTATTCTCCAATAACTGAATTAACCTTTTTCCTTTAAAAGTATTATGAGAAGAATTTGCATTTCCCCATTTTACATCCCTTTCTGATTCCATTTTAAATAATGCATTATGTTCAAATGTTTTTCCTTGCCTTCTTGCTATTCCTGCACCATAAATTGATAAGTATGCCTCAAGTCCATCTATGTCAATAGCAGCTATAGGTGTATTAGATCCAAATTGATAAGGAGTTAACCATGGATAGGATGCAGTCAACGGATCTACACTTAAGAACTTCGCTATCCTCGGACTATAAATCCTAAAACCATAATCATATTGATTGCCGATGCCTTTCACCTCGTTATCCATTTCTTTCCCGTTAAACCCAAACCGGTAACTCCCGCTGCTGTAATTTCCATCGGTCAGGAGCTGGCCGAATGGATAATAATCCGAGGCGGAGTTGATTTGGCTGTAATAAACCACGCCCAAGCCGTCGGCTTCTTTGCGGCAGTAGTCGCTTAACGTTATATGGACATTGCCTAAACCGTGTCCGCCCGTCGGCTGGTGGCTAACTGGTTTATGGGATTTGTTTTCCATCTCACCAGCAAATGTACGATCCTGTCTGCTATTTTCCAAATCGTGCCAGGGGATTTTTGAATTTTTCTTTGGCTAAGCGTATTTTCGCCAGTTGGCAATAGGCAAAATGCAGTTGGCAATAAACGCGGTATTAGAGCGGAAAAAGTTTAAGTTTCGTTTCTTTTCTATGTTTGTACTTTTTCCTGCAGCAAAAAAAATAGACAAAGATGCCGCTGCCGAGGAGAAAAATACAAATGCAACCATGCTGTCATCCCGGTTAAATCAACTCCTCAGCATGAGGCCAGGATAACATGAAGAAAGAAAAACTTGCGACGTGTCGCCGGGAGATCCCTCTGTAATTTTTTTTCCGCTTCGCTACAAAAAATTCCATCGGGATGACAGCGGTTTTAGTGAGTAGAGAGGAAAAATGAAAAAACGGCCACGCCTTTAAAAATTAAATACGCTGTGGCCGTTTTTTCATTTTTCCCACCCAAACCACCCATCCCGAGGTCATTTCGATGGAGGCTTTTTCGAAGCGGAGCGGAGAAAAAGCCGACTGAGAAATCTGTTAGCGTACTGGTTTAGCCCCTTATAAATCGGACAATTTTCACTAAAGCTTCGTCTCTTTTGTGTGTTTTTACTTTTTCTGCAGCAAAATAGGAAACAAAATGCCGCCGCCGAAGAGAAAAATACAAATGCAACCATGCTGTCATCCCGGTTAAATCTACTCCTCAGCATGAGGCCAGGATAACATGAAGAAAGAAAAACTTGCGACGTGTCGCCGGGAGATCCCTCTGTAATTTTTTTTCGCTTCGCTACAAAAAATTCCATCGGGGTACGAAGGAAGTGGTGAGTAGTGAGTAGTAAGCTGTGAGTCGATAGTACGAAGGTACGATAGTACGATAGTACGATAGTACGATAGTACGATAGTACGATAGTACGATAGTACGATAGTACGATAGTACGATAGTGCGAAGGTGCGATAGTGCGAAAATAGAATAGCTCAAAAAAATATTAGCGACTATTCGCCGGGATATCCCTCTCCCGAAAGCTTTCGTGACATTTTTCCCACCCAAACCATCCATCCCGAGGTCATTTCGATGGAGGCTTTTTCGAAGCGGAGCGAAGAAAAAGCCGACTGAGAAATCTGTTAGCGTACAACCCGAAATTCTTTTTATATGTATAAAACAATTCACACTTATGATGAATGAAAACCGAAGCGGAGCGGAGGTTTGAAGACTGAGCCGCGTCCGCCGGAGGCGCGAAGGTCTCCCGGCGCTCCATTGCGAGGTTTTTAAAGTGTTTTTATACATTTAGCAATTTCCAATTTTTTTGCTCGGTTTAATTGGGGCTAACTCAGGGGAATTGAAACAGTTTATAGCAAGCAATAGTTTTATCTTTCCTTATGTACCACAACATCAGATAATTACATAACTTTACGGGAAATATTTTTGCTTAAGCAAAGGGACTTAACATTTTTGAGAAGGTTATAGCCTGGTATAGTTTGGTTCCTTTCTTCTTCCTTTCTTCTTCCTTTTTCCTTCCTTTCTTCTTCCTTTCTTCTTCCTTTTTCCTTCCTTTTTCCTTCCTTTCTTCTTCCTTTTAGAGTAAAAGGAAAACAGTATGAAAAAAGACCTAAGTCAGAATCAAAACAGATGCACTTAACCTGTATTATTCATTATACTCACATCAAAAACAAGGCGTAAGAAATCGCAAGCAGGGTAATCTATTCAAAGCCAGCCCCAATTTATCAGGGACATGCGCGGCATCTTCAGAGAAGCAAATGGCTTAAATCTAATGTATTTGAAGAAAATAACTTAATAAAAAAGGGAAAGTGGGATGTACTGGATTCGAACCAGTGACTTCCGCCCTGTCAAGGCGGCACTCTAAACCAACTGAGCTAACATCCCATTATAAGATTGACAAAATTAATTATTTTTTTTTACATACACCAAATTTTCGCCTCAATCACCCCAAAATCTCCTTCACCCTGCTGCTGATGCGTTGCAGGTCTTCATCACTCATATTAGTCCCGGAAGGCAGGCAAAGACCAACATCAAAGAGTTCTTCGCTGGTTCCGTTGGTATAGGCCGGATAATCCATAAAGACAGGTTGCAGGTGCATAGGTTTCCATAACGGACGGCACTCGATTTTATGCTTTTGCAATTCGGTTCGCAAATATTCCCGGGGCTTTTGAGAATTTTCTTCGTCCCGCATCAGTATGGTCGTTAACCAATAGTTGGAATAATGCCCCCGGGGTTCATTCAAAAATTCGATGTGGGAATAACCTTCAAGCAATTCCCGGTAGAATTGATTGATGCGTCGGCGCTGATTCACGCGTTCATCCAGTACTTTCATTTGCCCGCGTCCTATTCCGGCCAGCACATTACTCATACGATAATTATACCCGATCATAGAATGCTGATAGTGAGGTGCTTCATCCCGGGCCTGAGTAGATAATTTTTTGGCCAGCTTTACATACTCTTCATTCCGGGAAACCAGAGCTCCACCCCCGGAAGTAGTAATGATTTTATTTCCATTGAACGACAAAATGCTGATCTCACCAAAACTCCCCGTTTTCTGTCCTTTATACTCACTGCCTATACTTTCGGCAGCATCTTCAATCAGAGGAATTTCGTATTTCTTAGCTATGGCTGTGATTTCATCCATCTTTGCCGGCATACCATACAAATGCACGGTAACTATGGCTTTTGGTTTTTTACCTTTTTTGATCCTGTCGTTTATTGCTTCTTCCAAAAGCTGAGGATCCATATTCCAGGTTTCTTTTTCGCTGTCGACAAAAACAGGTACAGCTCCCTGATAAACAACAGGATTCACAGAACCTGAAAACGTCAATGAAGAAACCAACACCTCGTCCCCTGATTTGACATCCAACATAATCAAAGCCAGATGAATGGCGGCAGTTCCGGAACTTAGCACAGCCACTTTACCTTGTTTGAGATATTGTGCCAGTTCCTCTTCAAAAGCATTGATATGCGGCCCAACGGGAGCTATCCAGTTGGTATCAAAAGCCTCTTCCACCATCTCACGCTCATAACCGCTCATGTGCGGAGATGAAAGCCATATTTGTTTCTCTTCAGCCATACTATTTTCCTCCCTTATTTTCTGATCTTTTTTGATCGAGTTATAAGACATTTGATGAACATAATCACCAAATGTACGTACATTTAGTGAATATATTCACCGTTGGTACCCTTTTCAATATTTTCTGGTGATTGTTTTCCAGATAATCAGGATATCACTGCTGAATGACCAATTTTTGTAGTAATCCAGATTAATCCTCACCTTATCCGGATAAATCACTTCATCATTATATTTTTGAGGATTTTCAACCTTGCCAAGCAGTTCTTCTTCATTAGCATACTTAAGACTTGCCGGTCCCGTGATTCCCGGTTTCATTTCCAGGATCAGGCGATCTTCACCTTGCAGCTGATCCGCATATCCCGGCACATCAGGCCGGGGGCCCACAAAACTCATATCTCCCTTCAGTATATTCCACAATTCAGGCAGTTCATCCAGTTTATATTTCCGCAATTTGCTGCCCAGTGGCGTTATCCGTGCATCCTGACTCGTGGTTACTGTTGTATCCGGACTACTTTTTCGCATGCTGCGAAATTTCCACATACGAAACAACTTCCCATGTTGGCCTACACGCTTTTGTTTAAAAAAGACCGGCCCCGGCATTTTTATTTTTATCAGTATGCCAATGACCAAAAATAAAGGAATACATACAATCAGCCCGATCAGGGAAAAAATCCTGTCGAAGACTGTTTTACTCCACATATTCTTCTTTTTTGACATCTTATTGGTTTGTCAGGTTATCCACAATGTTGGCCGAAGCTTTACCCCCGCCATAAAGTTCCACAGAAAAATCCGGTTTAATATTTTTTGACTTTTGATAGGCTTTGATGATAGCTTGTTTTTCAGCTTTACATATCACATTAAAACTGTGCTCAATAAGCTCAACCCATTCGGTTTCATCGCGAAGGGTAATACAAAAGTTATCGAAAAAGTAAGCTTCTTTCTGCAAGCCGCCGCTGTCGGTCATCACCATTGACGCATGAGTCAACAACCAAACCATTTCCAGGTAACCCACCGGTTCGATCAACACTACTTTCCGGCTATCCACCGAAATGCTTAGTTTCTCCATTACCTTTCGCGTACGAGGATGCAGAGGCAAAACGACAGGTAGCTCCTCTCCGATTTCTTCAAATGCCGCAAAGATAGCTTTTATCTTTTCCGGATAATCTGTATTTTCCGCACGATGAATGGTTGCCAAAAGATAGTTTTCCGGTAAATTATCAATTGGTTTCACTGATTTATCACGATAAAAGTTGGCTGCATCCTGCATCACATCACCTGAAAGCACTATCTTGCTGTTAAAATTCTCAAATCCTTCAGCATAGAGATTATCTACTGCTTTTTGCGTGGGACAGAACAAAATATCGGAAATGCGGTCGGTGAGAATACGATTGACTTCTTCGGGCATTTTCATATTAAACGAACGTAAACCCGCTTCCACATGAGCCACTTTAATATGCAGCTTTTTTGCTGCCAAAGCTCCGGCTATCGTTGAATTGGTATCTCCATAAACCACGACCCGGTCGGGTTGTTCTTTCAAAAGCACTTCTTCGATTTTCTCCAGCATTTGGCCGGTCATGGCTCCATGCGAAAGACTATTGACTCCCAGATTGTAGTTGGGTTTGGGAATATCCATTTGCTCAAAAAACACCTCCGACATATTTGCATCAAAATGCTGTCCGGTATGCACGATTATTTCGCGTATATCATCCCGATTCCGAATTTCGCGGCTTACCGCAGCCGCTTTAATAAACTGCGGACGGGCACCGATGATCGTCACGATCTTGCTCATAGTTCTATTATTTCATTCTTTTAAGTATAGCATTTACAGCATATCCGGCAAAATTAAACCCGGCATCAAACCAATTTAATTTTTCAATATTCCGGTATACTTTCCATACATCCTTTGCCGCTTTCCATTTTGACGCTGTATTGGAAGTTCCCACCTGCCGGTATTTTGCCAGTACCTCTTGTAATCCGTATGCTTTAAATCCATTATGCATCAATGATAACCAAAGCGCCATATCATGGCTGGAACGAATTTGCGGCATTTCAAAATCGCCGGTTTTCTTCCGGTCAATCATAACCGTAAGCGTTCCAATAGTTGTATTCCGTAAAAAGCGTCTGTATCCTATCTCTGCAGGAGCATGAACGGTGTATAACACCTCCGAGCCGTCTTCTGTAATGCATTCATAGTCTGTAAATGTAAACGCATGATTGTTCTGTTGCAAAAACCGAAGTTGCTTTTCAAGTTTTTCGGGGACCCATAAGTCGTCGCTGTCCAAAAAAGCAATATATTGACCTTTGGCATGACGAAAGGCAATATTGCGGGCTTCTGCCGCACCGACATTTTCCTCCAGGGCAAACAGCCGGATACGGGGATCCTTACCAGAAAGATCTTTGACGACCTGCACCGTATCATCCGAAGAACAATCGTCCACGATCAACATTTCCCAATCCTGATAAGTCTGATCCCGAACGGACTCCACTGTATCCTGAATAAACCGTGCAGCATTATAGGCTGGTGTAACTACAGATATCATATAAACGCTTTACTGAACAAAAATAAGAAATGATGTGATCCCAAACAGGAATTCATCACGATAAAAGAAAATAATTCGAAAAGTGCAGGAAAAGCATTTACCAAAATTCCGCGTCTATCTTTGTGCCATCAGGCATAAAGTTAGGCAAGTTATTATAATAATTAAACAACAGTACTATCCCATAAAAAACCGTAGGTTCGATATTATAGACTTCACTTAAAAATCCCATAACTGAAATCCGTATACTAACTCAAGACCAATATAATTCAGACCAAGTGTAATATCTCCTTTTTGATTTTTCGTTTCGAAATATCCTTCTTTTACATCAAAAGGAGAATAATGAGCCACGAAATTAAACTCCATGAATCGCTCATTTTTCATCTTTTTAAACAGCCCGCCTTTAAGGAAGATGCCAAAAGTATTTTTCCATAAACTTTCATTCCCTACTTTATAAGAAAATTCATCACTACCTCCTCCAAACCACAACTCTTTTATACGGCTATACATTAATCCACCATATAAATTCCAGAACCACAATTTCTTTTTGTAAAATAATTTCTGAATAGCAACAGGGATAGAATATATATTATCCTTATTTATATCATTCACCTGTCCTATAGTTTCATAAAAATAAACTTTAGTCGGCAATTGCTTAAATTCAACACCGCTGTTTATAACCCAATTATTCTTTAGCGAATAAGCTATATCTAGTGCAAATGAAGGAGAATATGTATTTTTTGAACGTAAAATATCATTTTTATCCATATCCAGTTTATTGTAACGGTTAAGTCCCAAGCCTCCTTTTAAATATAATGAATTAAACGGTAACGTATCAAATTCAGCAGCATTTAATCTGAATTCAGGATTATTTTCTTTATTCAATTCATAATGGGTTCTGGAAAAACCTTTATCCGGAGATAAATCGGTTTTTTTAAGTAAATTGAAAGCATAAAGAAACTCAACTCCGAGATAGTTTAATCCCAGCTCCACTTCTCCTTCATTTGGCTCATGTAGATTAGAAAACTCATAATGTCCTTTACCTATTATTGCCGGAGAATATTGATAAACCAGACTTAAAGTCCAGTGATTTAAATTCCGTCGGGTGTGCTTTAAAAGTCCGAATTTACCATAGTAGCTATATTTGGTCATCCAGTCGCTTGTGGGACTCTCAATCCTAAAATCAAATATCCTTTTGGTTTCATCAGCATTATTTACTACAGATAACCCTGATGTTATTCCATAAGGCCATATTCTGTTTAATTTCACTCCGGCTTCAATATTAAAAGAATAATCATTCTTCCAATAAAATGTTTTAAAAGCCCCGAAATTCAGCATATAATCTGCAATAAAATACCAATAATCAGAAAAATATGTAGATAGGCTTTCTTCAAAATATGGGCTATATTTTTTTAGGTCAAAATTGAAGTTGGTATTTAACGGAATAACTGTTGCGGCTCCGCCAAAAGAAACTCCCCAGTTCTTCCAAATATCTTGCGATAAAGAAACTCCCAACTCGGGAGTGATGGTTTGTCCCGAGTTGAGCAGCTCTTTTCCCACTGTATTATTTATGTTCAGATCATTATACGAATTGGCTTGCAGGGAAATATTCAGGCGTGTTACAGAGCGATATGACACGCTATCTGTATAGCTTTGGGAAAACAGATTGCTCCCTGAAAAGCCTGTAAATAAAAAAACGACCAAAATAAGATATAGGATATGCTTCATGTTAGATAGTTTTAAAAAGTGAGTTTTGAGCTATATTTTATCCAATCTCCTCTATGATAAGCTTCCAAATCCCCACTCGCTACTTTATATTCCCATGGGGTATATATTTTAATTTTAGCTTTTCCTCCTTGCCCAGTATCAAAATCTGGGTTAGCCTCTACTTGTTTTTTGGAACAATCATCAGGATCAGTAAGTTCGCTCCTATCATATAATTCAGCTCGTGTATAACTATTATTAACTTTGTGCCAATAAGGAATACCAAGAAAAGTTGCTCGTTTTTTGAATTTTGTTTTGACTGCAATTCTTGGGGATTCATCCCATGGATGTACCCAATAACTGATTACCCATTTTATCCTATAGTCACCATCTCCAGGTCTCTTAAAATTTCTATCACCTTCATCTCGTGCAAGATCACAATCACTGCCGCCACTAGAAGAACCATAAACTATCCTTCTAACATCTTCTAGTGCACCTCCTAATTCAAATGCAGTGGAGTCACTTTCGCGAAAGATTGGCAAACTATCAATTTTGTCATGAGGAATAACAAGATCAAATCCTTCGTATAATTTGTATATAGAATCATTAATTAAAACTTCCTCATGTTTATTTACAAGTGTTCTTACGCTTTCTTCAAAAATAAAATGACAGTCCGGATCATCTTCAATAGGAGGATCTTCCATTTGCAAATACTCAAATTGCTCTTCTGCAATTTTAGCTCTTAGTGAATTAAAGCCCATGGCACTCTCAAAATCCTTAAATATTTCCTCATCGCTATAACCTGTAGAGTCTTCCATAATAATCATTTCTTTAGTAGAAATATCTTCAAACTCTGTATAATACGCTTCCATCCAATCTTCGGTCATTCGCTCCAATTCGGCTTTCGTTTGTTTAAAATCATCCATAGTTTCAAAATGTAACATTCCATATTCTGCAATATTTATATTCTCAAATGGAATATTAGGGTCCAGTTCCACATAAAAACCATAATCCTCTCCATTCCCAAAAATTTCATTGTTTTTAATCTGTATCTCATTCTCATTAGTTGCTGTTTCTTCTTTTTCACATGCCATAAACAAAAATGACGTTATAAGCATGATCATTACTATATTTAATTTTTTCATTGGTATTTTGTTTTGTTGTTTGTTTAAATTTTAATTAATCATTCATTTCCTGTTGATATTTTTCAATTTAAACTGTGCTACGTAAACACAAAACAAAATTCTTTTCCCATAAAAATATGCTGTGCAATACAATTGCAAAAACGCCTAATCCACTGTAAAACCCCTGTTCGTAGAGAGAGAGAGAGAGAGAGAGAGAGAGAGAGAGAGAGAGAGGGAGGGAGAGGGAGAGGTATGTGAGTCAGGTATTATCATATTCATCATAATTGTACAAATTTATTTCAATAATTATTCAAAATTCAAAATTTATACATATGATTATTCACAATTTAAATCGATTACAAATAACTATCCTGAATTATAAAACGGTGTTTTGATATCTCAAAAGAGAATTAGTGAAAGCATGCAATTTGATTATACTGTAAAAACCTGAAAAGCATTACTTAACATAAAAAAAGCAATTAAAAGTAAAAAGTGCCAAAGCACGATATTACGAGATTTAATAAAACAAGCCAAAATTTAGCATCTGAGACATATTGGGAAAATTTATAATTAAATCTTTTTTTAAAAGCTAATCCGGACTACAACATTTTTTTCATTTCTTTCCGGACCTCGTCATCTAAAAAGCTAATTTCCTTTTCTAATGCCTCATATTGATGTTGATAGATTTTACTATCAGAAGGAGTTTTCACCTGATACGGAAAGGTATTGGGAATTGCAGAAGGTTTTCGTTGCAAATGAACTCCTTGTTTGCCGGCAAATTTCTGAAAATCAGCAATTAATTCCTCTGGTTTCTCGCAAAGCGTCTCGTAACGCAGTGTATAAAACCGTTCATCCTTTTGCTTTATGATCAAACGATGGATATCCGTTAACTGACGGGCGATTTGAGCAAACCTGTCTTTTGACTGAACTTCAGGAAAGGATTTTGTTTTGACTGAATACCAATCATCCGAAGACACATTATACAAGCTGATTGCATTGCTAAACAAATCGCGTTGCAGATACAAAAAGACCGCATTAGGAAAAAGTTTCTTCAATTTGTCTATAGCCAGCACATGCCCCAGATATCCGGTTATAAAAGCGGTGTCTTCACTGCACAGATGCTCCAGCTTATTTTTTAATTTTCCGGCTTTGTTTGCTTTAAAATCCGTTGTGCTGTCGTCAAGGGTTATTCCCGTCCAGTGAGACCAAAAGCGCAACCCTTCGGCTTCTCCACAAAGGCCGGCAACAAAGCCCTGTTTAGATTTAAACTCAGAGGATCTGCTACTGCAAAGTTTTTCTGACACCCATCCCCCAAAAGCAGGCATCGTGTACAACAGATTACCGGCATTTGTCAGATGTTGGTTTTGAAAAGCTGTGGTTAAAAGCTGGTAAGTCAATGTAGAGCCGGAACGTGGAGGAGCCAGTAAAAAAACAACAGGAAACTCCGATTTCGGACGCAGCAGCACGGGAATTCCCAGGATAGCATCCAAAAACGAAACCGCCGGAAGGGCTTTTTGCAATCCCCTGCCTAATTTTGCTACAGTAGAGTGTCTTCCGGTATTCATTGTTGTTTTGATTTTTGACTTTGACGATACAGCGCTTCCTGGGTCAGCAATATACTTAATCGTTGAAAAGGCCGAGCCTTTATTTTTCCGATCAACGAACAAAAAGGCATTAAAGAACTCACAACAAGCTTTAAAGGCTTTCTGTATGTCAGATTTAAAGTTGTAAAGGCCTTCCGAAACTTAAATTTATCCATTAAAAACTGCTGAATGTTTGTTTGGTGCGATATGCTACGTGCTCCGTCATTAACGTATTTCATATCTCGCTTTTGCAGATATTCTTCATTCATGGTATAAATCAAAGCATAAGACGGATAATCTTTAAGATAATCCGGATGCAGCTTGATGATTTTGTACTCTGCCGTATGGTCCATAACCAGATTTTGAGAATAAGCTGTCATTGCTCCATCCTCCGCATTTCGGCAAGCAAAGAACTCCCAGTAGTCAGGGTTAAGCGACAACACATAATCTGAAAATTCCTTTCGGGACATTGGTTTGAGAAATGTATCGTAATTCCGGAATGCCTGCTGATAAACCTCATAGCCTTCATCAGCAATCTCTTTAGCTGAAGCCAAATCCACTTTTTGTCTTTTCAGGGCCCTTCGCACTTTTGAGCGGGTGTTTTTGCTGAGTTCTTCCATCCCCTGAAAATCATCTTTAATCACATACCACCAGGAAGTTGATTTTTCTGTATCCCAATCGGAAGGCCAACGCAAAAACCAGGCACCACTTTGCTCTAGTAGTTCCTGTTGCTCTTTTTTGGAAAGATCTATATCCACATGCGGCGGATTTTCAGGAATTAATGCCCCCTGATATTTCTTCCAGAATATGTTATTATGCTCTATATAATCAGGCATCCTTTTGATTTTCTATCACCGACAAATATACGTCAGCATATTTTTCTGACACTGTTTCCCAACTGAATTTTAATGATTGTTCCAATGCATTCTTTGCTAATCGTTCTTTGTTTTGTTCAATAAGAAGAAGTTTAGATGCTATATGTTTCGGATTATCATTTTCAGCAGCCGCGCCCACGGTAAAATCTTCAAACAGCTTATCAATACCTTCATTTTTGGCATACAATACAGGCAATCCCTGGCTCATGGCTTCGATATAAACAAGCCCGAAAGTCTCCGAATGTGAAGGCATAGCAAAAACATCTGCTCTCCGGTATTCCTCAATCAGCTTCTCTTTGGGCATTTGTTCTTTAATACTTACAAAGTCTCTATCAGCAGCCATGGAACGAATTTCTTTATCATAATTCCCTCCGCCTCCAATCAAAGTCAGGCGGTACTTTTCTTTATCCTCATTCAACAAATCCAGCGCTTTCATCAAGTATTGCATCCCTTTCCGCTTAATAAACCGGCCGGCGTACAATATTTCCATGTGATCAGCTTCAGCTTTAGAAATACGTTCAGGACGATTTTTCAACCAGTATTCCTCCACAGCATTGGGAATAACCCGGCATTTCCGCTCAATTCCGGGCCAATCTTCTTCAGGTATAATTTCTTTTAATTTTTCCTTCCATGACGGTGATATCAAAATAATCGCCGATGCATTTTTCAGTACTTTCATACCAAAACCCCTGATATGAGGAAAATATTTGTAAAAAATTGTCAGGTCAGTATTTCGTATAGCCAATATGTATGGAATTCCGAACCTTTTTTTCAGCCAGTAGGCCGGCCCCCCGTTGGTAAATAATGTATGTGCATGAATCAGTTCATAGCTTTGAACATCAACAGCTTTGCAAATATCACGGTAGATCTTTTGGGTTTTACGATAATAAAGAAGGCGTAATGCGGGATTGAGAATAAAAGAGTAGGTAAATGTAGTTTTATTAGTGCCTTCCGTTTGATTTTTACCAATATCCGAAGCGCGTCGCACAGGCACATAGATATGCTGCTCAAACGCTTTTTTATCCAGCTGCTTTACCAAATTCCCGTAAAGCGGACGGTTGCTGTATTCGCTGCAGATATGTAAAATCTTTGTCATCAGTTTCAATTTGATTAAATCGGTGTGATGTTATCCTTTCATTTCATGCGGAAAAAGCCGCCACCGTTTTTTTAGGAAGCTCGATCATCAACCATTATCCGACTTACTTTCCTCCAGTACTCCGGCAAATACCTGCCAGGTTTTTTCAAGACTATCCTGCAAAGAAAAATGCTGTTCAATGTGACGACGAGCATTTTCCGACATCTTTTTAAGTTCATTTCTATGAGCAAGAGCTTTTTCCAGTGTTTCTGCCATAGCCTCTATGGAGTTTTGCGGGATAATAAACCCATTTTGCTCCTCATTCACCACCAGGGAAGCATTAGCAAAGTTTCCCACTACAGCGGGTTTCCCACAGGACATTGCTTCAAGCAAAGTAAACGGCAATCCTTCATAAAACGAAGGTAATACAAAGACATCACTTGTCCGAAAGGCTTCTATCACTTCTTCCCCTGACTTGTAGCCTAAAAATTCTATATCGCGATCAGGATATTCGTTTTCTATAAGATCCTTAATCCGGGGTTCCAACACCCCGACACCGGCAACCATTAACTTACACGTTTCCGCGTCTAAACGAGCAAAAGCATGGATCAGTTCAATGATATTTTTCCGGTCAATAAATCGTCCGAGAAATAAAAACTTTAGCTTTTCATCGTCTTTCTTTGGTGCAGGAGGCTGGTAGGAAAACTTTTCTGTGTCAACGCCATTACGGATGACATGAATTTTTTGTGGATCAACATTCCGCTTCAAAAGCTCCTGCTTGAGCTCATCATTAACACAGATAATTTGTTCAGCCTGCTGAAATGTTTTCTTTTCTAACCATTTCATCAGTGAAGAGCGATACCAGGCACGCAGGACTTTCCGTAAAGAGTTTTTCTTACCTATCTCCTCCTTGTCGGAAGCAAAGGTTTGCAAAGTCAAAATTAACGGGGCTTGAATTTTCCAAACGCCAAGTGTGGGGTAATGAATATTGACGATATCGCTGTTTTTGAAAAGTGGCCGGATTTTTTTCTGAAAAAGCAATCCTACAAATACAGGGATTCTTTTTACTGGTATCTTTAAAATATCTCCCAAAGAAGCATCATAATCATAGTCATCCTTCATTGCAATCACACGAGTACTCAATCCTTTATCGCGCAAGTAATTATCCAGATAATAAATATAGGTTTCTATCCCGCCTTTGAAATTCGGAGGCGAATAGCGAGTAAACACATTATCAATATGTATCTTTCTATCCATTGTCTTCCTTTTTTAAATTTTCTAACACATTTTTCAAACTTTTCATTTTCACAAACATGTCAAGATTATGCCACGCATAAGTGCGCATTTTTTGTGGATGCTCCTCATCCGTTAATACTTTATTGGCAAAATTTCCAACCTCTGAAATATTAACCGGACTTTCATCTCCAGCCACCGGCAAGTAATATGGCCGTATTTCATCCTTTTGCAAGTCCGGGTCATAGTCGGAGAGAAAAAATGGTATGCCGCGGGCGACATATTCACGTACTTTCAAGGTAACTCCTTCTTTCATTTTTTTGCGATGAATACCCAAAGTTCCGGCTGCAATATGACATTGTTCATAAAGCTTATCCATTTCTTGTCCGTGTAACCGACCGTAGAATTTCACCTGATGTTGCATCTTCAGATTCTGCACAAGCTTCTTTATTTCCGGCATTGCCAATCCGGCACCCACTACATGAAGGTTGATATTCATATTGCCGGAATAATTTTTTAATCCATAAATGAGCCGGTCCAGTCCGTGATGCCTGTATAGTTTGGCTACGAAAAGTATATCCAGTTGATACCCATCAAAAGCCGGCGCGCTTCTCTCCGCAACGCTGTCTACTTGAATACCGTTGGGAATAACATATGCATTCAAAGAGTTACCGGAGCGGGATTTTTCATAACGTGCAATTTCATCGGTCACGGATATAGAAGCCCTGACATTAGAAAGGAAAGCTTTTCCATAGATATGTTCCAGAGCCAGCGTTATTTTTTCACGATTCATAACTTTCTCAGGCAATTCTTTCGTATTGTTTTCGATAATTAGCTTATGTGCAAATCTCCTGGCGAACCGTAACATTACCCGGTCTATGTAAGCCGGATAGCGCATATAAATAAAATCAACCGGATAATCATTCAAGTAATTCGTGAGTTTTTTTACGAGCCGGGGACGGTTTGTAAGTTTTGAAACCAAAGGGGTCCGGTCAGGGTTTTCCAGATAAAGATGGTGGTAATCCCCTTCCAGGTAGTCCTCATTCGACAACGAAAAAATGGAAACAAACAGTACCTGAATATCTATCTGATTTGCACGCATAGCCTTTGCCTGGTTAAGGATTTTTTGCGCTATACCATAACTCTTTGAGGGTTGTCCAAATGCCACATAATACATCTTCATCATAGAAACGTTCTTAGTCCTCGCTTATTAACTTTTTATACACCGGGAGATATAAAGGCCAAAACTCCGCATAAAGGTTTGAATTATGCCACAAAATAACAAAATTCCCTCCAAAATGAACAATGCGTTTTTTGATTTCGCGCAAATTGTCCAGGGTTTGCCGGGGGGAATATTTCAAGTAATTAGCATAAGTAACATCCATAGCAATCAGGGGCATTTCTTTCAATCTGAGTGTTTTTCGTTGTTTGACATCAAAAACCGTAAATGTATAACACGTGCCACAACGGAAACCGGGAATTTCAGCAAAACCCATAGACGAATCGGTTTCCATATCGTTTTCATCCCATATCTGCCAGGTTTCCGGAATCCTGACCCGAAGAAAATGTTGTCTTCCTTCATTTATTGGTTGGCCGATGACCTGAGCCAGACTATTTTTTTGTTCTTTCCATTCACTTTCATCCCGGTAAGTCGCATATCCGGGATGAAAACCAATAATATGTCCACGCTTTTGTATCTTCTGCACGCTCTCTTTAAAACTATCTTTTTGCAAATAGTTTTCATAATCATACTCTCCGTTCCCTCCGGCCATAAAATAAAAGCGTGATTTCACACCGGCTTGCTCGCTCCAATCCATTAGCTTGTCAAAAGTATCATAAGGATTGCGAAAAATTTGGGTGAGTTTTTTCCATACTAATTGTGGATTTCCCTGCTTCAATAAATCTCTGGCCAGGCTTCTCCAGTAATTTTTATCCCAGGAAATTTTATCAATATCGTGGGTTAGAACCCATTGGAATTCTCTTTGTGGCATATTTTGCTTTAGTCCCAGCTTTTTCAGCCAACCCAACAGCAATTCAAGATATTCATTAACTATCGGGCGATGGATAAAGTCATGTTGAACAGCCACACTTTCTGTCGCCCGGAAACGGTCATGTTGGTCGCGGTTTTCGTTTACAACTTCTTCCCAACGACTCAGCATGAAAAAAGCGGAAGCAAATAAATCTGCATGACAAATAATTTGAGATTCAAACTCTTCTACATGTGGCTCCCCGAAAATTACAGGTATTAATTCCCCTTCCTTATTTCGTTGCGAAAGCCAGCCAATCTGTGATGGAATATTTGCTTTATGAAGATAATTGTGATCCCCAAACCGGTTAAAAAAATCATCTTTAACAAGAAGTTCTCCGGATGTTTCCGTCATCAATAAATAATCAGTACGGTTTTCGCATTGCCATTCTATTTCCAGACCGGCAAATTCCTCAAACAAAACACGAAGAATATATTCACGTTCCGGCTGGTAATTATCGGGATATTTAATTTTCAGCATAATATTGGCTACAGTTTATATCCCAGTTTATGGGCTGTTTGGGAACATATATCGCGTACACTTGATTTATCCTGTTCACTCCAGTTTTCATATTCCGGGTAAGTTCCATTTGCCTGTTTGTTAACAGGCCTTTTCAGAAGTTTACTTATTTGTCCTGCTGGCAAATCCGCTTCCATAAACTGTAAAAGTTGTTGCACTGTTTCGTGGTTCATCTCAGAGAAGTCAAAACGATAAAAATCTTTCGCTTCAACCATTTCTTTAAAGTCCAGAATAAACTCATTCGTTTCTTTCCACAGCCATGCAATTTTCTCCAGAGAGGAAGCCTGATCCCACTTTTGCGAATAAAAACTTGTCTCATCCGGATAGATCCGTCCGATATCATAGCGGTGAGCTTGATACCACTGACGCCTGAGGCCTGAGCGAATGAACTCTCCCGGATGACGGTGCACAAACACGAATTTGGCTTCCGGGAACAAATATTTTAAGGCCGGAGCAAAAAAGGTCAGGTTATTATTGGTTTCACAATAACGTTTTCCATAAAGAAAATTTTTATGCAATAACTGCTGTCGACCGGCAACAAAAGTTTGAGCCAAAGCCTGAGAAATTTTTGCTTCACCCATTCCTGTCTGACGATATAACTTGTAAGCTTGCACATTTTCCCCCGTAAAATCCGGAAAAGGAAAATGAAAAGCCTGGTATTGGTTTGTACGATTCAACAACCGGGCAAAAAAAGCTGTTCCTGTACGACCTGTAGACAGAAAAAAAACCGGCCTTAGTGTGGGCAAGAGTTCTTTTTTGAAGGACATAAAATCCGTATTTCTAACACGGGGAGTTTTATAAATCAGATATTCATTTATCCTCCGGTGCATTCTATTCAAATAATGGTTTGCCATTTTGTCCGCCATATTGTTGGTTTTGTTCAAGCTTCTGATAATGTTCCTTATCCCTGGTTTTTAAAATCTGTCCGGCAGCCGCTCCTATAATCGCTAAATCGGGGATTTTACCATGCACCACTGCTCCGGAGCCGATAACTGCTCCCTCTCCTATTTCCGTCCCCGGAAGGATAATGACATTAATTCCGATCCAGACATTGCGCTGGATTAGAACTTTTTTATACATAAATTCATCGTCATAAGGCAAAGCTCTGCCTTGATAATTATGACTATGGGTATAGACAGTTAGATTTCGGGCAATATGCACATTATCTTCGATTTCCAAACCACCTTCGGCGCGGATATAGGCCCCTTCACCAATATGTACATTTTTCCCCAGAGAAACCTGGTCTGTCCCCCTGATTTTCATGGGGCCGTTAAAATAACATCCGGCCCCCTTTTTTTCTATTTTCCCGGAATAATACCTTTGATAAAAACTTTTTAACGCTTTTTGTTTATAATGCTCCCAGCGATAAATCATTGAACCGAATAAATACCAGAACCCCATAGTCTTAATTACTTCAAAATATTAATAATGTGAATATTATATTTTTTCCTGTTATTTGCTTTACGGTTGCCTCATTGAATTACAATTTACAACCGGCAGCCAGTCATCAACAACTTTGTTATGTTTGCTCGTAATAGATATTGTGACCACCATCCCTATTGACCATTTTTGGGTGTATTAATAATATTTCGTCCTGGAAATATTACCATCTGTTTCTTATTCAATATCCCCTGTCAAATATCCTATCACGGCACCAACAAATCTAATATTTTTATCTTGATATGATGATCTATTTACAATATCAGTGAAAAAATAAGTATTCTCAGCCCGGCCAGGGGCAATAAGAATACTGCCACGATAAAAATTGTATAGAAGAAGGCTTTCTTCAAATTCACACCCGCCATATTTAACAAATAAAAACAAAAGCCTAACCAAAACACACCACTCACCATCGCATAAAGCATAAGTACCTGAAGTGCATCATCATAAAGAGCGACACCTAAAAGAAACGGTGCCAGGCGAAAGAAAAACAAAACGATTTGCACAACAAGCGATTTTTCTTGTTTTTCTAACACGACAAACAATCGAGACATGGGCGATGAGATAAAATTAAACAAGACCCAAATACCTAAAACTTGTGCATATTGTCCGGCCGTGTACCATTGCTCGCCAAAAATCAATCCAAACAAATGATCACCAAAAACTATAACCAGGCTTAGCGGAATAATGCCGGTCAACAGTAATTTTTTATAAACCTCATACGTAATCTGGCTCAATTTCACCTTGTCATTTTTATATTCATTCGCCCTCTGATAGAACACCTGGGAAACTGAGCGCCCCAATAATCGCATTGGTATCATCAAAATTCGGTCAGCCAGAGAATAAAATCCCACAATTACGCTACTAAAGAAGGAAGTGAGCAAAAAGACAGGAAGTTGAAATGACATTGTATTGATAAATGTCCCGGGTAAGGTATATTTTGGAAACTTCTTAAATCGTCCGGCCAGCTTCCAAATATGTTTACGACTGATGTTTTTGAACAAACCTTTACTTTTCAAATTGGATCTGCTCATACCAACAGCACCAATGAAGCTTCCGGCTAAGCTACTGAGGATAAGACCAGCAGCCTCCAGTCCTAAAAATCCCAGTCCTACTTGCGAACCGGAGCTGACACTACGCTGAAGAACCCGGTTTACTGATATTCCCCGAAACCGCTTTTGACGGGAGGAATAAACTTCAAATATCTGGAAAATGCCCCGAAAAAATATTACAGCAGGAACAACATATAACCAGGGGGAAATACCCGGAGCATTCAAAATCCGGGAAATGGAAGAATTGAATAAGGTAAACAACGTCATCAAAAGCACACTCATACCTAAAGAAATCCATATAGAAAAGGCCATCAGGTGATTAGCATCCCGTTCATTATCCGCAAGCATGATGGACTGTTCATATTTGGCAGATGACGCGACCGTAAACACATTTACCAGCATCATAAATACTGCCAGTAAACCAAAAGCTTCCGGAGAATAAAGACGTGTTAATAACGGACTAACCAAAATAGGAAGCGCCTGAGCAATAGATGCACCACTCAACAGTGTCAACACTTGTCGGACAAACTGTGAAGATAGCAGGTGATTTTTTTTATTGATGATTTTCCTCAGAATATGCATGAAGATATATTTCTGCCTTAATCTCACTTGCAAAAGTAATATAAACCTGTAAATTTAAGACAAATATTCAGGGAATAGACATGAATGCATTAGCATTGAAAAAATATTATTCATTTCGTCAGTAAAAACTCGCATTATTTCAATTTTATATACTAAATTTGAAAAGCGAATCCAAAATTAAATATTATGCGAAATTTATTCACATCCGGTGCTTTTTGGGGCATTTTCCTTATCATTTTAGGTGCTCTTTTAGTCTTAAGACAAATGTTTGACATTCATCTTCCAATCGGCAAGATTATCATAAGCTTGCTGTTTATTTTCCTGGGTATAGCTTTACTAACAGGTTCTTTGGGGCCGAATAAAAGCAATTCCTCTGCTGTATTTTCCGAGTCAGAGTTTCAGTTTGATGAAAACACGAACGAATATTCAGCTATATTTGGGCAGGGAACCTTAGACTTACGTGGATTAACGCTTACAGAAAATATTGAGTTAAAAACAAATGCTGTTTTCGGAGAAATGCGCGTAATCCTTGATCCGGATGTCAATTATTTAATCCGTTCCAGTGCTGCTTTTGGGTCTGTAGAACTCCCCGGCTCCAAACCTAACAGCGGATTTGGCTCAACGAACATCCACTCCAAAGATTTCAACAAGCAACAGCCTCATTTGATTATTAAAGCTGATGCTGTATTTGGGTCTGTAGTGCTTAAACATTAAGAAAGATATAGCAGATCCTGCCATAGGTGAGTTTTTCACTAAATTTTCAACGCAATAAATTTGCATTTTAAACTACAGATATTTACCTTCGTAAGTTGTAATCAAACTAAGTTGTCGAAAATTAGTGTTTGTCCATAATGTCCAATTTCTGCGTTATGCTCGTATTTAAAACAGTCATTTGCCAGAGTAAACTCCTTGGTTTTAAATACTTCGCAAGCCTTGAACTTGAACATTATGAACTAAACACTTACTTTATTGACAGACTCTAATTAGTCTATAATGTCCGATTTCTGCGTTACGTTCGTTTTTTATCACAGTCATCCCGATGTTCCAATCGAGACTCCTGATGATAAAAAACTTCGCAAGCCCCCGATAAATGCGGGATAAACTTTGAACTCGAACATTATAAACCAGACACTGACTTTAATTGACAGACTCTAATTAATTACTAACGCATGAATTTACCAAGGCATATTATAAGTAAAATAAAATCGCAAGATATTGCCCCGAGATCTTTATCCTGCTATATAGAAAGATCTTTTTCTTCAAACCTGAGGAATAAGCTCTTAACCAAAACAAGCATGTCCGTTTTAGTATTGCCCCTGCAAGTTCAAACGGATATACAGGTTCAGGTATATTTTTTTCTTCTATTGTGTATACTTGCTGTCATTTTGTTTTTCCTTCTTAATCGTGTCACCAAAAAAACAAATGATTTTCAGAACAATCAGGAAACACTAAAAGCGAACCTCAGTTATGTAAAACAACTCTACAGCACACAACTGCCTCTGGTTAAATCTATTTCTGACAAGATTTTACAAGCAGACTTCCACGGAAATATTAACGGAATTTTTCAACAGGGAAAAACGAATTATCTTGATACGACTTCAGATTCCGCAAATTTATATTCTTATTTCCCCGGAAAGATTCATAAAAAGCTTCAAAAAACATTAACTAATTTAAAAGATGATCGTTCAGCAAAAGAAAGCTTATATTTTTCAGAAACGAATTCAGAACAAAAAGAACTCATAGAATGTCGCTTGATAAAAACAGAAAGAGACAAAATTCTTTGTACTTTCCGCAAAAAACCGGAGCTTTTGGTAAAACTAGTTGATCTGACCCGGAAGCGTCAACATTTAAGGGAAAAGATCAACAGCAAAGATCAGTTTTTATCCATCTTAGCCCATGATTTGCGCGGCCCTTTTAACTCCCTTTTGGGTTTCTCCAGTATATTAAACAATGAATACGAAGATTACAGTGCCGAAGAAAAAAAGCAATATATAAATGATATCTATAAATCTTCCGAACAGTTATTTCAAATACTAAAGAACTTATTAGACTGGACGCGTTTACATAATGGAAAAATCGAGTTTTCACCTTACAACCAAGATTTAATAAATACTATAAAAACAGCATATTGGGAGATGGAACAATATGCCAATGAAAAAGACATTACCCTTCTTATTAATACTCCTGAAGAATTAATTATCAGGCACGATTCTACTATGCTCCATAGTGCAATTGTAAATTTATTTTCCAATGCCATCAAATATTCGCATCCGGGAACAAAAGTTCACATGAATGTCAATCAAACTTCCCCGGAGATTATACAAATAAACATTACCGACCAGGGAGTTGGTATCGACCCCGAAGCTTTAACAGAGCTCTTTACTATTGATGGCACTTATAAAAAACAGGGAACTCAAAATGAAAGCGGATCAGGTCTGGGGTTAATACTTTGCCGGGAGTTTATCGGTTATCATAAGGGGGGAATTTATGTAGATAGTTACCCGGGAAAAGGCAGCACCTTTACAATAGAAATACCTGTAAATCAACCCTAATCAACACACAAAAACTTATAAATTGTAAACATTTACTAAAAGAGTTGAAAACAAAAATTCAATACATCACCCAATATCTATTTGGCTATGAAAATACGCGATTATCAAAAAGGAGATTATGAAGGCCTGATCGAAGTATGGGAGACAACAGGTGTTGGCAGCAAAAAGCGGGGTGACAACGAGCAAATCATAGAACAATCCATAGTAATGGGAGGAAAAATGTTGATTATGGAACAAGACAATACTATAATCGGTACTTCATGGATGACTTTTGACGGCCGGAGGTTACATTTGCATCATATTGCAGTTCTTCCCGAATATCAAAACCTGGGATATGGTAAACTCTTAACAAAAAAATCGATACTTTTTGCAAAAGAAAAAGGATATCAAATAAAACTGGAAGTGCATAAAAAAAATACTAAGGCCATAAAACTCTATGAGCAACTAGGTTTTGAATATTTGGGAGACTATGATATTTACATAATCCGAAATTTAAATGCTTAAATTGCATAAAATCAAAATATTTTACTTATATTTGCACGTATTGGATATAAAAGCCAAAATATTCGAGGCAATAACTCGAATATTTTCAACTAAATATGAAATATATTCATGGGAATTTTTATAATTTCCATGAACAATTTACGTTTAAAATCGTATAACTATTGAAACAAATCAAATTAACAAATTCAAACTTTAAAAATTTAAAAATTATGTCAGACAGTGGAAAAGTATTAATCGGTGTATTGGCAGGAGCAGCTGCCGGAATTGTTACAGGTGTTTTACTTGCTCCTGCAAGTGGAAAAGACACCCGTGAAAATATTTCATCAAAAACGGATGAATTATTAACCAATGTAAAAGAAATTCTCAATAAGCAAAAAGAGCAAGTTGAAGAAAAAGTTGGTGAGATGAAAAATAAAACCGCCAGCAAGTCATAGGTAAAATGCGTTAATATGCTGAAAAAACTGGAAAATTACATCAGTTCACGCATTTTATTATTAAAAATAGAAGGAACTGAAAAAGTCAGTAAAACATTAGCAGTATTATTGAAACGAATAGTGCTGCTGATGTTTTTAGGTTCCTTTGTGTTTTTCTTGTCTGTTGCTATAGGATTATATATCGGAGACTTATATAACTCGTATATCATTGGCTTTTCTGCAGTTGCAGGGTTGCATTTATTACTATTGCTCTTGTTATATTTGTTCCGTAAGCCTCTGATAGAAAGACCCGTGAAAGATGAAATCGTCAGGACTGCATTTAAAGATGTAAATGATAAGAAAAAGTAAGACTTATGATAAAAAGTTACAGCGAAATGCAAGCTGTGAAAAAAGATTTAAAAGATCGTATCCGTCAGACAGAGCAACAATATGCTTCTCAACATGAATGGATCGCTACCTTTTTAAACTTTTCGGGCATTCATGATGGAACAAAAAATCAGGCAGTTAGAGAAAATTTACATGTTGCCATCATTCAGTCTATCAATGAATATCTTAAGCAACAAAATATATTTAAGAAAATTAATAATGAGTACATTCGGGTTGCCATTCCGTTTGTAATTACCCTCGCATCTATTGTAACCATCAAAAGGTTTCAATAATCGGCAAGCCTTTCCTTTTTTATTCTAAATGTTTATCCAAAACATTTGCAAAGCCATGTTCATTATTGCTAAGTGTTCCTGTGAACTCTCGTCTCAAATCAAAGGGAGCATTTTCCACAACATAACTATACCTAGTCGCTCTCAATAAATCCAGATCATTATAGTCATTTCCTATGCCCAGGGTTTGATTTATATTTATTGATTCCTGACTGCAGACCCATTCTATAGCCTTTCCTTTGGAAACATCGGGAGGGAAAATTTCCATCCATAAAGATTCTTTATCCAGTGGCGAAGTCGTCTTCACTACTTTTGTCCCTTGCATAGATTGGGCTAGCGTATCAAATAAGTTATGATTTTGTGGAGGAAAAACAGCAAGTATTTGAGTTGCATTCTTATAACTTATGGAGTTTTCATTTTTTGCTGTGCCAAACGCGACATAATTCCGGCATCGCCGGTCAAAGTCCGGGTTATCACCGCTAAACCGGCAATAATCGAAATAGTGATTATCAGGAATGGCATGATGTACCATAAAATCCACTTTTTTCATAATAAGCAACCGGGCTATTGCTTCTACTTTTTCCGCTTCCAGATAGCGGGAATAGATCAATTTCTTGTCGGGCCAACTCATAATACCAGCCCCTGTGGAAAACGCAAGATAGTCAATAGGGAAATCGGGTGGAATTACTTTCTTAAAGGAATAATACGAGCGCCCAGTAGCAACTACACGGACAATATTCCGGTCTTTAAGTAATTTTAAAGCTTTTGCATTTTCCTGGCTGACTTTTTGATCATCATTAAGCAAGGTTCCATCCAGGTCAGTAGCTACAAGTTTTATGTTCTGTTTCTTTGTCATATCAATTCATAACTTATTCCCTGAAAAGGAGCATCCAGGGTATGCAGTATTTTTTCAAGCAAAATTCCGTGATTTGCATCATAATCATATCCAAAAGTAGCTTTAACGCCCATACTGGTAAATTTCACAGCCCGGTCCAATGCAATAGGCAAGCTGTCGCCCTGTAACCAGGCCCCGGTGATAACACTAGTAAATGCATCTCCCGTCCCCGGATAACTGGCCGGGATATAATTTACTGTAACTTTCCAATAACGGTTGTCGCTGCTATCATAAGCAATGACGGCAGTTTTGGCTTTGGGGTCACGCTCCGGAACACTGGTAATAATAACGGTTTCGGGACCTTTATCTGACAAGGCCTTACACCATTCTTTGGCTTCTTCCGTGGAAATATCTTCCGGAAAATCTCTATCCAATAAGAGAGCGGCTTCCGTTAAGTTCGGCGTGATCAGGTCAGCTTTTGTTATCAAGCCTTTCATTTCCTCTACCAAATCGCGGCTTAAAGGTTTATAGATTTTGCCATCATCACCAAGTACAGGATCCACAACCACAAGCTGATTATCCTTTCGAAAAGAATCTATCAAATTAGCTACAATTTCCACCTGTTCGTGAGACCCCAGAAAACCACTGTAAATCGCATCAAAGTCAAGGTCTAAAGCCTTCCAGTGCTCTATAATGGGCGGGAGTTCATTGGTTAAATCAACAAAATGAAAATGAGAGAATTTACTATGCGTTGACAGTACAGCCGTTGGCAACGGGCAAACCTGCATACCCATCCGGGATAAAATGGGAATTACCTGTGTGAGCGAAGCACGGCCAAAGCCCGATAAATCATGTATGGCTGCTACTTTTTTTATTGGAGATTGCATGTGTTCTTGTTTTCCACAAAGATAACAAAGAAAAAAAAGCAATACCTGTTTATCAGATATTGCTTTTTGTTTTAACTCTTAAGCGTTGTAAAACAATCGTTTAAAGCTTTTAGTCTCTGTATTTACAACAGCCGGGCAGATTTTTATACGTTTTGTCATCGGCTTTCACCTTTTTGGTGTCATGCCCGACTTCGGCAATTGCCTTATGGACGTCCATAACATTTACCTTTTCCGGGTTGTATTCAATAGTCAACATTTCTGCGTCCCGGTCCCAGCTGGCCGAAGTTACACCTTCAAGGCCTTTGGCCGCTTTTTCAATACGGTTTTCACACATACCGCAATTTCCATATACTTTAAACGATGTTTTTTCTCCGGTTTCGGAGGTAATTTCCGCTAAATTCAAATTAGTCCGGCTGTTTGTCTCAGCCTGCATCAGGCCTGCGGAAAAAAGAACAAACAATCCTGCGAGCATTACATTAATAAACTTCATAATTTTCTCATTTTTTGAGGTTTTCACTATATCAACATGATTTATCTATAATTGTTCTAAATAAACAAAGCTTTAGCAAAATCTTAACACTTTGAACCACACGAACAACTCAAGTTCTTGGCCGAAGCTTTTTCAAACGATTCTTTCCCTTCACGAAAAGCAAAAATTGCAATGCCAAACGAACCGGCTACATCCAGCCAGGCGAAATCCAAAAGCTCGTATAACCCACTGGAGAAAAGCAAAATAAACGAGAGATAGAAACATGAGCGTGTGCAATTAGCGTCAGCAATAATCGCTTCTGAATCAAGTATTTTACCGGCTTTAAGCTTATAACGCATCAGAAAATACATCGTCAGGATTGACAAAGTTGAAATAATAATCCCCACAACAGTTGTATCCGGCTTGTAGCCCTGTATGATTTTAAGTATTCCGCCAATAATCAGTCCGGCGGCCAGTAAATAAAAAGCAGTTCCCGTAACCCTTAAAGCATCTCTTTCGAAACGGTCGTGCTGCTTAACATCGTCCCCTTTCCGGTACATCCGGAACATCATATGTAAAATCCCTATCCCGGATATAACTTCAACAAAACTATCCACGCCAAAACCCAGCAGGGCTATCGTACTGTCCTGTACCCCGAACCAGACGGAAATAACTCCTTCTACAAGATTGTAAGCTACTGTAATTACAGCCAGCCACAATGCGATATTCAACCATTTTTTTCGCATCACTATCCTCCTATTGTATCTTTATTTTCTCCACAGCTCATCATTTCATCGCCAAAATATGGGTTGCGTATTTCTTTCTGTTCGCTAATCCAATAGGCGCCCTTATCATCATTTGCCATGGGACAAAATTGATAATATGCCTTAACATCTATCAGTCCGAAAGCTTTTACAGCTTTATAAAATGCCGGATTGAAAGTCACAAATGCTTCTCGTTGCACCTCTATATCTGAACTTCCAGCAATAGTATTCAGGTCTTTTTTAAGTATTTTTAGATAATCCATCCATTGCATATGGGCTTCTCCTTCCAAAAGGCTCATATCAATATTTTCAAGACTATTTTGAAGTTGATTCGCATGTTCATTTACTTTGTCCGGGTCTGTATCAACAAAACTATTTTTCATTTTGATATAATCCCGGTAAAAACGAGTCAGCTGCTGTTGAAACTCCGTTGAAACTTCAAACTTTTCTACATCCGTAATTTTATCTTTCTCCTGTACGCCGGCAGTTTCGCCTTCCTTCACAAGATCAGCAGCGCTGGCAGTCTCCGTTTCGGGGTTCATCATACTGGTTTTACCCGCCAGTTGGGCGGCTGCATCAACAGCAAACGTACCATGAGAAACAACTCGCTCGCCCTGCTCCAGGCCATCAAGCACAATTATGCTGTCTTCTAATGTTTGGCCCGTTGTGATTTCCCGCATACGGAAAAGGTGTTTTTCTCCGGCCTCCTGGTTTTGTACATAAACCAACGATCGTTCACCGGTCCATAAAACAGCGGTTTTCGGAATAAGTAAAGCATCCGAACCTTCTTTCATCGTTGCTTTAACCCGACCCTTTATAAACATGCCGGGCTTAAGCTTTCTGTTGCTATTATTAAGTTCGGCACGTACCTGCGCAACTCTGCTGTTTTCATCAATAAAGGGATCGATAAAATTAATGGTGCCTGAAAATTCCCTCCCGGGAAAAGCGTTAACTTTTAGTTTCACTTCCTGACCCTCATGTAGCCATTGCAAATCACGCTCGTAAGCATCCAGCATAACCCAGACCGATGAAAGGTCCGCTATTTCAAACAGATAATCACCCTGATGAAGGTAATCCCCTTTGTTTGCTTTCATTTTCGTAACATAACCACTCACATCCGCCCGGATATCAAAATTTGTTTTCACCTCTCCCGATTGGATGATATCTTCAATTTGTTCATCAGAAAGCTTCCACTGCTTAAGTTTTTGCCTGGCAGCTTCCAGCATTTCCTGGCTACCGTATTTAAACTTTGATGTTTCCAGTAATTCGCGTTGTGCAGCAACAAGGTCAGGGGAATAAATACTTCCCAGCTTTTGGCCTTTTTCAACTTTCTGACCCACATAACTTACATTCAGTGCTTCCAGCCTTCCGCCAAAATGCACTACCTGACTGTATACTTTGCGTTGGTCAGCAGCAATCTTTCCTTCCAGTGTGATCTCCTTAGCTCTGGAACCTGCTGTTACTTCAGATGTCCTCACCTGCGCAAGTTTCATCGCTGTTTCTGTCATTTCAAAATCCTGTACATCTGTCCCTTCTGAAGACTCATCTTCCACCGGGATTAATTCCATTCCGCAAATCGGGCAATCTCCCGGTTCATCCTGACGAACACTCGGATGCATGGAACAAGTATATTCTGTATCTTCCGACTCGGCATGCTCATGCTCATCGGTCGCTTGTTTTTCCTTACTGCTTCCGTCGCCACCAGACCAAATCAAGGCTCCGGCAACTAAACCCAGAACAAAAAGCAGTGTGAAAATACCATATTTCTTTATATTATTTGTTTTCATTTGTTTATGATTTTAATATATTGACATTCTAAACCTTAAAACTCTAACTTAACATAATATTTTTTGAGATTGTTTATTCCTATATAATCATTCACGTGTGTGTCAAAATTTACTCGTCATGGATGTTTCATCTGTCTAAATTTTGTTCCTTGCTTGCCCCGTGAAACGCGACGGCAGGAGCTGTTTCACCGGGGTTCGGTGTTCTTTGTTTCTCTCATTCTCTCAGTCTCTTCGTTCGCCCTATCGCATCAACGCTTCAACGTATCATCGCATCATCGCCAACTCGCCATCATCGCCATTTAATCATCCCCGTGTGTGTTAAAGTTTTTGTCATGGCTCGGTTCATTGTTTTATCATTTTTGCGGTCTAATAATTCCTTTTTACTAATTCCTAAAAATTACAGACATCTTATACCGACTGAATTATTTCTTATCTAATTTCTTTTCACGAGCCGGTTTGATCTTAAACTGATTTAAGATCATTTTACGCTCCGCATTAATTTTCAGGGCATTAACCAGGTTTCGTATTTGTTCTTTTTGATACTCCAATAACTCTCTGCGAATTTCCATCCACTCATCAAAACCGGCAGCTCCTGTTGCATAGTCGCTTTTAAGCAACTCTTCCACATACAATGCATCTTCAGCTTGCTGCGCAGCTAATTCAAGCTTTCTGAAGGCATCCTGATATTCTGTGGATAAATCAAATATTTGCGCATAAAGCTCATTTTTCTTTTCTTCATACAGGTGATTGTATTTTTCAGCTTGAAATTCCTTCATCGCTACACGGGCCTTATTCTTCCTGATATTTACAGGCAAGTTCAGGCTTATTTTGGCCACTGCAGCATCCTTTCCACTACCTGAGACCTCCATATCCGTGCGTTCCCCTATGGCAATGTATTCTGCCCCGAGATTTAACGCCGGATAATTGGAACGTTCCGATGCAATGCCGGCATATCGTGAAGCTTGCTCTTTATTTTGCAAAACCATTAATCCGGGATTTACACTATCGAGCTGCACCTTATCCATACCCGGAAACTCAGCAATGGTTGCTGCGTCAATACTATCCGGAAAATGAATATCTGCATAAGGTTCACGATTGGCTATTTTATTAACGCGCACAGATCGCTTAGTGATATCATCTTTATATTTCTCAATCTGTTCTTTTTGTCTGTCAATAGCCATTTTTATGCGCACTACGTCGGCCATGGATTTCGAACCATCTTTATACTTTGTTTCTATCCATTCCTGCTGAGCTTCCAGCCATTTCAACTGACTTTGGTGAATTTGCTTGAGCTTAGCGGCCAGATAAGCTTCATAATAGGCAACAGTGAGTTGTTTTAGGATTTTATTCGACTTCTGCTCTATCAGGTAATAATCAGCCCGTGCTTCACTTTCGGCTGCCTTCGAGCGAAACTTCAAAGTTCCGAACCAGGGAATTTGCTGAGAAACACCTGCTCTGAACTCCTGGGGACCTAATCGCGTTTCAACAGGGCTTACAAAATAACCAAAAGCCATAGAAGGATCTGGTAATGCTGCTTCTGTGGTTGCTTTTTCCAGACCGGAATACCATTGATTAAAAGCCGCTTTGATACCGGGATTATCTTTTACCGCCACCTTTTGCAATTCTTCCAGATTTGCTTGCTGTGCATTTACACTTGCTGATATAATCATCAGCATAATTATTATTAAGCGTTTCATGATTGTCCTCCTTTCAGTTCACGTTCCTGCCACATTGCGTATAATACAGGGACCACAAACAGGGTCACCAGTTCGATAAGCATACCGCCAAATGCGGGAATAGCCATAGGCACCATAACATCAGAGCCACGTCCTGTAGAGGTAAGAATAGGCATTAAAGCCAACAGCGTAGTTGCCGTTGTCATCAGACAGGGGCGCACTCGCCGGCTTCCCGCCAGAATAACTGATTCATGGATTTCTTTCTTTGTTGTTGGTTTGGATTTTCGAAACACCTGACGCAAATAAGTAGCCATCACAACCCCATCATCGGTAGCAATACCAAATAACGCTATAAATCCTACCCAGACAGCCACACTTAGATTAACAGTACTTATCTGGAAAAGATCCCGCATATTCGTACCAAATACGGTAAAGTCTAAAAACCAGGGCTGCCCGTAAAGCCAAATCAAAAGAAAGCCACCGGAGAAAGCAACAGCAATTCCGGAAAATACCATTAAGGAAGTGGCCACTGAACTAAATTGCAGGTAAAGGATAACAAAAACGACAATCAACACTATCGGAATAATAATGCTTAGCCGCTTTTCCGCTCTGACTTGATTTTCATAGTTCCCGGTAAATTCATAGTTTACACCTTCCGGTACGACCAACTCGCCCTTATCGATTTTATCCTGTAAAAACGATTTTGCGCGCTCCACGGCGTCGATTTCAGAAATCCCGTCTTTACGATCGAAAATAACATAGCTGGTCAGGAATGAATTTTCACTTTTTATGGATTGAGGCCCCCGGTGATAAGTAATATTCACCAGGTCGCCCAACGGTAGCGATAAACTTTCGTTGACCGGAACCATCATATCGGCAAGTTCACCGGGATTATCGCGAACTTCGCGTGGATAACGAATTCTTACCGGATAGCGCTCCCTGCCTTCTACAGTCTGAGTAAGTGGAATTCCGCCAAGAGCTACTTCAATATAATTTTGTAGTTTCCCCACGGTAATCCCATAGCGCGCCATTTTATCACGGTTGAGGTCCAGTTGCAGATAGGGTTTCCCGACAACACGGTCGGCAAACACCGATTGTTTTTTCAGTGCCGGAACTTGTTGAAGGTGATTTTCCAACTCTTTTCCAAACTCATCAATCTGTTCCAGATCCTGTCCGTAAACCTGAATTCCCATGGGCGCCCGCATTCCGGTCTGCAACATCACCAGCCGTGTTTCTATAGGCTGAAGCTTTGGAGCTGAAGTTACGCCCGGAAGTTTGGTTACACTAACAATTTCATCCCAAATATCGTCCTTTGTTTTAATATGATCGCGCCACTGCCGGAAATATCGTCCGTTGCGGTCGGGGATCAGCTCACCGTCATCATTCCTGAGAAAATCTCCCTCATCATCCACAGCAAAGCGGATGCGGTGTCCGTCTTCATCCAGTTTATATTCGGATTTATAAAGAATAACATTTTCGAACATACTCATGGGCGCCGGGTCTAAAGGCGACTCCACTCTGCCGGCTTTTCCAACTACTGTTTTTACTTCCGGAATAGCAGAAACAGCCATATCTAATTTTTGTAAATATTCTTTGTTTGCTTCCACTCCGGAATGTGGCATAGAAGTCGGCATTAGTAAAAAAGACCCTTCATCCAAAGAAGGCATAAATTCTTTACTTACCCCGGGAAATGTATGTGTTAATCCGCTCCAGACACTCGTTGTGCGAATATTAACATTAATCTTATCAAATCCTTTTGCAGCAAAGTTGAAAACCTTATCAAATCCAAGCCAGATATTTATTCCCAACAAGAGAATTAAAGCGGGAATCAACAAGAACGTTTTCTTGTTGTGTAATAAATAGCGCAATATCGGCTGATAATATTTGATAACGACTGCAAAAAGCAACAACAATCCTCCGGTAACCAGGAAAAGAAATACCATATTGGTAAACAAGCTTTTTCCCGGCCCTAATGGCAACCATTCACGGCTTAACAAAAAACCGATAGCAAAAACGAAGACGGCATTGTTCAGGATACGGAAGAGTTTAGGTTTATGAACATAAACAGATACCAGATTTAAAATACCGATAAGCAGTAACACCCAGGCTCCCCAATGGCCTGATATAAAGATCAAAATAATTCCTGACAATACCAAAATACTGTTCAAAACAGTCCTGACAACTTTTCTTCTGACTTTCAGACCAAAAATCCAGTATGCTATTGTGGGGATTAAAATCAGTGTAACGATAAGAGCGGCAACAAGTGCAAATGTTTTTGTAAATGCGAGCGGGCCAAACAATTTTCCTTCAGCACCCTGCATGCTGAAAACAGGTATAAAGCTGATAATAGTCGTTAGTACGGCCGTAAGTATAGCTGAAGAGACTTCGGAAGAAGCCCGGAAGATAATATCTTTAAGCTTTTCATCGGGCCTGGCGTTTTCCATATGTCGCACGATATTTTCCACGAGCACCACAGCCATATCCACCATGGTTCCGATAGCGATAGCAATTCCGGAAAGCGCTACGATATTAGCCGTAACATCCATATATTTCATGGCAATAAAAGTCATTAACACGGCAATAGGCAACACCCCGGAAATCAAGACAGAAGCCCTCAGGTTCATCACCAGAATTATGACAACAATTAACGTAATCAAAATTTCCAACGAAAGTGCTTCTTCCAGTGTGCCGATGGTTTCATGGATAAGTTCCGTACGGTCATAAAACGGAACAACTTCGACTTTAGACTCTGTGCCGTCCTCCAGTGTCTTGGACGGCATCCCGTCTTCAATATCTTTAATTTTATCTTTTACATTATTGATAACCTCGAGGGGATTAGACCCATAGCGTGCAACGACAACGCCTCCTACAGCTTCAGCACCTGATTTGTCGAGTATGCCTCTGCGCTGAGCCGGCCCCGTAGTCACATTCGCTACATCTTTGATTTTTAACGGCGTATTGTTTTCCTGGGTAATGACTGCATTTTCGAGGTCTTCAATATTTTCAATATACCCCAGTCCGCGCACCAGATACTCAACATTATTCACTTCCATTGTCCGTGCGCCAACATCACGGTTAGATTGTTGAACGGCGGTAATAACCTGCTGCAGGGAAATTCCGTGCACTTTTAATGCAGAGGGATCCACATCCACCTGATATTCCTTTACATATCCGCCTATCGAAGCTACTTCGGATACACCTTCGGCTGAGGCCAGGGCATAACGGACATGATAATCCTGAATACTACGCAGTTCCTGAGGATCCCAGCCTCCGGTAGGATTTCCGTTTTTGTCACGCCCCTCCAAAGTATACCAATATATTTGCCCGAGAGCTGTCGCATCAGGCCCTAAAGAAGGCTGGACACCCTGGGGCAATGTTGATTCGGGTAAGGAATTTAATTTTTCTAATATGCGCGAACGGCTCCAGTAAAATTCCACATCATCTTTGAAGATGACGTATATGGAAGAAAACCCAAACATGGAGTTCGAACGAACGGTTTCTACACCTGGTATTCCAAGCAGCGCAGTAGTTAACGGATACGTAATCTGGTCCTCCACATCCTGAGGTGAACGTCCCTCCCATTTCGTAAATACAATTTGCTGGTTTTCGCCTATATCCGGTATGGCATCCACAGCCACAGGGTCGCGCGGAAAATTACCCATATCCCAGTTAAAAGGACTTAAGGCCAAGCCCCATCCAACAAGCAGGAGAAGTAATAAGAATGTAACTACTCTGTTTGTCAGAAAAAATTGAATGATTTTATTTAACATATGTTTTCTGTTTGAAAATAAATAACTGAATTATATTAATTTACAGCTACTATTTTTCAAAGTAGATATCGATTCAGGAAAGATAATGACGTCCGTGCATCGGGCGGAATAAATCGATTAAACAGAAAATTAAACGTATTAAAAATTAACGGACTTACCAAAGTCTCATAAGAGTCTGTATTTAACGTGGTTGCTTGCTGTAAAAATTCACAATTAAAATCAGCCGTAATAAAATAATCTTTAATTTTCAGCTCTTTTTCCTCATTGTGACAAAAAGGACATCCACTATTTCCTTCATTAATATTACATGTAACTTGCTCTCCATCACAATCGGGAGCGGAATTTTCACAGCATTCATAAGTTTTTTGTTCTCCAAAATTGAAAACAGCAGCATGAACATCAACAATTTGTTCTTTACAAAAGTGTTGATTGATGCTTATTCCACTTATAGAAATAAGCAATAAAAAACTTAATACTATGTTTCCAAATCTTAACACAAAACTTAAACAATAGAAAAAACGAAATGTTGTACTTTCAGAACTTTTAACATTCATTTAACATATCATGTTAATACCTTAAGCTTAATCCCAAATTATTCATAAAGATATACACTTTTTCAACCACTTGCATTTCTTAAACAACCAACTCATGTGATATAGATACCATCATTTTTTTGTTTTTTTGCCACCCCGGAATAATCCAGTTTAGCTAAAACAGTAAAAAAACTTCAAATTATCTTATTGAGGTATAAAAATAAATACTTATACAATGACCAAGAAATTGATTTAAAATATAGTCACATGGAATTTAAAGGAGAAAGTATTACTAAGTTTAATGAGGCCTTTCCAGACGATAAAGCCTGTTTACGTTATTTAGCTGAAATCAAATGGAAAGCGGGCTATCAATGTAAGAAATGTGGTCATGATAAATTTACAGTCAGGAAAAAGAACCTGGCAAGAGATTGCAATAGATATCATCATATCGAAAGTCCCACAGCTGGGACGCTTTTTCACAGGTTACGCTTTGGCGTTC
>JAIPBW010000027.1 GCA_021738505.1 Bacteroidales bacterium | reverse complement strand
GATGCGATGATGCGATGATGTGATGATGCGTATCTTGAATTATGAATTACGAATTACGAATTACATTTGCGAATAAGAATATACTAAATCCGCGTTAATTGGTGTGTAATTAGAGAAATTAGCGGACAAACAACGAACACATTCAATGAGACTCATTTTTCGGAATCCGCCGGTAGACGGAGAACCGAAAGATGTAAGTCGAATTAATCCCGATGAGGTTACGAAATCGGGAGAACACGGAACAAAATTTTAAACATATGAAACACCCATGGCGAGGCGTTCGGCACACAGGAGGATGATTAAAGGGCTGGACGAGTTGGATAATGCAAAGAAAACAATGTCATTAGTTGTCATTGATGGTCATTTTCTATACTTCTGTGTTTGGCTGCTGTTAAATATAACTGTCTCAGAAAGCCCTGAAGTAAATGACTTATAATATAGTAAAGCAAAATGACGCGCGAAGCGCAAATGACTACAAATGACGCAAAGCAAATGACAGTAAGAAATAAAAGCAAGAAAACATAACAATAACGTTATCAATATTTTGAAAAATTTAAACATATGAAACCTTCATGGCGAAGCGTTCGGCACACAGGAGAATGATTAAATGCGAAGCAGCGAGTTGGCAATGATGCGAACTGAGCGTCCCGATAGCTATCGGGATAAGCGACTTAAGCGAACGAAGAGAACGAAGAGACTTAGAGAAAAGCGAACCCCGGTAAAACAGCTCCTGCCGTCGCGTTTCATCCCGGTTGATTGAAATATAATTAACAGGACAAGCGAGGCAAGCACAACACGGAACAACGAACACGGAACAACAAACAAAAAAATAAACATATGAATAACTCGTACCTTATAAAAGATATTACAATTGTCAATGAATATTCCCAATTTGAAGGAAGTGTGTTCATTGAAAACGGAAGAATCAATAAGATTTTGCCACAAGGAAGTGCTTTAACTTATTATGAATACCGCGCGAATATTATTGACGGAAAGGGGAAGGTGTTGCTTCCCGGAATTATTGATGATCAAGTTCATTTTAGAGAACCCGGACTCACACATAAAGCAGACATCGACACTGAAAGTAAAGCGGCGGTGATAGGCGGAGTTACTTCATACATGGAAATGCCGAATACAAAACCACAGACTATTACGAATGAATTGCTTGAGCAGAAATATAAATTGGCAGATGGCCGTTCCTATGCCAATTATTCGTTTTACCTGGGAGCAACAAACGACAATATAGAAGAAGTAAAGAATCTGGCTATTGATAAGAATTGTGGTATAAAAGTCTTTATGGGAGCTTCAACGGGCAATATGCTCGTGGATCAGGATGAAGCATTGAAGAAAATATTTAATTATGCGCCTACTATTGTAGCCGTCCATTGTGAAGATGAAGAAACAATACAAAATAACCTTCAGAAAGCCAAAAATGAATACGGAGATGAAATTCCGATAAAGATGCATCCTGAGATACGTAGTAGTGAGGCATGTTATCTTTCTTCTTCTAAAGCGAAGAAACTGGCAGAGCGTTATAATGCGCATTTGCACATTTTGCATCTTTCAACAGAAAAGGAATTAGAGCTTCTGGAAAAGGGAGAATTCCCCGAGAAGAAAAGCATTACTGCCGAAGCCTGTGTACACCATCTGTGGTTTAATGAATTGGATTATAAAGAAAAAGAAACTTTAATAAAATGGAATCCGGCCATAAAAAAAGAAAGTGACCGGGTTGCTCTATTACAGGCTGTTTTGGATGACAGAATAGATGTTATCGCCACTGACCATGCCCCGCATACGCTGGAGGAGAAGCAAAATTCATACTTAAAAGCACCTTCTGGTGGCCCGCTTATTCAGCATTCCCTTTTGATGATGCTGGAGTTATATCACCGAGGTCTGTTGTCGCTGGAAAAAATTGTTCAAAAAATGGCTCATAATCCGGCAAGACTATTCAGAATCTGGCACAGGGGTTATATCAAAGAAGGTTATTGGGCTGATCTGGTGATTGTCGATCACAATAAAGAGACCAAAGTGAGCAAAGAATCATTGTTTTATAAAGCGGGTTGGTCGCCGGTGGAAAATTATTCTTTTAAATCGAATATTACACATACTTTTGTCAATGGAATTCTTGTAGCCCATAACGGCGAAATTGTAAGTCAGCCAGCTGGTATGCGACTTTCCTTCGATAGATAAACATGTAAATGCTTAAAAACAGATGAATACGATCAGAATAACACGAGAGTTTAGTTTTGAGATGGCGCATTTCCTTCCGGGATACGATGGGCCCTGCAAAAATATACACGGACATTCGTTCAGATTTTTTGTGACCGTTATTGGAAAACCTTTAGATAGCAGTCAAGATCCGAAAGAAGGAATGGTAATGGATTTTCAACAGCTGAAACAGCTTGTGAAAGCCGAAATTGTTAATCACTATGATCATGCTTTACTTGTAAAAAAAGGTTGTTTTGGAGATGAATTATATAAGCTTCCGGCATTTTCCAATATTATTGAAAAAGAATTTCAACCCACGAGTGAGAATTTAATCATCGAATTTGCGCGTATTCTAAATGAAAAACTACCGGAAAACATTCGGTTACATTCTTTAAAATTATATGAAACAGAGAAGTCCTCGGTGGAATGGTATCGTGATGATCAATAAATGAAAAGATTATCCGGTAATGACTTTTATACCACTTGGAATGATACTAAATTCCATTGGAGTATGTCCGAGTGACTCGCCATCGACCTCAAGATTAATAGGGGAGTTGGAGGTTATGATAACTGTTTTTGCCTGAAATGATTTTACATAAGGAAGGCTTAGATGGGTTCCCCGGTAAATCTTTTGCAAATGACGAAATACGGAAAACTTTCTTACTTTTGAAATAATCGTCAAATCAAATAACCCATCATCCGGAATAGCATTAGGTACTTGTTTCATGCCGCCTCCGTTATATTGACAAATACCTACATTCATGCTGAAAAGACTTGTATTCAGTTTATGTTTGGACTCATCTACGATAATTTCACTTTTATGATGTTTGTATTTCAGCAAACTACTGAAAAGCGATGTTAGATAGGAAAAAGAGTTGCTTTTACCCAGCGCTTTGAGCGAATTTGTTTTTTTAGCGACGATAGCATCAAAACCAATACCGGCTATATTAATGAAATAACGATAGTCAGATCCCGAGCCATTTTTATACTGAACAAGTCCAACATCCTGATAAAAAACCTTTTCTGCACTGATGATATCAATAGCTTTTTCATAGTCCATCGGGATGTCAAACATCCGCCCCCAGTCATTGCCGGTCCCAATTGTTAATACTCCCAATATTATATCTGTTGTTGATACAACAGCTTGCTTAAAGATGCCGTTAACGATTTCGTTAATTGTTCCATCGCCACCTACAGCTAATAAATGACGGTAACCATTTTCAATCGCCCTGGAGGCTAAAGAAATAGCATGTTTATGATATTCCGAAAAAGTGTATTCAAACTTTAATCCCCTGGAAATAAGTAAATCACGTATCGCTGGCCAATCTTGTTCTCCTTTGCGCGATCCTGCATTCGGATTTATGATTACATACCATTTATTTTCCATAGAATATAGTTAAGAAAGATACAAAAGTATAACTTTTTAATGAGTGCTGTTGAACATCTAATTCAGTAGATGTTCTATATGATGATGAGGTGTATATAATTTATAACCTTTTTTAACCATTATAGTATGGAGAATGTTTAATTTTGTAGGGTATAAGATATGATAAACGAAATTAAGAAAAAGCTACGAAAATTTGTTATCCGGTATCATTTTAATCAGATGATTCGCGGAGCTATATTTGCTGTTACCGGGCTCTTAGGAGCAATGCTTATTATTATTTTAGCAGAACACTTTGGCTATTTTAATGCAGAGATCAGGAGAATTATATTTTTTGCTTATTTAGTTTATGCCGCAATTATTCTTTACAAATTCATCGTTGTAAGTTTATTTAAGATTTACGGGATAAACAAACCAATTTCTGATATGGAAGCTTCCCGGTACATCGGGAAGTATATGGAAAAAGTGGATGACAAACTCACGAATCTACTTCAGTTAGAAAACATTAGGCATGCGAAAGAAGCAGATAAACAATTTTTAAATCAGGCGATAGAACAAAAAGCCAGTGAATTAAAGCCATTTGATTTTAAAAATGTTATAGACTTCCGGATTAACAGAAAATACTTGAAATATCTAAGTATTCCGGTATTAATTTTTGTTGCTTTGCTTATCTCTGCACCGGATATAATTGTGGAGCCCACAAAACGACTCACGAAGTATAATGAGGAGTTTGAACGCCCACAACCTTTTTATATACATTTGGAAAACTCATCGCTTGAAGTAGCGAAAGGCGACGATTTAGAATTGGAAGTTAATATTACCGGAGACCAAAGACCCGAAAATCTATTTTTTAAATCCGGAAATACAAGAAACAGATTTGTTAAAAAGAGCTCCGACAACTATGTGTTAACACTAAAAAATATCCGAAATCAAAAAGAATTTGTCGTTACCGATGGAATTGTAAAAAGCCGGGATTATAAAATTATCGTCAGAAATAAACCCGAAATTATCGGATATACTATTGAAATGGATTATCCTGATTATACAGGCAAAAAGGATGAAACTACTAAAAACACGGGTGATTTAATTGTTCCATGTGGAACAAATATTCAATGGAAATTCAATGTTAGTAATACGGAGCAGATCAAAATGATACTTGAAGATGAGACTGTTCGTATAAAAGACGAGTTTAAAACAGAGAAAAGAGCTTTAGAGAATTTTTCGTATCGTCTTGTTAGCAGCAATCAATATATTAATTCAAAAGACACACTCGATTTTGAAGTTAACGTTGTTCGTGATCAATATCCGGAAATAGAGCTAAATATTATAGATGACTCCTCATCAGCGGGAAGATCATTTTATAGCGGATCTATAGCCGATGATTACGGGTTTACAAAACTGAATTTTGCCTGGAAAGTGAATGACGAAGGAAAATATAAACAGATTCCTGTAAACATTGAAAAAGGAATAAACAAACAAGCTTTCTATTTTACATTTCAGCGCGATACGATACTGCAACCGGGTGATGAATTATTCTATTATTTTAAAGTATGGGATAATGACAGAATAAAAGGACCCAAGTCGACAAAAACTAGTATTCGTAAAGTTAAAGAACCATCTGAAGAGGAAATCGAAGAAAAGATAGACAAGAAGACAAAAGATTTTAAAGAAAAAACTAAGAAGGCTTCGGAACAAATCGATAAGATGAAGAAAGATTTCGAAAAGCTTCGAAAGAAGATGGTTGAAAAGGAAAACCTGGACTGGGATGATAAAGAAGCTATAAAAGATTTTCTTGAGCGTTCGGAAAACTTAAAAGATCAGATTGAGCAGCTCAAAAAGGACCTGGATCAGAAAACGAAGGAAGAGGAGAAGCTGAGTAAGAAACAAGAAGATATACTTGAAAAGGAAAAGAAACTTAAAGAATTGATGGAAAAGCTTCTTGATGAAGAACTATTGAAAAAAATCGAAGAGCTTAAAAAATTACTGGATAAAGAAGATAAAGATAAGATCCGCAAACAAATGGACCAGATGATGCAAGAGCATCTGGATATGGAAAAGGAGTTGGAGCGAAATCTGGAACTCTTCAAACGGTTGGATGTAGAAAAAGATATCAAAGATGCTATTGAGGATTTAAAAGAACTGGAAGAAAAGCAGGATGAGGCTATAGAATCCGAAGAGGATAAAAAAGAAAAACAAGAAGAAATCAATAAAGATTTTGATAAGATCAAAGAAAAGTTAGAAAAATCCAGAGATAAAAATAAAGAGCTTGAGAATCCTATGAATATTGAAAATACAGAGAAGGATGAAAAGGAGTTGGAAAATAGCTTAAAGAAATCTCTGGAAAAGCTTAAACAAGGCAAAAAGAAAAAGGGCGAACAAAGTCAGCAGCAATCCAAACAGAAGATGAATAATCTTTCTGAAAAACTCCAGGATATGATGATGGAAATGGAAATGGAGCAAAAAGGAGAGGATTTGCGCTCTATACGTCAGCTTATGGATAACACATTGAAATTATCTTTGGAACAGGAGGAGCTGATGAATGAGTTTGAAAATACGTCCAATGACGATCCTCAATTTGTTGAACTTATCCAGGAACAAAAGGATTTGAAAGAAGACCTTCAAAAAGTCAAAGACTCCCTATATGCATTAAGCAAACGACAAATTATGATTCAATCATTTGTCAATAAAGAACTGAATGATATAGACCGGAATATGAGCAAAGCAATGGAGTCAATGCTTGCATTAAATACTATTGGATATACAAGGAAGCGAGATAAAGATGAAGCTGTTAGCCGGCAACAATATATTATGAAAGGCTTAAATAACATTGCTCTTATGCTTTCCGAATCTATGGAAAACATGAAAAAGCAAATGCGTAAGCAAGGTAGAAAAATGGGAAAAAAGAAATGTAATAATCCCAAGCCCGGAAAATCGGGAAAACAAAGCCTTGAGCAAATGCAAAAGCAATTAAATCAAAGCCTCGAGCAGATGAAGAAAGAGTTGGAAAAAGGAATGAAAAAAGGGAAAGATGGAAAATCGATGAGTGAAAAATTTGCCCGCAATGCAGCAAAACAAAGGGAAATACGCCGCAGACTTGAAGAATTAAGAAAGCAAATGCAAAGCAAGGGAAACCCGGAAAGCAAATCTATAGGTGAAACGCTTAAAGAGATGGAAAAAACGGAAGAAGATTTGGTCAATAAAATTCTTAGGGAGAATATGTTAGAAAGACAAGAAGAGATTATGACCCGGCTGTTAGAGCACAAAGAGGCCAAAAGAAAACAGGAGTATGAGGAAAAAAGAAAATCAGAAGAGGCAAAAGACGAAAAAAATAGTAACCCTGATGAATTTTTAGAGTATAAAAGAGGGAAAGAAAAAGAAACAGAATTATTAAGGTTAGTGCCACCCGAGCTAGCCCCTTTTTATAGAAATAAAATGAATGAATATTATTTAAATCTCGGCAAATAAAATGGAGAGAAATATTACTTTAAGAAATGTACAGAAAGAAAATTGGCGTATCGAGCAATTTGTAGAAAATATTGCAGATGAGTATAATATTTTTAATAGTTACTATAGCAACATACTGGTTAGCCTTGTTGAAACCCTGAGCCAGTCAAAGCATGAAGATTCTGCCAGTGTATCGTTTAAGTCTAGCCATAAAGGACTGGTATTCAAAATAGAGGGCTGTTTTGAGCACATTGATGATAATAGTGATTTAATTTACCTGATTAGTCTTTTAGGAGATGATTATTTTGTGGAAAAAGACTATATTGAACTCATTTTCTCCATCAATAGTATAAACAGTGAGTTGTCAGCCATACGAAAAAAGGCTTTTCAAAATTATTTGCAGGGAGAGCAAATCAGAAGCAATAAATGACACCTCTCTTATAAACAGGTGCCTGGGAAAAAGTTTGAGAGCTAAATGTTGGCAGAAATTAGAAGGATATACAGATGGAAGCTGAAATAAATTTTTTCAACGAGGATGTCAATATTGAATTGCCCGAAGAGGATAAGGTTAAAAATTGGTTGCTCCGTGTAGCAGAGGAAGAAGGCCAGCAAACGGGCGCGTTAAACTTTATCTTTTGTTCAGATCCTTACCTTTTGGATATAAATAAGCGATATCTTCAACATTTTTATTACACTGATGTTATCACCTTTCAGTATCATGAGTCAGGCAATCCCATCGAAGGGGATTGTTTTATTTCTGCAGATACGGTAAAGACGAATGCTGAGGCATATCAGATATCCTTTGAGAGGGAGTTATACAGAGTGATGGTTCACGGGTTATTACACCTTTTAGGATATAATGATAAAAGCGACAGCGAATTTGACTTGATGAAAGAAAAAGAAAATTACTATTTAAATCGCTAAAGGTTCCACGTGAAACATGGATGTAATGCAAAAATATGACGTAATTGTAGTCGGAGGGGGTCATGCAGGTTGTGAAGCAGCAGCAGCTGCTGCCAATCTGGGTTCCTCCGTGTTGCTGATTAGCATGGATATGACAAGGTTTGCCCAGATGTCATGTAATCCGTCTATGGGGGGAGTGGCTAAAGGGCAAATTGTTCGGGAAATTGATGCTATGGGCGGATATTCCGGTATTGTTGCCGACCATTCAACTATTCAATTTCGAATGCTCAACCTTTCTAAAGGCCCGGCGATGCATTCGCCCAGAACACAAAACGACCGGATGAAGTTTTCGCAGGTTTGGAGAGAAATGTTGGAGCAAACGGAAAACATAGATTTCTGGACAGAAACTGTAACAGAAATTATTGTTGACAAGGGAAAGGCTGTAGGTGTAAAAACACAATTGGGACTTGAAATTTTTGCTGAGGCAGTTATTATTACTGCAGGTACATTCTTAAATGGTAAGATTCATATCGGTCAGAAGCAACTTAAAGGTGGGCGTATTGGAGAACGATCTTCTGTTGGATTAACGGCAAATATGGAGGAGCTTGGACTGGATACCGAAAGAATGAAGACAGGAACACCTGTGCGTGTTGATGGCCGAACAATTGATTATTCAAAATTAATTGTTCAGCCCGGAGATGATGTTCCTGGCAAATTTTCGTTTAAAGATACGGCTCCGGTTAAAAATCAATTGTCATGCTATTTAGCTTATACCTCTGAAAAAGTACATGATATATTACGAACAGGGTTTGAGGACTCACCATTATTTGTGGGCAGGATTAAAGGAATTGGACCCAGGTATTGTCCCAGTATTGAGGATAAAATTGATCGTTTTTCAGACAAGGATCAGCATCAGCTTTTCGTGGAACCGGAAGGGAGAAACACCATTGAAGTTTATGTGAATGGTTTTTCGTCATCATTGCCATTAGAGATCCAGCTTAAAGCACTAAGGAATATCGAAGGTTTTGAAAATGCTAAGATATTTCAGTCGGGGTATGCCATTGAATATGATTACTTTCCGCCAAAACAATTGGATTATTCTCTGGAAACAAAAAAAATACCGGGCTTATTTTTAGCAGGCCAAATTATCGGAACAACAGGATATGAAGAAGCCGCTGCCCTTGGTTTAATGGCCGGGATAAATGCTCACCATAAAATCAAGGGGAAACAACAGGTTGTGTTAAAACGTTCGCAGGCCTATATCGGCGTGTTGATTGACGATCTGATTAACAAAGGTACGGACGAGCCCTATCGTATGTTTACTTCCCGTGCAGAATATCGAATATTATTGCGTCAGGATAATGCTGATTTGCGACTGACAGAATTATCCCATAAATTAGGCCTGGCTTCTCAGGATCGATACGATCGTGTTTTGGAAAAGAAAGAAAGAATTGAGCGGGCGTTGAAATATTTTAAAAACAAAAGTATACATCCAGATCAGGTCAATGACTACTTTAAGCAGGTAGGAGAGTCTCCTATTAAGCAAAAAGTAAAAATGGAATCCCTTATCAAGCGACCGAAAGTGGACATAGATAGTTTAAGAGAAGTTGTTAAAAGTTTTAACGATTACTGGAGCCTGGAAGAAGACAATGATAATGATGCCCTCCACGAAGCGGTCATTATTTCCAAATACTATGATTACATAGAAAAGGAAAGGGATTTAGCTCAAAAAATGCAGAACATGGATTCCATACCGATACCAGGATCTATGGATTTTATGAGTATAAACGCTTTATCTTATGAAGCCCGGGAAAAGCTAAAAAACATAAAACCGAAGACCGTTGGACAGGCATCCAGAATTAGTGGCGTTTCTCCGGCGGATATTTCTGTACTTTTAATACATTTGGGGCGTAAAAAATAAGTTTCACGTGGAACAAAATACAATGGAAAATATAGATAAATGTCCGGTATGTGGTAATGAACAAGCTAAGGACTTTATGCAATTACAAGATTGGTTTTTAACAAAAGAAGACTTTACCATAGCGCAATGCGAACAGTGTGGGTTTTTGTATACCAATCCGCGACCCCCGGCGAATGAGCTTGGGAAATATTATAAGTCGGAAGAGTATATCTCCCATTCAAATACGAGCAAAGGACTTATTAATGGGATTTATAAATTTGTAAGAGCTTATACCATAAAACAAAAATATCAGATTATTAAAGTGTATAAGTCCGGAAACAAAATACTGGATATTGGATCCGGTACAGGAGAATTTCTGAACTTTTGCAAACATAGCAAATGGGAGGTGCAGGGTATTGAACCCGATGAGGATGCGAGGAACTTTTCCAAACAGGAATATGGACTCCCGGTCAATGAGGAAGCGTACCTTCAGGAGCTACAGGATGCGAGTTTTGATGTCATTACTATGTGGCACGTTTTGGAGCATGTGCCCGATCTAAATGAACGCATGCAAACAATTTACCGCTTACTGAAAAATAAAGGGATTATTGTTATTGCTGTGCCGAATCCGGATTCTAATGATGCCAAATACTATGAACAATATTGGGCTGCTTATGATGTTCCACGGCATCTTTATCATTTCAGGCAAAAAGACATACAAAAATTAGCAGCCAAACATAATTTTCATGTAAAGGATGTTTATCCTATGAAATTTGATGCTTTTTATGTTAGCATGCTTAGTGAAAAATATAAGAATGGAAAAATAAATTATTGGAACGCTTTGCGAAGAGGGCTCAAATCCAATTTTACAGCAGCTAAAAATACAAATTATTCCAGTGTTATCTATATTCTTGGAAAAGATGGAGAAAATTTAAAGTAACCCCCTTTTATATAGAAAAAAGCCTATATTTTTTGTTAGAGAGATTTTTGCCTTTTGACGAAGTACCCTTCAAAAAAAGGAAAAAATTAGTTTAAATCGAAGTTTATTTGCCTTGTTGTTATCACGTTGTTTTACAGGGCCTTATAGAGCGGTTTAAGAAAAGTGCAATTTATTTTATGAATTGCACGAATAAACGCTTATTTTTAACCTGAAATATTAAAGGTATTCGCGTACCCGGATAAATCGGAGTCGTTTTATATAAACGGTTTTATAAACAGATAGGAAAAACCGAAATTGTGCAATAAATCCTGTTTTTTTAATAACCATAATAATTTAGGCTGTCTGATTTTGTTATCTACAGTAAACAAACAAAATGTTTTTTCATGATAAAGGATAAGAAAATAACAAAGGCTGGTTTTTTCTTTTTACTTTTTATCTCTGCAATAGTATTACAGATCATTTTAAACCAATATTACCGGAATCAATATTCAGAAGAATATTTATCTCAGGAGATGAATACTTTTCTTGAGGAGCAAAGCCAAAGGATGGATAAGGTTTTGGATCGTATGATTCAAATGGATTCTACAGAAATAGAACAATTTATTCATCAAAAAAATGGAAGCATAGCCCAAAAAACAGCGAAGCAATACCTGGTCTATGAAAACGATCAGCTTGTTAGTTGGTCGAATAACAGAATTCCGGTTAAACAAAAATATGAACCTTTTCGATTTGACTCCAGCTTTGAACAGTTTGCAAATGCGTATACGCTTATCCAAAAGAAAGAACAGAACAATAAAGTGGTTATTGGCATGCTTGTTATCAAAAACAAGTATCCACATGAGAATGAATACTTACAAAATGATTTTCATCATAGTCTAAATATTCCCTCGTCAATAGAAATCTCAGAACAAAAAACAAAATCACCTGTGACATTTAACGGGGAAACCGTTTTTTATCTGAAATATCCTGAAAGAATTATATTACAAGACTCTCAGCATAAGCTTTTGTTTGTTCTGTTTGTTGTTGCTTTATTATTCCTATTTGCTGTTCTTTATCATGGGCATCGTTTTCTAAATCCTTTTCCTTCGCGCCCTCGTTTATTTGTGTTGTTTTATTCGATAGATGTAATTATCGTAAGGCTAATTATTAGTTATTTTAAATTTCCTGGCTATATTCACCAATCGGAGCTTTTTGATCCGGCAATCCTTGGGTTTAGTAGTTTTATCCCATCCCTGGGGGATATGTTTTTTACAGCACTAACTGTTCTTGCTATTGCAATTGCTATCTATAAAGATGTTCACTTAAAGTTACCTAAAAACAACACGATTTTAAATATTCTGGTTAATACAACCATTTTTGTTGTCCTGATCATCGCATTAAAAATGGTTTATGGATTGATTACCAGCATGGTAATGCATTCATCTATAATGTTGAATTTGCACCGGGTGTTTTCTGTTGATTTTTTTACGATTATAGCTTTTCTGGCTTTATTCATGGTTATAGCTTCACTTTATTTGATTCTGGTTAAGCTATTGAGGTTTGCGGAAAACCATAGTTCAATTATAAATACGATCTATGCGCTATTAATTGCTGCCGCTCTTTATTTGTTTCTTAGTCTGTTTTGGAATTCGGTTGACTGGAGTGTTTTCCCCGCAATATTTGGGTTGTTAGTACTTTTTGTAGTAGAGAAATATTACTTAAAATCCTTTATATCAACGGCAGTAATAGCTATAAATTTATTGGTTTTTACGGCTATCATTACCTTCTTACTGCAATATAATAATCAGCAAAAGGAACGGGAGCAAAGAGAAGTAGGAGCCAGTCAAATAGCAGCAAAACAAGACCCCGTTGCTGAAAGCTTGTTTTTGGATATAGAAGAAAAGATAATACACGATGATACATTAGAAATTCTTCTGGAGCAGTATCATCAAGATGGAGGAGAAGACCTGGTTATGTCTTATATCTTGCATCAATATTTCCGGGGCTATTGGGATCGATATAATATTCAGCTTACACTTTGCAAACCTACCGATGAACTAGTATTGAGTTCAGAGGGGATTACGCAGAACTGTGATGATTTCTTTGACAGAATGATTAATGAAAACGGATATTTCACTTTTAGTAAAAACCTTTTTTATCTTAATAAAGATCCCTGGTTTTCCAGTTATATTGCCCGGTTAAATCTACCTGCCGAAAACAGATTACACAATGTGCCTTACACTTTATATATTGAAATGGATGCTAAATTTGCACCAGAAGGACTCGTTTATCCTGAATTATTGATTGATAAAGATGTGCAGCGATCTGACTTATTCTCAAAAGAATATAGTATTGCCAAATATAAAAATGGTGAGCTCATTGCCTCAATAGGAGATTATAGTTATGTAATCGATCTGGAGCAAATTTCCGGGAAAAAGAATAACCAAAAACATTTTTATAATCATAATGACTATAGCCACTATTATTATCCAATGAAAGATGGTGAAGCTATTATTATAAGCAAGAAGAAACACAACTTCTGGGAAATGCTTGCTCCGTTTGCTTATATTTTGGTTTTTCTTTTGCTCTTTTTTCTGATTATTGCCCTTATCATAAAACCGGATTTGTTTCGGGTGTTAAACAAAAACTTTAAATCTCGCATGCAATTAGTCATGTTTGTTGTGGTTTTAATTTCTTTTTTCTTTATTGGCATCCTTTCTGTAAAATATTTATACAATATCAGCCAGGAGAAGAATGCCAAACAACTCGAAGAAAAGGCCCATTCCATACTTATTGAAGTCGAACATAAAATTTCAGGAACCACTGAAATTGACTCAAGTATGTATTCTTACGTTAATAATCTGATGTATAAGTTTGCCAGTGTATTTTTCAGTGATATAAATATGTATGATACTAAAGGTAAACTCATCGCTACTTCCCGTCCGGAGATTTATGATAATGGACTGATGTCGAAACAAATGAACAGTGAATTGTTGCATCAGATTAAGCATCAGGAGCGCACTATTTTAATTAACAAAGAAAAACTGGGAGAATTGGAATATTCCTCGGCTTATATGCCTTTCCGGAATAATGAAAATGAAGTTATAGCTTATCTGAATTTGCCTTACTATGCTAAGCAAAGTGAACTTGAGAGAGAAATTACCGGCTTTTTAGCCTCCTTTATCAATATTTATGTTCTGCTGTTAGCGATTTCAATGGCTTTAGCTTTTCTGTTATCGAACTATTTTACCAGACCTCTTAACTTAATAAAAGCGCAAATGCGAAAAATTAAATTGGGAGCTTCAAATGAAAAAATTTATTGGAATAAAGAGGATGAAATAGGGGAGCTTATCCAGGAGTATAATAAAATGATCGATGAACTAGAGCGTAATGCCGATCTCTTGATGCGTTCTCAAAAAGAATCAGCCTGGCGGGAGATGGCAAAACAAGTCGCCCATGAGATTAAGAACCCTCTTACGCCCATGAAATTGAACATTCAGATGTTGCAACGGGCTTATGATTCCAACGATCCCAATTGGGAACAAAAACTTAAAAATGTTACCGATTCATTAATCGATCAAATAGATAATCTGGCGGCGATAGCATCAGAGTTCTCGGATTTTGCTAAAATGCCGGTTTCGAAACCTGAGGTAATTGACCTGGAAGAAGTCCTTTCTCATGCGATAGACCTTTATAGTAATTATGAACATGTGCGGGTTTATTATAACAATTATGCAGAAAATACATATGTTCGAGCGGATTATAAACACTTAACCAGAGTCTTTAATAACATTTTAGACAATGCAATTTATGCTATCCCTAAAGAGAAAACAGGTGAAATTCAAATTCGTATTGAAGAGGAAGAGGACAAGTTAATCGTGAGTATTGCAGATAATGGAAGAGGCATTCCTGTTGAAAAACGCGATAATATTTTTTCACCCAGCTTTACCACCAAAAGTAGTGGAATGGGATTAGGTTTAACCATGGTAAAAAATATTGTTAACAACAGTGGGGGAAATGTTTGGTTTGATTCGATAGAAAATGAGGGCACAACGTTTTATGTGGAATTGCCACAATTTAAAGAGTAATTCTTCCGTGCACCGCCTAATTTATTTACTTTTGCGCTATGAGTGGAAATCCGCTGAAACAACTTGCCGGCCAGACAGCCGTTTATGGCGTTAGTACTGTACTGGGACGTTTTTTAAATTACCTTCTGGTTCCTTTGCATACATGGATTTTTATGCCCGAATCTTATGGGGTTGTTACCGAAATCTATGCCTATGTGGCTTTCCTCATGGTTATCCTTACCTACGGGATGGAAACAGCCTATTTTCGCTACAACGAAAAAAATGCAAAGAGTAAACAGACTGTTTACTCTACAGTAATGGTGTCGATTATTTCCACAACCAGTGTGTTTTTGTTACTGGTGTTTCTGTTCTCAAACGATTTGGCTGCTCTCATTCGCTATACCCAAAATCAGGAATATATCTATTTCCTGGCTATGATTGTTGCTTTCGATGCTGTTTCTGCTATTCCTTTAGCCAGGCTAAGAGCTGAAAATAAACCCAAACGCTTTGCCATTGTAAAGCTTACCAATATTGGTGTAAACATTGGGATGAACTTACTCTTGCTCGTAGGTATTCCCTGGATTATTTCCAATGAAATACCCGTTTTAGCAGATGCTTTTTCTCTGGTTCATTCCGGGGAACCCAAGGTTAGTCATATCTTTCTTGCCAATGTTTTTGCAAGCCTGATACAAATGTTCATGCTGACGCCAGAATTTTTCAAGATAGAACGGAAGCTAAGTTTCCGGTTATGGAGAGAAATGCTAATCTATGCCCTTCCCCTGTTAATCTTTGGATTAGCTGGTATTATGAATGAAACGATTGACCGTATTCTGTTGAAATATTTGCTCCCTGAAAATATTGCAATGCGGCAGGTTGGTATTTACGGAGCTTGTTACAAAATCTCAATCCTGATGATGCTTTTTATTCAGGCCTATCGATATGCTGCAGAACCGTTCTTTTTTGCTAAGGCTCAAAATCAGGATGCAAAAGAGCTGTATGCTATGCTTATGAAGTATTTTGTGGTTGCAGGTTCTGTGATTTTCTTGGGAACCATGTTATATCTTGATATCATTATTCATTTTATCAATGAAAAGTATTGGGTGGGTCGGGATGTCATCCCTATTTTGCTTATGGCCAACTTATTCCTGGGGATTTTCTATAATTTGTCAATTTGGTATAAATTGACAAATAAAACCCGCTTTGGAGCTTATTTATCCCTGATAGGAGCAGCGATCACATTGGCTATGAATTTTTATCTTATCCCCCGGATTGGCTATATGGGATCTGCCTGGGCTACTTTTGCGTGTTATGGAACAATGATGCTGTTGTCCTATTTTGTCGGTCGAAAATATTACCCGGTAAATTATAATGTCCCCAGGATCCTGTTTTATATTGCATTGGTTGTTGTTTTGTATACAGGAACTGAAAAAATCAATATTCAAACCGAAATCATCAAATGGAGTGTTCATTCGATAGTTTTCTTTGCTTTTATTGCTATTGCTTTTTTTATGGAAAAGAGCGAGCTTAAAAGGATAGCCAAAGGATGACAGGAAAAGTACAGCTTAATGTATAAGATTTCTTTCAGATATAAACGAATACTTTTATATATTTTTGTATAAGAAATAAAGTCAAAAATTGTAAGACATTGAAGGATAAAAATAGTAAACCCAAAAAACTCCTTTATAAATGAATGTTCAGATAGTAAACAAAAGTAAAAATCCATTGCCTCGCTATGCAACAGAGAATTCGGCAGGAATGGATTTAAATGCAAACCTTGAAGAGCCGGTTGTTTTAAAGCCTCTGGAACGACAATTAATTTCTACCGGGATATATATTGCAGTTCCCAAAGGATATGAAGCCCAGGTGCGTCCGCGTAGTGGTCTGGCAGTAAAAAAAGGCATCTCGGTCTTAAACAGTCCGGGAACCATTGATGCGGATTATCGGGGAGAAGTTAAAGTTGTATTGGTTAATCTTTCTAATGAGAATGTAGAAATAAACAATGGAGAGCGCATTGCTCAGATGATTATTGCAAAACACGAGACCGTGAAATGGGATGAAGTAGATGTGCTGGAAGAAACAAAAAGAGGAGAAGGCGGGTTTGGCAGCACAGGCGTGTGATCAAGCTGTATTGCACCGAAATTCGAACTTTTTATGTGAATATTTATAACATTCTTATCTTTGTTCTAAATATAAAAAATATTAACATACTTGGTTAAAGTACAGACAGATAAAACATTTTGAACCGAATGGATAAAAAATCAGTGATATTATGAAGATAATAATTCCAATGGCAGGAAAGGGTAAACGCATGCGCCCCCATACAATAACAACCCCAAAACCTTTGATAAAAATTGCCGGAAAACCTATCGTTCAGCGCCTGGTCGAAGACATTGTCCGGGTTACTACAGAACCGATTGATGAAATCGCTTATGTGATTGGAGACTTTGGCGAAGAAGTGGAAAATCAGCTAAAGACAATAGCCGAAAATTTGAGTGCCAAAGGAACGATTTATTATCAGAAAGAAGCCCTGGGTACAGCTCATGCTGTTATGTGTGCCGAACCTTCCCTGAAAGAAAGAGTTATTGTTGCATTTGCCGATACCCTCTTTAAAGCTGATTTTAAAATGGATGAAGAAAAGGAAGGAATTATTTGGACCCACCACGTAAAAGATCCTTCCGATTTTGGCGTTGTGACAAAGAATACAGATGGCATAATTAATGGATTTGTAGAAAAACCCGGTAAGTTTGTCTCTGATGAAGCTATTATTGGTATCTATTATTTCCGTGACGGAGCTTATCTTAAAGATGAGTTACAATATTTAATGAACAATAATATAATCAAGGGTGGGGAGTATCAATTAACAGATGCACTGCAGAATATGATGAATAAAGGCACAAAATTTTATACAGGTGCTGTGGATGAATGGCTGGATTGCGGGAATAAAAATGCTACTGTTTATACAAATCAGCGTATTCTGGAAATTAATAATATCGAAAAGCAAATTGCGGATACTGTTCAAAAACACAACTCTATTATCATTGAGCCGTGTTACATCGGAGAAAATGCCGTGATTAAAAATTCTATCGTTGGGCCGCACGTATCCATTGGCTCCGAGACTCGTATAGAAAACTCTATTATTACAAATAGTATTATCCAGTCAAATTCATTACTGGAAAATACAAACATGGACAACTCAATGGTAGGTAACTACGTTAAGTATATGGGAAGAGTTGCTGATGTGAGTATTGGTGATTTCACCCAGTTATCTTAAATTTATATGATGCACAAAACAATTCATCTTATTACGCTGCTTGCGTTACTTCTCTTAACGAGTTGTAGCCTTTTCCATTCGGCAGTTGATAAAGAAGAAAAAGAAGAGGTTACCCTGGACTACCAGGATAGCCTGGCTGTTACTGCAAAGTTTATTGAAGGCAAAAAGGAAGCGTTAATTGGAAATAACGATAAAGCAATTGAGACTTATAGTGAAGTTTTGGGAAAAAGCCCGAATCATGATGCTGCGTTATTTGAGATGGCGCGAATGTATTCCAACCTGCGTGAGTTTAAATCGGCATTGGTTTTTGCTGAAAGAGCAGCAAAGGTTGATACAGGGAATATCTGGTACCGTAAACTATTGGTAGATCTTTATCAAAGAACCGGAAACCTTGAACAATCTCGCAAGCAGTTAAGATGGTTAATAAATACCGTGGATAATAATGTTACGTTTTACCGGGATTTATATCAGGTGGAACGCTATATGGGGAACTATGAAGATGCCCTGGAAACACTCGACAAAATTGAAAGCATTGCCGGTACAACCGAGAAATCTTTACAACGAAGAATTAGAATCCTCCAGGAAATTGAAGACTATGAGAAAGCAGCGAAGTATGCCCTGGAACTTTTAGAAAAAGACCAAACCAATCCGGATTATTATAGAGAGCTCATTGCACTTTATAACAAGGCTGATAAACCTAAAAAAGCCCTGGAAATCATTCAAAACTTTAAAGAGTCAGAAAAAGATGAAGGATGGGCTGATCTTATGTTAGCTAAACAATACAGAAAGATTGGCGATAAGGAAGCTTCTTTTCAGCACCTTAGGCAAGCAGTTGGAAATAAAGAGCTTACTATTGATGCGAAAGTGGAAGTGTTAATGTCTTATTATTCAAACCCCTCCCGTAGTGATTCCTTAAAAAAACAGGAAGACATTTTACTGGAGGAGTTATTGAAAGCTCATCCGAAAAACCCTATTGCTCACTCGTTGATGGGTGATTTTTATTTGAAAAACAATCAAAATGAAAAAGCATTAGCGTCATTTGAAAAAGTACTGGAAATGGATAGTACACGCTATCCGGTTTGGGAACAAATTCTTAAACTGAATTTTCAACAGGGAAAGTATGAAAAAACGAAGCATTATGCCGAAAGAGCAATTGAATTATTTCCCGGAAAGCCAATATTGTATTTTTTAAAAGGGAATGCTCATAGCCGCTTGTCGGAACCCCAAAAAGCAATTAAGACATTAGAAAATGGGTTGTATTTTATTTCAAATAAAAACTTAAAAATGGATTTTTATGCTTCTCTGGGCGATCAGTATAACAAGATAGAAAATTACAAGGCTTCGGATAATGCTTTTGAACGTGCACTAAATATTGACCCTGAAAATACTTATGTGCTTAATAATTACGCCTATTTTTTATCTGTGCGGGGCGAAAAACTTTCCAAAGCTTACAAAATGAGTAAAAAGGTAGTGGAGAAACACCCTGAAAATGCGACATACCTTGATACGCATGGATGGGTATTGTTTCAACAGGAGAAATATGAAGAGGCCTTGAAATATTTGGATAAAGCATTGAAAAATGCGAGCAATAAAAGCAGCGAAATTCTGGAGCATTATGGCGATTGTTTATATATGACAGGAGAAAAAGATAAAGCACTTCAATATTGGAAAAAAGCCTATAAAAAGAATAAAAGCTTAGATAGATTAAAGAAAAAAATCGATAAAGAAACAATAAACCCATAAATAGAAAATGCAAATCAAACTACTAAAATATAGTTTGTTGATTTTTCTGAGTCTGGTTATCCTGGCAGGATGTAAATCATGGAAAAAGACAACCTCCGAACCTTCGGATATTGAAATGGAGAAGCTGAGAAACTTATCAGAGAAATCCGTTAAAGCAAATTTTCGCTATGATTGGTTGCAAGCCAAAATTTCAGGAAAGCTGGAAACAGGAAACAATAACTTCCGGTTTAAAGCTAATTTGAGGATGAAGAAAGATAGCGTTATCTGGGTTTCCGTCACACCCGGATTTGGCTTTGAAGTCGCCCGGCTGATGATTACTTCTGATTCGGTGAAAATGATCAACCGCTTAAAACAAACTTATTTTCTTGAAAAATATAGTGCGATTAAGAATTTAATTGGCATAGATATTCCCTTTAGCTCATTTCAGGAAATCCTGATCGGAAATATGCCAGTTATCGAATCATTTTACAACTGGCAAACAGATACCATAGAAAACCTCCATGTTATTAAAGAAAAGGCGGATTATAATTCCGATCAGTCTTACACAAAAAATGTACGGCAAGAATATAGGGTTAATCCACAAAATTATAAACTAAGTAAAATTCGCGTGGAGCAGCTAAAACCCCAAAATCGTTTAATTTCATTTTCCTATTCGGATTATCAGGAAAGGCAAAACATGATGTTTCCTGCTATAGTTAAAGGACTGATAGACGATGGATCTATATCAAAAATATATTTGAATTATAAAAAACTGGATACTTCGGAAAAGCAACATTTTCCTTTTTCAATTAATCCCAAATACAAAAAACTCAACATTAAAAATTTGCCCAGATAAGCCTTAGTTTGCTTATTTTTGCAAGATGATTCCTGCTATGCCACATGCTATTGTAAAATATTGTTTTATCATTCTTATTTTTTATGGGATATTGTCTGTTCCTTTGTATGCTCAGGATAAAAAAGAAGAGCTAAAAGAAAAGAAAAAGAAGATAGAACAGGATATTCGTTATACAAATAAGTTATTATCGGAGACGAAAGAAAATAAAAAAACGACCCTTAGTCAACTCAATCTTATCAACAGGCAAATCAACAGCAGAGAACAGTTAATTCATACCATCAATTCAGAGGTAGAATATCTAAAGCGACAAATTGGTGATAATGAGTCAGAAATTAATGATCTTAATCAAGAATTAAAGGAATTGAAAGAAGAATATGCCAGGATGATTTATCATGCGTATAAGATAAAATCCCGGTATCATAAAATGATGTTTATTTTTTCTGCAGAGAGTTTTGATCAGGCTTACCGACGGATAAGATATTTAAGGCAGTATAATGATTTCCGCCGGAAACAAGCAGAGTTGATCCAGGAGAAAAAACAAAGCATTAACACCAAAATTGCCCAATTAAAAGAAGATACAGAACGGAAAGTGAATTTGTTAGCCCGAAAAGAGCAAGAAAGACAAAAACTTAAACATGAGAAGAAAGGGCAAAATAATGTTATAGAAGAGCTGAAAGATCGCGAGAATCAATTAAGGAGAGAGCTTAGGCAAAAGCAGGCCCAGGCACGAGAATTAGAGAAAGAAATTGAGCGCATTATTGCTGCGGAAATGGCTAAAGCCTCGGAAAAAACAACAGAAACCTCATCAACTCCGGAGTTTAAGTTAACTCCTGAGCAGGTTGCCTTGTCGGATGACTTTACCAGCAATAAAGGTAAACTCCCCTGGCCGACAAAACGAGGACAGATATCCAGTACTTTTGGACGTCATGCGCATCGGAAACTCAGAGGTATACAAGAGATCAATAATGGTATTACAATTAGTACATCGCCTAATGCCAGAGCCATAGCTGTTTTTGGTGGTCGGGTGACAAAAGTCATTAGCATTGGCAATAAAAAAGCTGTATTGATACAGCATGGTGACTATTTTACGTTATATGATAATCTTACTGTTGTGGAAGTTTCTCCGGGGAATCAGGTGGAAACCGGAGATGTTATTGGCACGGTGAAAACAGACAATAGTTCGGGGGAAACGGAAATCAATTTCCAGATTTGGCGAGCTAAGTCTCGCGGTCAACCTGAAAAACTTGATCCACAAAATTGGATTTTATCCAGATAAAAAGTGGTACAGGATTTGTTCAAAGTATATGGAACGTTAACAATATGAGCATGAACATTTTTGCACTAAATTTGCTTTTTATATAGTGGAAATGTTTGGAAAAAAAGATTACCAAATGTTTTAGTAAAACCAAAATAGACAATAGACAATTATGAAGCATATAAAGTTACTGATACTAACTATAATTTTCTTAGGTGGAACTACTGGCCATTCTGTTGCTGCTAATAAAGATACTGCAATGACAAACAACCGGGATTCTATTCTCCTGCACTGGGAACAGATGGTAAATAAAAAATTCCATAAACCCACCGATGTCAATTATGATACCTTACTCGATTATAAGAGCAAACGAATGGATTCGCTTGTTGCCAATTCGCTGCATGACTCTTTGCTGGAAAAGAAGTTCGATTCGTTAAATGCCCATACACCGATTCAATTAACATATAATGAAGTTACCAGGGAATATGTACAACTCTATCTTGTAAGACGGAAAGAATTGACATCAAGGATATTGAGTCGAATAGGATATTATTTTGATATTTATGAAGGGATGTTAGATAAGTATAATCTTCCTTTAGAATTGAAGTACTTATCCATTATAGAGTCCGCATTACATCAGGAAGCCCGCTCCTGGGCCGGCGCTTCAGGATTATGGCAATTTATGATCGGAACCGCCCGCATGTACGATCTGGATGTGGGAATGTATGTGGATGAACGGTATGATATGTATAAAGCTACCGAAGCTGCAGCTCAGCATTTAAGCGATTTGTATGCAAGATATGATGATTGGTTATTAGCTTTAGCGGCTTATAATGCAGGCTCGGGAAATGTGAACAGAGCGATCCGAAGAGCCGGTGGAGAGATGGATTTTTGGGAGATAAGACCATATCTTCCCAGAGAAACACAGGCTTATGTCCCTTCTTTTATTGCAGTAAATTATGTTTTTACATTTGCTAATCAACATCATATTCATCCCGGATTCGTTGAAAATCCGCTTGTGGGTTCAGATACAGTCATTGTCGATCAGAAGATTAGGTTTGAACAGATTGCAGAAGTATTAGATATCAAAGAAGAAAGACTTCAAAAAATGAATCCCGGATTCCGCAGAGGAATCATACCAGCCTCTGAAAAACGAAAGTACAATGTCTATCTTCCTAAAGATAAAATCGATGAATTTATTGCGGTAGAAGATACCATTTATAAATATAAAACCAAGGCCCAACGTGAGCGTGAACAAAAACTTAAAGAAAAATACGGACCTGTAGTACAGGGCGAACATATCGTCAGACAAGGACAAAGCCTGGGATATATTGCAAGGCTTTATGGCTGCGATCTCAGTGACCTGAAGGATTGGAATAACTTAAATTCCAATCTTATTCATCCAGGGCAAAAGCTTGTTGTATTTGCACCCGAAAATGTTCTTAAAGGAAAAATAAGACCAGGAACACAAAATACGGACGTGTTAACAGCAGAAAGTAGTGGTGATTATATTTATCATACAATTCAAAAAGGAGATACACTATCTGAAATTGCTGAAAAATATCCCAGTACATCAGTGCGAACGATTAAAAGACTGAACAACATAGCCAATGAAAGACGATTGCGTTTGGGACAAAAAATCCGTATATCCAGAAGCGCAGGATAGTTTTGCATGATTTTTGTTAATCCAAATGAATAAGGAAATCAAAGAAATCAGAGGGGTGTTTTGTTCGGAATACCTTAAGAAGAACGAAATCAGCCCCAAATAAGTAAATTTTAAACTCAAGGGACATGAAAATTCCTCACTTGTATTTCGAATACAGGAAGATGACTAAACTTAAGCAAGTGAACGGGTCATCATTGTTCCATTAAAATCAATTTAGACCTATGAATATTAAGCGGTTAGTCTTTTTTTTCGCACTTGTACTATTTGTTACAGGTTGTGATTCCTCATCAAATAAAAACGTTTCCAGTAAACCATCGTCTGCCGGATCAACATTAGAAGTGGTTGTTGTATCAGACACCGATATCTGGAAAGGAGCAATTGGAACCACAATAAAGGATTATTATGGGCAGGATCAACCCGGATTAGGGCAACCTGAACCCATGTTTGACATAAGGCATATTGCCTTTAATCAATTTGATGATTTATTTCAAAAACACCGGAATCTGCTTATCCTGGACATTGATAAAACAAAAGAAGCAAAAAGCAATTATAAAAAGGATGTATGGGCATCACCGCAATTTGTCATTAAGTTAACAGCTCCCGATAAATCCGCCTTGAAAAAACTTTTTGAAAAAGAAAAAGAAATTATTCGGGAAACGTTTTATCTGGCTGAGAGAAAACGGATAAGGAACACATATAGCAGGCTGGATCAGAAAGATTTAGCTTCAAAAATCAAAGACTCCATGAATATCTCAATGATCGTGCCTGAAGGTTTCTATATTGCTAAATTACAGAAAAACTTTGTATGGCTTCGACGGGAACCTGCCAAAATGAGCCAGGGAATAATGATCTATACACAACCTTATAAAAGTAAATCTCAGTTTAATGCAGACCGGATCTTAGACCGACGCGATTCCGTTACCAAAAGATTTGTTCCCGGACCTATTGATGGCTCGTACATGTCTACTGAACGCATGTATAGACCTTATACCCGTGATATTACTTTCAATGATGAATACGCGGTGGAAGTGAGAGGCCTGTGGGATACAGAGAATTATCAAATGGGTGGCCCCTTTTTGAATATTACAACTTACGATAAAAAGAATGACCGCCTGGTTACTATGGATGGCTTTGTATATCACCCCAACAAACCAAAACGGAATTACCTGATGCAACTTGATGGCGTTATTCATTCCGTGAAATTTATTGACGAGGAAGAGCAGAAAAAAGAGGAAAAAGAAGGCAATAAACAGCAAAAAGAAGAAGCCTCCGAAGATATAGCAAAAGAATAACTTAGAAATTGAATAAATAATACCCGGAAAATTAAACCAATGGATTGCAGTAATTCATTCGGCTAACTTTCCGGGTAGTTTTTGTTTAGGGTTTGAAAATTGTTCTGTTACGTGACACAGCCCTTACGGAAAAATAACCAAGTGCTCCGTCTGAAATGTTTCCTTCAACATTGGCCGGAGGACCTGAGAAATCACCACCTCCGAATGAAGCTTCCTGGATAAAAGCCATGAGAAAACTGTAATACTCTTCGGTAACACTTTGTGTATATACATCAATTGTATCATTGACTTCTCCATCGTAGAAGTAAATGGGTAAGCCGGGGATATAACTTCCATTGACCAGCTCATCATCAGTAAACGTACGTTCATTGAGCGTATCGCTATAGTGGCTTTCATTTATATATAAATCCCACACGTAGTAATTGTTTGGTGTGGCTGGCTCTTGTCCCCAGGCCTTTACCTGGATGTTTTCATCTTCTTGCGGATTGGGCAAAAATTCAGCCGTAATGGAATCGAGTTGCAATAATTGGGGCATGGTTTCACTAGCTGTGTAGACCATAGTTTCATTGATTGCATCATTTAGTTCTATACGCAAAGTATAGGTCTTTCCTACTTCTCCTGCAAAAGGATATTCCGATTGATAAATGCCATCAGCAACTTCCGGGAAATTCACTGTGTTTTGGCCATCTGAAACAGTAACAGTTGCATCGGTTACCCTTGGTGTCTCTTCTGCTGAAAAATAGCTGCTCGTTTTTGATAATACGATTTTCTGTGTTGTGTCCTTGTTCGTCAATGCCCCCTCAACAACAAGACGTTCATTGCCATCATTCAGTTCCAAATCTATCTTTTCCTGGCAACTTGAAAACAGAAAACCGAGTGCTATTATATAAAACAATATTTTTTGCATAATTGAAAATTATTTAAAATGAAAGTTATAGGTTATAGATGGAATAATTCCGAACAGATAAGTTTTTATGGCTTCCCGTTCGTATTGACTTCCCTGAACATCCTCAAAACTTATGCTGAATGCATTATGACGGTCGTAGACGTTATAAACAGAAAGATTCCATGAGCTGTAAAAACGTTTATCTTCATTGTCTTTATTCTTTGAGTCATATGTTATTGAAAGGTCCAGTCTGTGATAGTCCGGCATTCTGTATGTATTTCTCTCCGAGTAAACCGGAGCGACCATATTGCCGTATTCCCAGCGGCCGGTTGGGAAAGTCACGGGTTTTCCTGAGGCATACACCCAGTTCATGCCAAACGAAAACCGTTTGTTTAATTCATAATTCAGTATGACAGAGATGTCGTGTTTTCTGTTGAATGGGGAAACATAGGGCTCGCCGTCATTGATTTCCTCAAAAGTACGTTCTGCATGAGCCAGAGTATAGCTTATCCAACCTGTAAATTTGCCTTTTACCTTGCGTATCAAAAATTCAGCACCGTAAGCTTCGGCTTCGCCGAAACGCATGTCTCCTTCAATTTCCGGATTTAGAAAAATCTGCGCATGATCTTTAAAGTCGATTTGGTTATGCATTTTTTTGTAATACACTTCAACCGAAGTTTCTATGGCATTTCCCAGGAAATTCCTAAAGTAGCCGATAGCCGCCTGGTCAGCTCGTTGAGGCTCGATGTTTGGACTGCTGGGAAGCCAAATATCCAGCGGTGTGCCGACAGTGGCATTGGAAGCCAGGTGAATAAACTGAAGTGTCCGGGAATATGAAGACTTGATAGAGGATTTGTCGTTAAACTGATATTTAAAACTTATTCGTGGCGAGAATCCATCGTACGAATTGAAGATTTCATTGTTTCCATATACCGTTGAGTCGATTGTATTGTAGTTTTCGTCGAAATTATAAACAGTGGCTTTGCCGATATTTTGAAATAAAGTATATCGAAGTCCGTAATTCAACGTTAGTTTTTCTCCTATCTTTTGTTCGTTGGAAGCATAAAGCGAATAACTCAATGCATTCGATGCTGGTACGTCAACTTCTCCGAAAATGGATTCTTCACTCAGCCCTTTTACTTTTCCGGGCTCAAAACTTTTGTAGGAAGCATTGGCTCCAAACCGGACGGTGTTATTAGGGTTTATATAATAGCCAAAATCAGCCTTTAGCGTATTATCTCCAAGGTTGGAACGCCACATAAAACTGGTAATATTATCGTTGGCTTCTTCAATTCCCAGTTTGTAATCGTATCCACTACGAACAAAAGTGAAATTGGAAAATAGCTTATCTGAAAAAAGGTGATTCCAACGTACAGTTGTTGTTATATTACCCCAGCTCATCGAAAACGGATCATCATTCATGCCCCCGATTTTAATGACGTCTCGTCCGTAATATTGGGAAACATAAAACCGGTTGTTTTCATTCAGTATATGATTTAGCTTGAAGTTGAGGTCATAAAAATAAAGTGTGTTATCATGCAGGTTTTCATCAGCTGCCAGAGGGAGAAAAATATCTGCATAAGAGCGGCGGCCGGCAATCAAAAAAGAAGTCTCTTCTTTCTTGATTGGACCCTGAACCGTCAAACGGCTTGATATTGTGCCTAATCCACCATCAACCTGGAATTTTTTCATATTTCCGTCTTTCTGGCGAATATCTACAAGAGATGATAGCCGTCCTCCGTGGCGTGCCGGAATATCTCCTTTGTATAGTTCTACTTCTTTTATGGCGTCATTGTTGAACACCGAAAAGAAGCCCATAAGATGAGAAGCATTAAAAACTGTTGCTTCATCAAGTAAAACTAAATTCTGATCCCGGGAACCTCCGCGAACAGAAAATCCGGTGGATCCTTCACCTGCGGACTGAACGCCCGGTAATAATTGAAGGGTTTTCAGAACATCAATTTCTCCCATTAAAGCAGGGATTTTTTCAAATGTTTTGCTTTGTATTTTCATTGAACTCATTTGCGAAGAGCTGATATTTCTGTCTTCCCGTTCACCGGAGACAGTAACTGTGTTAAGTTCCTGGTTAGATGGTTTGAGTTCAATGTTTTTCTTCATGTCTTTTTGTAAGTCTATTTCAACAGTTTTCTTCTTATAGCCTACATAGGAGTATACAAGCGTATATTCCCCTGGCTGCAGACTTAAGGAGTAAAACCCGTAATTGTTGGTTGTTGTACCATTTTTCAACTCTTCAACAAAGACGGTTGCTCCGAGCAGTTCCTCTCCGTTTTGGGCATCTCTAACATGGCCACTTATGGTATAACGGAGAACTTCTTTTTCTTCTTCATTGTCGGCAAATACATTGTTTCCATTGAAGATAAATAGAAATAAAATGAAAGGTAATATGATATCTGTTTTTAATTTCATGATTGAAATAAATTCAGTTAAAGTTAAAATTAATTATTTGGGCTGAAATTTCCAAACATCACACCTAATCTAATGTTCGGCTGATTAAACATTTTTTGACTGTACAGCGGTGATGATATTCCGCCTGTAAAACGATAACCCGCTCCTGCTGTAAATTTCATCCAACTGGTCAGGTTTACCTCCATTTCTATTTTGGGCATAACCACAAAAACATTATCCTTATCGCAATGTTCCATGTTGGCAACGTCAAATTCATCATCGTACAAGCTTATGCCGCCCCATCCGGCGACGGTATTAATGTTGACATGAACCAGCTTATGGGGTTTGTAGATGTAGCCAAACCAAAAGCCGCCATAACCGAATGCTATCGTGTTTTTGTCCGGGCAACTAACCCGGGTTTCGTTTATTTGATGTTGGGTTGACAGTCCTTCCCCGTATCCCCCCAGGAAAAACTTCTGGTTAATCAGCATGGCTCCTCCGCCACCAGTGAATACAGCAAAATCATTATCTAAACTTGAAAACCCTACGGTCGGGCCACCAAAGCCACTGATTTGAATGTTTTCCGAATCAAAGAGGAACTGAGGCTCCTTTGAATCACCCTCTTGTGCCTGTAACTTAACGATTGATATCGCAAAAAGCACTAGAATAATACTAATTTGTTTTTTCATAATATTAATAACTGTTGTTTGATTGAGTTTGTTTTATATAATCTTTGACAATTGAAACCATGGGACGATTATACAGGGAAAAAGTTACTCAACGATGAAAAAATTGTTATCTTTTCTTTTTATAATAATTGAAACATATAGTGTAAACGATTGTTCCTGTGAAAAAATTTGTTTTGAATGAATACTTTTACCTTAAGACAAGCAACTTGCATGCTTGCTTAATGCACACAAGCAAAAATGAAAGTTAAGCTTCTCCATGTTAATTCCGGGACATCAAATGAATAATATTTTATTATTCGAAGATTCGTTTCCCTAACATAGATGTTATCAGACTTTAATATGTTTTTCTTTGATCTTAATCATAAGAGCATTAAAATATTCTTGCTTGAGAATGAAAAGCTATAGGCCTGATTCAATGAGTATTTTTTTATTACTTTTGCACCTTCGTAATTTTTATTGTAAATCGTTGGTTAATGGAACGGAAATATACAGAATACAGCAATTTAAACCTGATTGAAGCCGCAAAAAAAGTATCGGATTTGTGGACTCAGGAAAAGACATTTGAGAGAAGCCTGGAGAAAAACAAAGATGCTGAACCTTTTATTTTCTATGAAGGCCCGCCATCGGCTAATGGAAAGCCCGGGATACATCATGTTATGGCGCGGGCTATTAAAGATATTTTTTGCCGGTATAAAACGATGAAAGGCTATAACGTGAAACGGAAAGCTGGATGGGATACCCATGGGCTTCCGGTGGAAATTAGCGTTGAAAAAACCCTGGGAATTACGAAAGAAGATATTGGCGAAAAAATTTCCGTTGAAGACTACAATAAAGCATGCCGGGAAGAGGTGATGAAATACAAAGGACTGTGGGATGATTTAACCCGTAAAATGGGCTTTTGGATTGACCTCGATGACCCATACATTACATTTGACAACAAATACATTGAAACGATATGGTATTTACTAAAAAATCTCTTTGATAAAGATTTACTTTATAAAGGCTACACTATCCAGCCTTATTCCCCGGCAGCCGGAACCGGACTTAGTACACACGAGCTGAACCAACCGGGATGTTACCGGATGGTAAAAGATAATACTGTTGTTGCACAGTTTAAAGTTCAGAAAGATGAGACATCCCGGTTCCTTTGGGAACAAGCGCATGGCGAAGTGTTTTTTCTGGCATGGACAACAACACCCTGGACATTGCCTTCCAATACAGCGTTAGCCGTTGGGAAAAATATCGATTATGTATTAGTTAATACATTTAATCGATATACAGGACTTCCCATTTCCGTGGTGGTTGCAAAAGAACTAATGGGAAAATATTTTTCAGAAAAAAATGCCGAGCTTAAACTGGAAGACTATAGCAAAGGAGATAAAAATATTCCGTTTGAAATTGCTCAGGAATTTAAAGGAAAAGACATCGAAAATATACGGTACGAACAATTATTGCCTTATGCTCAACCGGAAGAAGGAGATGCCTTCCGCGTTGTTTTAGCAGATTTTGTGACTACCGATGAAGGAACAGGCGTGGTGCATATTGCTCCGAGCTTTGGTGCGGATGACTTTAAAGTAGGAACGGATCATGGAATTGGCTCCCTTACCATGGTAAACAAAAAAGGCCAATTTGTAGAGGAAATGGGTGAATTTGCCGGGCGCTTTGTAAAACCCGAATATGACGACAATTTTGATCCGAAATCCCAAAACCCTGTGGATGTTGATATCATCATCAAATTAAAAAAAGAAAACCGGGCCTTTTTATCTGAAAAATACGAACACTCTTATCCTCATTGCTGGAGAACAGATAAACCCATCCTCTATTATCCGTTAGACTCCTGGTTTATCAAAACCACAGATTTTAAAGAGCGCATGCTGGAACTCAACCGTACCATTAACTGGAAGCCGGAGTCCACAGGTACCGGAAGGTTTGGGAATTGGCTTGAAAATCTTGTGGATTGGAACTTGTCGCGTTCTCGTTTCTGGGGAACCCCACTGCCTGTATGGTCTACGGAAGACCGTGAAGAGCGGAAATGTATCGGATCTGTAAAAGAATTGAAAACCGAGATTGATAAAGCAATCGATGCCGGCGTTATGGATGAGAATCCTATTCAAAGTTTTGAAGTAGAAAATTTTGCTCAGGAGAATTATGATCGTATCGACCTTCACCGTCCTTATGTGGACAGAATTGTGCTGGTTTCTGACTCCGGCAAGAAAATGCAGCGGGAACCCGATCTGATCGATGTGTGGTTCGACAGTGGAGCCATGCCTTATGCACAGCAGCACTTTCCATTTGAAAACAGGGACGAATTTGAAAATAATTTTCCGGCTGATTTTATTGCTGAAGGAGTGGATCAAACCCGTGGATGGTTCTTTACTTTACATGCCATTGCTACAATGACTTCGGACTCCGTTGCTTTCAAAAACGTGATCTCTAATGGCCTGGTACTGGATAAGAATGGCAATAAAATGTCCAAACGCCTGGGGAATGGCGTAGATCCATTTAAAACAATTCAGGACCACGGACCTGATGCCACACGTTGGTATATGATTACCAATGCCCAACCCTGGGATAACCTTAAGTTTGATCTTAACGGACTGGATGAAACCAAACGTAAGTTCTTCGGAACATTATACAACACCTATAATTTCTTTGCCATGTATGCCAACATTGACGGGTTTAACTTCAATGAAAAAGAAGTCCCCTTCCGGGAACGTCCGGAAATCGATCGTTGGATATTGTCGGAACTAAACACGCTGATAAAAAATACAGATGATTATTATAATGATTATGAACCGACCAAAGCCGGACGAGCTATCGTGACGTTTGTTTATGATTATCTGTCAAATTGGTATGTAAGACTCAGCCGAAGGAAATTCTGGAAAGGAGAATATTCTCAGGACAAGATATCTGCTTACCAAACGTTATATAAATGTTTAGAGGTGGTTGCCAGACTATCGGCACCCATAGCTCCGTTTTTTATGGAACAACTCTATCGCGATCTTAATAATGTTACAAATAATAACACGGAAGCTTCTGTTCATTTGGCAGAATTTCCGGCCTGGAATCAAGATCAGATAGATAAAGATCTGGAAGAGCGGATGCAACTGGCGCAGAAATTTTCTTCTATGGTATTGTCTTTGCGCAAAAAATCGAAAATGCGTGTTCGACAACCTTTAAAGAAGATGATTGTTCCTGTTGAAAACCAAAGGATCAAAGAACAGATTGAGAAAGTGAAAGATTTGATCTTAGCCGAGGTGAACGTCAAAGAAATGGAGCTGATTACTGAAACAGCTGGGATTTTGGTGAAAAAAATCAAACCGGATTTTAAAAAATTAGGGCCAAAATATGGCAAAATGATGAAAAAACTGGCTCCGGCCATACAAAATCTTTCGCAGGATGATATCGTAAAACTCGAAAAAGAAGGAAGTATTCCAATCAATGTGGAAGATCAGCAAGTGGATCTTTCTTTAGAGGATGTGGAGATTTTTACGGAAGACATTCCCGGGCTTGTGGTAGCAAACTGGGGAAGTGATACAGTGGCTCTGGACATTGAACTAACTGAAGAACTCAAAGAAGAGGGGTTGGCTAGAGACCTGATTAACCGGATCCAAAATTTGCGGAAAGAATGTAATCTGGAAGTGACCGATCATATCAATTTGAAAATTGAAAGCCATGAGATGTTAAATAATGCTATCCATAACAATTTTTCATATATTTGCTCGGAAACACTAGCCTCGAATTTGGATCTGGTCGACGAGCTAAACACAAAAGAAAGTGCTCAGGCAGAGTTAAATGATGAGATTAAAGTAAGAGTAAACATTCAAAAAGTATCTTAGTTGCATAAGAAGCTTTTTACAAAACACCACGATTATGACTGATGATAAGAAACAAGAAAATGACAAGGCACAAAGGACTCGCTATTCTAAAGAAGAATTAGAAGAATTCAGACAAATAATCCTGAAAAAGCTGGAAGAAGCACGTCGTGATCTTAAAATGCTAACTGATGCTTATACCAATAGCAATGAAAATGATACGACGGATACTTCTCCCACATTTAAGGTATTGGAAGAAGGGTATCTTGTACTTTCCAAAGAAGAAAACAGCCAGTTAGCCGCCCGGCAGCAGAAATTTATACAAAACCTGGAGAATGCTTTGGTTCGTATCGAGAACGGCACTTATGGTGTTTGTCGCGAAACAGGAAAGCTCATCTCAAAAGAACGCCTGAGAAGTGTTCCTCATGCAACATTAAGTATAGAAGCAAAGCTGGCTAGAAACAGAAAACGATAATTTAAAGCGTAGCACGATTTTGAAGAAAGTTGGCCTCATTGTTTTTCTGGTATTACTCATTGATCAAATCCTCAAGATTTGGATCAAAACTACGATGTATCTCGGAGAAGATATTCATGTCTTTGGGGATTGGTTTATTATTCATTTTACTGAAAATAACGGAATGGCTTTCGGCTGGGAATTAGCCGGAAAAGGCGGCAAATATTTGCTTAGCATCTTTCGCATAATAGCCATTGGAGGTATTGGTTATTACATCTGGTTTGCGTATAGCAAAAATGCACGAACAGGTCTTTTGGTTGCGCTAGCGCTGATTTTTGCAGGCGCTACCGGAAATATTATTGATAGCGCTTTTTATGGATTGATCTTTAGTGAAAGCGGAAACTATATATCACAGGTGCCCGCGGAAATTTTTCCCGAATCAGGAGGATATAGCTCTTTTTTGCAAGGGAGAGTTGTGGATATGTTCTATTTTCCGGTGATCGAAAGTTCCTTCCCGGACTGGCTTTTTGGTGGTAGAGACTTTATCTTTTTCAGACCCGTATTTAATTTTGCCGATACTTCCATAACCATTGGCGTTTTTATGTTACTGATTTTTAATAAACGATACTTCAAACAAGACGGTCATGGTATAAGACCTGCAGATGAATCCTCAATAAAGGGCAATAGCCAGCAGCAGGAAGATACAGAAAACGACGAATAAGCTAAATATTTTTTGAAACAGCGGATTTTTTCGATTGGATATTTTGGTAAAATCAAACTATCCCGGAAAAAACTTGTTTTATTTATAAATTAAAAATAACCGTTATGCAAAAACGTATTGTGGTATTAACAGGTGCTGGAATTAGCGCTGAAAGTGGAATTAAAACTTTTCGGGATGATAATGGTATGTGGAAGCAATACCGTTTTGAAGAAGTGGCTTCACCCGAAGCCTGGCATAAACATCCTGAAGTCGTTTTGGATTTTTACAACCAGCGACGTAAAAATGTAGTTGAAGCTGAACCGAATGCAGCTCATAAAGCACTAGTGAAGCTGGAAGATTATTTTGATGTGAAAATTATTACTCAAAATGTGGATGATCTGCATGAACGTGCCGGATCTTCTGATGTTATTCATTTGCACGGAGAAATCAGGAAAGCACGAAGCTCCAACGATCCCAGATTAATATACCCTATCAAAGGCTGGCAACTTAACATGGGCGATAAAGGTGAAGATGGTGAGCAATTAAGACCCCATGTTGTCTGGTTTGGAGAGCCTGTTCCTTATATTGAACCTGCAATGGAAATTACACGGGAAGCTGATATCTTATTAATCGTCGGGACTTCCTTAAATGTCTATCCGGCAGCTAGTCTATTTCAATATGCATCAAAAAAGATCCCGAAATTTTATGTAGATCCTGATGCTAACGCAGAAATTCAAATCCCGAATCTGAAGATCATGAAAGAAAAAGCAGGCTCCGCTTTGCCTGATCTGGTTCCACATCTTATCGATAATTATATGTAACCTGTTTTTTGCTTATAAATTTTTAAATGCATAAATAACTCAGAGGCCTGATTATTAGATCCGAAAGATTTATGCTTGATATAAGTGTAAAATATTCGTATATTAGTACGATAGAAAAGGGAGGAAACACATGAACATTTTTTTCGATAAGTATAAAAAACCTATAGCAATAGCTCTATTTTCTTTAATCCTAATTATTGTAGTCATTTTTTCTTTCAATACGGGAAATCAGGATGAGGAATATGAAATGTCACCGGCAGATACGGTTAAAGCCGAGCAGTTGAAAAAAATATTGAAAGAGGATAAGTTGGTGGCAATTACGGATTATAATTCGATCAATTACTTTGTTTACCGGGGCAAAACAATGGGTTACCAATACGAATTGCTGCAAAAATATGCCGATTATTTAGAGGTAGAATTGGATATAAAAGTAGACAATAGTATGTCGAATAAGTTCAGGTGTTTAAATCAGGGAGAATGCGATATTATTGGAATTGACCTGACAGTAACCGAAGAACGATCAAAATTTGTGGACTTCACTGTTCCTCATAGCTTAAGCAGACAGGTTTTGGTGCAAAGAAAACCGGAAGGATACCGGCGAATGACATCGAGAAGCATTGAAGAGGAATTAATCAGAAACCAGCTTAATTTGGATGGCAAAACGGTTTATGTACAAAAAGGCTCTTCTTTTGCCTCACGACTTGAAAGTCTTTCCAATGAGATTGGCGGGGATATAAATATTATTGAATCGGACTATGAAGCAGAACACCTGGTGAAATTAGTAGCACAGGGAGAAATCGATTATACTGTTTGCGATGAGCATGTGGCCATGGTTAACAGCACCTATTATGATAATATTGATATTGAAACTCCGGTTAGTTTCCCTCAAAAATTGGCCTGGGCTGTGAAAAAAGGAGCTGATTCTTTACGGTTATCTATTAATGAGTGGTTAAGAGATTATAAAGAAACAGCCGACTACAGGATGTTGTATCATAAATATTTTGTCAGTAGCAGGAGTTCGCATAAAAGAAATCAGGAGTTTCACTCAATATCAGGTGGTAAGATATCCCGCTATGATGATTTGATTAAAAAGTATAGTGATGAAATTGGCTGGGACTGGAGATTGTTAGCTTCTTTGGTGTATCAGGAATCCCGGTTTAACCCAAAGATCGACTCCTGGGCAGGAGCGCAGGGCTTAATGCAGTTGATGCCCAATACGGCGAGACGTTTCGGCGCGAATAATGTCTACGATCCTGAGCAGAATATTAGAGCAGGAGTAAAATTTCTTGAGTACCTGGAAAAGCAGTTTGAGAAAAAGCAGGCTGAAAAGGAAGACCGTATACGGTTTGTTTTGGCCTCTTATAATGTTGGGCTCGGCCACGTATTGGATGCCCGTAGATTGGCCCATAAATATGAAGCGGATACAAACTCTTGGAATGCAGTCGATACATTTCTGCTCTATAAATCGATGCCCAAATATTATAACGATCCGGTTGTAAAACATGGATACTGTCGAGGGGAAGAGACCTATAATTTTGTTAATCAGATACTGGATCGTTACGAGCATTATAAAAATCTCGTGCCTGAGTAAAAGCTAAAATGCGACAGGCAGATAACAATAAAGCCGTATACAATATTCCAAAGATTAATAAATACAAATAGAAAATAAACAGTATTCCCTAATGAGCTTCTAACCAATTGTTCCCTTCGTTAATGTCTACAACAACCGGAATACTCAATGGCATAGCTTCTTTCATGTATTTTTTGACGGCATTTTTAACTGTCTCGATCTCGTCATTGTACATGTCAAAAATAAGTTCATCATGCACCTGAAGAGTCATTTTAGTCTTCAGATTGTTTTCCGTAAGGTAGTTATGGATGTTGATCATGGCAATTTTGATCATATCAGCAGATGATCCCTGTATAGGAGCATTGATCGCATTTCGTTCGGCAAAACCACGAACAACGCTATTTTTGGAGTTAATATCCCGCAGATAGCGCCGACGTGATTTTAACGTTTGGACATATCCATGCTCACGCGCGAAAGCAATCTGGTCATCCATATATTTGCGGATAGCCGGATATTGCTCAAAATAAGCATCGATAATTTCCTTTGCTTTGCCGCGCTTAATGTTCAGTCTTTCCGATAATCCATGAGCCGAAATACCATAGATTATTCCAAAGTTCACGGTTTTGGCTTTGCGTCTCATTTCTTTATCGACCTCTTCGGGTTTTACTTTATAAACTTTAGCGGCAGTAGTGGTGTGAATATCCTGTCCCTCGCGAAATGCCTTAAGCATAGTTTCATCCTGGCTAAGCTCAGCAATCAGGCGCAATTCAATTTGTGAATAGTCTGCTGCCAGTAAGGTGTACTCTTCCCCACGTGGAACAAAAGCTTTGCGTATTTCTTTTCCACGTTCCGTGCGGATCGGTATGTTTTGTAAATTCGGTTTGTTGGAACTTAACCGCCCGGTGGAGGCGATGGTTTGGTTAAATGTCGTATGCAGACGCCCTGTATAAGGATTGATTAATTCCGGCAAAGCATCGACATAAGTCGATTTTAATTTTGATACAGACCGGTATTCCAAAATGTACTCCACAATTTCATGCTTGTTTTTTAGCTTTTGCAGCACATCTTCACTAGTGGAATATTGTTTGGTCTTTGTAAGTTTGGGCTTATCCGTAATTTTAAGTTTTTCATATAAAACCTGACCGAGCTGTTTTGTGGAGGCTATATTAAACTTTTCACCGGCTAATTCATAAATTTTGGCTTCTATTTTTTCCAACTCTCCGTTTAAGCGCTGCGAAATATCTTTTAAAGCATCCGTGTCCAGCATAACACCTTCCTTTTCCATAGATGCTAAAACAGGGATCAGGGGAATTTCGATCTCCCGGAAAAGCGAGGTCAAATTGTATTCTTTAAGTTTTGGCTCAAAGACCTGTTTTAACTGAAGAGTGATATCCGCATCTTCGCAAGCGTATTCCGCTACTTTATTGATATTTGCAGTCCGGATATCTTTTTGGCTTTTGCCTTTTTTGCCAATAAGTGTTTCTATGGAAACGGGCTTATAATCGAGATAAACATCGGCCAGATAATCCATATTATGACGCATATCCGGCTCCAGAAGGTAATGAGCGATCATCGTATCAAATAGCGGACCATTCACTTCAAGGCCGTAGTTTTTTAATACGGTGATATCATATTTCAGGTTTTGTCCTGTTTTTTCGGTTTGATTGTCTTCAAATAATGACCGGAATATTTCCAGTTTGTCTTTTGTTTCCTTCTGATCTTTCGGGAAAGGGATATACCAGGCTTCTCCTTTTTTTATGCTGAAAGATATACCGACAAGCTCAGCTTGCGTGGCTTCCAGGCTTGATGTTTCCGTGTCAAAGCAAAAGCTCCCGTTTTTCTCCAGCTTTTCAATCAGTTCTTTGATATCTTTTTCTTCCTGAAGAAGTTTATAATCATGCTTTTCGCTTTCAATGGTTTTACGTTGGCTTGCTGCTGTGTCGCCACTTTCACTGAACAAATCCGGCTCTCCGTTTGAAGAAGCTCCGGCATCACTAAACAAATCCGAAACACGTTTTTTGTATTGACGAAACTCCAGTTCGTCGAAGAGTTTGTTTAGCTCGTCAAAATTTGGCTTGCTTAATTCCAGATCTTCCGGATCATAACTTACAGGAACATCTGTTATAATCGTGGCCAGTTCTTTTGACTTTCTTCCCTGTTCAGCATATTCAAGAACATTTTCTTTTTGCTTCCCTTTTAATTCATCCGCATGCTCAATCAGGTTTTCTACACTACCGTATTGTTTTACGAGTTGCTTTGCTGTTTTCTCTCCGATGCCGGGTATTCCCGGAATGTTATCCGAGGCATCACCCCAGAGTCCGAGAATATCAATAAGCTGTTCGGGCTGTTGAATTTCGTATTTTTTACAAATCTCCTCCACACCCAGGATTTCAGCTTTATTGCCCATCCTGGCCGGTTTGTACATAAAGATATTTTCCGACACCAACTGTCCGAAATCCTTGTCGCTGGTCATCATATATACCTCAAAACCGTCTTTTTCGGCCTTTTTGGCAATCGTTCCGACAATGTCATCGGCTTCATATCCATCTTCAAACAAAATGGGAATGTTGAAACCTTCAAGCATTTGAAAAATATAAGGTAAAGCTGTGGCGATATCTTCCGGCAACGCTTCACGGTTTGCCTTATAATCTTCATACCCTTCTGCCCGCTGCGTGGGAGCCATCGTGTCGAATGCAACTCCAATGTGGGTGGGCTGCTCTTTCTGCAATACTTCCATTAACGAATTGCCAAAACCTAAAATTGCTGAAGTGTTTAAACCTTTGGAGTTAATTCTGGGATTTTTGTTTAGTGCATAATAAGCCCTGTAAATAAGAGCCATAGCATCCAATAAAAAAAGCTTCTTTTTTTGTGACATATCTTCATGATTATGTGTCAAACCTACATAAAATTTTATCAAAAATATCTAAGTACATGACAAAAATTTACAACACTTTTTAAATGCATTCAAATCGTTAGAGAATAACACTTTAGCAAGATAGGTTAATCCATATTTAAATATGCTTTTGGCTTTTCTGCCATGTTTTTTAATTTTTATCGGACA